>JBGQEX010000215.1:0-7187 GCA_041496605.1 Piscinibacter sp.
AGAGCGCTGGCAAGGTCGCCGATTTGCTGGACTACTGGGGCGCGAACAAGACGCGCGCGATTCCGGTCTATGGCGACCTGACGACGAAGAAGCTCGGCGTCTCGGCCGACGACGTGAAGAAACTCAAGGGCCGGATCGATCACCTGTACCACCTGGCAGCGGTATACGACCTGGCAGCCGACACGGAATCGCAGGTGCAGGTCAACATCGACGGCACGCGCAACGCGGTCGAATTCGCGAAGGCCACCGATGTCGCTCACCTGCACCACGTCAGCTCGATCGCCGCGGCGGGCCTCTATGAAGGCGTGTTCCGCGAAGACATGTTCGACGAGGCCGAAGGGCTGGACCACCCTTACTTCATGACCAAGCACGAGAGCGAGAAGATCGTGCGCAACGAATCGAAGGTGCCGTGGACGGTGTACCGCCCGGCGATGGTGGCCGGCGACTCGCGCAATGGCGAGATGGACAAGATCGACGGGCCGTACTACTTCTTCAAGCTGATCCAGCGCATGCGCCAGATCCTGCCGCCATGGCTGCCCAGCATGGGCCTCGAAGGCGGGCGCGTCAACATCGTGCCGGTGGACTTCGTCGTTGCGGCGCTCGACCACATCAGCCACCTGAAGACCGACCTGAACAAGAAATGCTTCCACCTGGTCGACCCGCAGGGTTACCGCATTGGCGACGTGCTCGACATCTTCAGCAAGGCCGCGCATGCGCCGAAGATGAACCTGTTCGTCAACGCCGCGCTGCTCGGCTTCATCCCGAAGAGCGTGAAGAAGGGCCTGATGGCACTGGCGCCGGTGCGCCGTGTGCGCAGCGCGGTGATGAAGGACCTGGGGCTGCCCGAAGACATCTTCACCTTCATCAACTACCCGACGCGCTTCGACTGCCGCGAGACCGTGGCCGCGCTGAAGGGGTCGGGCATCGAGTGCCCGAACCTGAACGACTATGCGTGGCGCTTGTGGGACTATTGGGAACGCCATCTCGACCCGGCGCTGTTCATCGACCGCTCGCTGCGCGGCACGGTCGGCGGCAAGGTGGTGCTGGTGACCGGGGGCTCGTCGGGCATCGGCCTGGCGGCAGCGATCAAGTTTGCCGAGGCGGGCGCCATCACGGTGATTTGTGCGCGCGACGAAGCCAAGCTCGCCGAGGCGAAGAAGGAGATCCTCGCCGCCGCCGGCAAGGGCGCCACGGTGGTCACCTATTCGTCTGACATCGCCGATGAGGCGAGCTGCAAGGAACTGGTCGATTGGCTCGCCGCCACCTACGGCGGCGTCGACTTCCTGATCAACAACGCCGGCCGCTCGATCCGCCGCGCCATCGAGGCCAGCTACGACCGTTTCCACGACTTCGAGCGCACGATGCAGCTCAACTACTTCGGCAGCCTGCGCGTGACCATGGGGCTGCTGCCGGGCATGGTGGCGAAGAAGAAGGGGCACGTCGTCAACATCAGTTCGATCGGCGTGCTGACGAACGCGCCGCGCTTCTCCGCCTACGTGGCGTCGAAGGCCGCGCTGGACGCCTGGACACGCTGTGCGTCGAGTGAATACGCCGACCAGGGCATCACCTTCACGACCATCAACATGCCGCTGGTGCGCACGCCGATGATCGCCCCGACGCAGATCTACAACAACGTGCCGACGCTGGCGCCCGACGAGGCGGCAGAGATGATCGCCAGCGCCTGCGTCGACAAGCCGGTGCGCGTCGCGACGCGGCTGGGCATTTCCGGCGAGCTGCTGCACGCGTTGCTGCCGCGGGTGGCGCAGATCGTGATGAACACGAGCTTCCGCATGTTCCCCGACAGCGCGGCGGCCAAGGGCGACAAGAGCGCGAAGCCGACGCTGTCGCCCGAGGCGATCGCCATGCAGCAGATGATGCGCGGAATTCACTTCTAGCAGCGTGCGCTGCTAGAAACGCGACTGAACACCGCTCCCCCGAGCCCCCGCTCGGAGGGGGCTCGGGGGAGCGGCGCATTCCGGCGCAGCCGAAGGCGGCCTGCGGGCCGCCTTCGGCGACAATTCGCCTGATGTACGCCCTTTTTGAAGACGCAGGCAAGTTCCTCGCCGGACGCGTGATGTCCGAGGCCGACAGCTCGATGCAGATCGAGCTCGACTCGGGCAAGCGCGTGAAAGTGAAGGCAGCCAACGTGCTGCTGAAGTTCGAGCAGCCGCAACCGGCCGAGTTGATCGCGTCGGCACAGATCCTCGCGCAAGACATCGACCTCGATCTGGCGTGGGAATTCGCGTCGGAGCAGGAGTTCGGTTTTGCCGACCTGGCGCGCGACTACTTCGACGCCAAGGCCGACGTCACCAAGCAGGCCGCCGCGCTGTTTCGCCTGTTCGAGGCGCCCCACTACTTTCGGCGCCTGGGCAAAGGCAACTTCAAGAAGGCGCCGGAAGAGATCGTCAAGGCCGCCCTGCTCGGCATCGAGCGCAAGAAGCAGATTGCGGCGCAGATCGACGCCTGGGCGACGGAGCTCGCGACCGGGCAGTGCCCGCCGCCGCTGCGCGAGCAGCTCTACAAGATCCTGTTCAAGCCCGACAAGAACGCGCCCGAGTACAAGGCCGTGGTGGAGGCGGCCAAGCGAACGCACACCGCCCCGCTGGATCTGCTGAAGGCCGCCGGCGCCATCGATTCCCCCTACCAGTTCCACTGGAAGCGCTTCCTGTTCGAGAACTTCCCGAAGGGTATTTCCTTCCCGCCCTTGCAGGCGGTCGAGATCAAGGAGGCGCTGCCGCTGGCCGGTGTTCAGGCCTTCTCGATCGACGATTCGGCCACCACTGAAATCGACGATGCCCTTTCGGTGCAAGGCCTGGGCAGCGGCACCGTGGTGTTCGGCGTGCACATCGCCGCGCCAGGGCTCGCGATCGCTCCTGATGGCGCGCTGGACAGGGTTGCGCGCGCGCGCCTGTCCACGGTCTACATGCCGGGCTACAAGCTCACGATGCTGCCCGACGACGTGGTGCAGACCTACACCCTGATGGAAGGCCGCGAATGCCACGCGGTGTCGTTGTACGTCAGCGTCGACGAGGCAACGTTGGAAGTGAAGGCCAGCGAGACCAAACTCGAACGCGTGCCGATTGCCGCAAACCTGCGGCACGACCAGCTCGACAGCGTCATCACCGAAGCGTCGCTGACGGGCGAGGCGGCGGCGGACTACCCCTTCCCGCATGAACTGGCCTTCGCCTTCCGCCTTGCCAAGCACCTCAAGGCACAGCGTGAAGTGGTGCGCGGCAAGCCGGAAAACTTCAACCGGCCCGACTACAACTTCCGCCTCGATGGCAACCACGGGCGCGAGCCGCAAGGCCAGGAACGCGTGCAGATCAGCACGCGCCAGCGCGGCGCGCCACTCGACCTGATCGTCGCCGAGGCGATGATTCTCGCCAACAGCACCTGGGGCGGCTGGCTCAACGACTGCGGCGTGCCGGGCATCTATCGCAGCCAGGCCAGCCTGGCGCCCGGCGTCAAGGTGCGCATGGGCGTGAAGCCCGCACCGCACGCCGGCATGGGCGTGACGCAGTACACCTGGGCCACCTCGCCGCTGCGCCGCTATGTGGACCTGGTGAACCAATGGCAGATCATCGCCTGCGCACGTCACGGGCGCACCGCCGCGCTGGCTGCGCCGTTCAAGCCGCGCGACGCGGCGCTGTTCTCCATCATTTCCGGGTTCGACGCGGCCTACAGTGCCTACAACGGCTTCCAGTCGGGCATCGAGCGCTACTGGACGCTGCAGTACCTGGAACAGAACAGCGTGCACGAGCTCGACGCCGTGGTGATGAAGGACGGTCTGGTGCGGGCCGACGATCTGCCGCTGGTGTTCCGCGCCTTGGGCGCCGACGGCATGCCGCGCGGCGCGCGCGTGCGCGTGCGCATCGCCGGCACCGACCTGCTGACACTGGACGTCCACGCCAACGTGGCCCTGCGGCTCGACGACCCGACCACGACCGCGGACGACGTGCCCGTCGATGATGCCGAAGTCGATGAAGCCGCCGACAGCGCCGGCCCGCTGACGCTGGCCATCGACGTGAAGGATGACGACGCCGAGCAAGGCGCCCAAGCCGCAGCCACTGCCGCCTGACCCACCGGATGCTGAAGAATCTCTCCAACCTGCAGATCGCGCTGCTCGTCTCGGTGGGCGTGCATGCCGCGCTGCTGACGGTGCACTTCGTCGACCCGCAGGCCTTCGACCGCGTGTTCCAGGACACGCCGCTGGAGGTGATTCTGGTCAATGCGCGTTCCAGCGAGCGGCCGCTGAAGGCGCAGGCGATCGCGCAGGCGAGCCTGGCCGGCGGCGGCGAAGCCGAACGCGGCCGCGCCACCTCGCCGCTGCCGCCGTCGGCGCTGGTCGAACTGGGCACGGCGACCGAAGAGGCGCACAAGCAGATCGAGCAATTGCAGGAAACCCAGCAGCAGCTGCTGACACAGATCCGCCGCGAGCTGGCGTTGATGCCCCCACCCGACCCGCGACGCGACCAGGGCTCGCCCACCGAACAGGCCCAAGAAGAGCGCCGGCGGCAATTGCTCCAGCTGCTGGCCGAGATCGAGAAGCGCATCAATGAAGAAAATGCCCGCCCGAAGAAGCGCTACATCAGCCCCGCCACGAAGGAGGAGGTGTATGCGCTGTATTACGACGGATTGCGGCGCAAGATCGAAGAACGCGGCACACGCAACTTCCCCGAATACCGCGGCCGCAAGCTGTACGGTGAGTTGACGATGAACGTGACGGTGGATGCGGCGGGCCAAGTTATCGAGACCGAGGTGGTGCGGCCTTCGCACTCGACGGTGCTCGACAAGCGGGCGGTCGCCATCGTCATGGCGGCAGCACCGTTCGGGCCGTTCACGCCGGCGATGCGCCGCAAGGCCGACGAACTGGTGATCACGTCGCGCTTCAAGTTCACCCGCGAAGAGGGCCTCGAAACCACCCTCACTGGCAGGCCCTAGACATGCTGACCCCCACGTCCGCCGGTTGAGATGGATCGCTACGCCGTGGCCGGTAACCCGGTCGAACACAGCCAGTCGCCGTTCATTCATGCGCTGTTCGCCAACGCGACCGGCCAGGCCATGGAATATGGCCGCCTGCTGTGCCCGCTGGATGGATTTGCGCCTACGGTGCGCCGCTTTGCGGCCGAAGGCGCGCGCGGCTGCAACGTCACGGTGCCGTTCAAGTTCGAAGCATTCGGCATCGCCGCCCGGCACAGCGAGCGCGCCGCGCTCGCCCAGGCGGCCAACGTCCTGCGTTTCGACGCTGCCGGATGGTTCGCCGACAACACCGACGGGGCCGGGCTGGTCCAAGACATCGAACGCAACGCGCAACGCCCACTGGCGGGCAAGCGCGTGCTGCTGGTCGGTGCCGGTGGCGCCGCGGCCGGCGCACTGGGCCCGCTGATCCTCGCGCGCCCGGCCGAACTGACCGTCGCCAACCGCACGCTCGACAAGGCCGCGGCGCTGGTGTCGCGCCATCAGCCGTTGGCACGGTCCGGCGCCGTCGGGCTGCATGCCTCGACGCTGGCCGACGCCGGCACCGCATATGACGTGGTGATCAACGCGAGTGCCAGCAGCCTCCAGGGCGCCACAGTTCCCGTGGCGGCAACGGCGCTGCGGCCCGGCACGCTGGCGCTCGACATGATGTACGGCCCGGCGGCGCAGCCCTTCCTGGCCTGGGCCGCCGCACATGGCGCCACTGGCCGCGACGGTCTGGGCATGCTGGTTGAACAGGCGGCCGAAGCGTTCGTTGTCTGGCGCGGCGTGCGGCCGGCCACCGCCGACGTGCTGGCCGCCGTGCGGCAACGCTTGGCGGCGTCCGCATGAAGGCGGCGTGGGCGCGAGGGGTGCGCCAGTTCGGGCGGCTGCTGGTCTTGCTCGCCGTCTCGCTCGTCGCGCTGCAGCTGTACTTTCTCGCTCGTGTCGCGCTGATGGCGGTGGTCGACCCGCAGTCCACGGCTTTTCAACGATCCGAAGCTTGGCGCCTGTTGATCGAGAAGCACCAGATTGCATGGAGCCAGCGCTGGGTGAGCTACGAGCGCATCTCGCCGAATCTCAAGCGCGCGGTCATCGCGTCGGAGGACGCGGGCTTCGCCGAACACAGCGGCGTCGAATGGGACGCACTGGAGAAGGCCTGGGAGCGCAACCAGAAGGCCGAGGCACGGGTCGCGAAGATCAACGAGCAGCTCGAGCGGCGTGCCTCGCGGGCCACCCGCGGCAAGCCGGCAGCGGCCAAGGCGGCGCCGGCCGCCGCGCCCCCGCGCGTGCAGCCGAAGCTGGTCGGCGGTTCGACCATCACCCAGCAGCTGGCCAAGAACCTGTTCCTCGGCGGCGAGCGCAGCCTGCTGCGCAAGGGCCAGGAGTTCGCGGTCACGTTCATGCTCGAGAGCCTGCTGTCCAAGCAGCGCATCCTGGAGATCTACCTCAACAGCGTCGAATGGGGTGAAGGCGTGTTCGGCGCCGAAGCGGCGGCAAGGCACTACTTCCACGTCAGCGCCGCCCAGCTCGGCCCCTATGCGGCGGCGCGCCTCGCCGTCATGCTGCCAGCGCCCAAGCGTTTCGAAAGGCGCCCCGACTCGCCGTATGTGGCCGGCCGCGCCGGTACCGTGGTGGCACGCATGGGTGCGGTGGAAGTGCCTTGATGGCACTCCTAGAATCCTGCCATGTCGTCCGCCATGAGCGCTGAAATCGCTGCTGCCGCTGCCCGCCTGGTGGTCGAGGAGGGGATGGAATACGGGCCGGCCAAGCGACGCGCGGCGCGCGTTCTGGGCAAGCACAGCATGCGCCCAGGCGACCTCCCCGCCAACGACGAGGTGGAAGACGAGGTGCGCACCTACCTGTCGCTGTTCTGTGCTGACACCCAGCCCGCCGAGCTGGGTGCGCTGCGCGAAGTCGCCGCGGGGTGGATGGCCCGCTTGGCGCAGTTCCGGCCCTACCTCACCGGCGCCGTGTGGCGCGGCACCGCAACGCGCCTGAACAGCATTCATCTTCAGCTGTACTGCGACGACTCGAAGTCCGCTGAGCTGGCTTTGATCGACCTGCGGGTGGACTACGAGGTCGGCAGCCTGACCGGCCCGCAGCGTGAACCGGTCACCGTGCTGAGCGTGGCCACGCCGAGCCGGACACTCGGCGAGACGGTGACGGTCCACCTGAGCGTGCTCGACCACGATGACCTGCGCGGCGCGTTGAAGCCCGATGCCCGCGGC
>JBGQEX010000216.1:0-7181 GCA_041496605.1 Piscinibacter sp.
CTCGGCCAGATCCGAATGGGCGGCGACCAGCGCGGTCAGCGCGCCCTGCCGGTCGGTCATGTTCGCGGCATCCTTGAAGCGTTGGTAGGCGCGGCCCGGCCACACGGCATCGCCACGCGCCACGGCGTCGAGGCACAGCATGCCGAGGGCCAGGTTGGCCAGCGCGCGCTTGCCCGCCGACACCGGGTCGCTCGAGTAGCCGCCGTTCACCTGGTTCGCGTCGAACGCGTCGGCCCACTCGCTGCGCAAGGCCTGCGCCAGCTGCAGCCGCATCGATTCGCGCGCGGTATGGATGCGCTGCGGGTCGACCACGTCGAGCTGCTCGGCCACGTAGATCTCGCTCGGCGGCGTGAGCACCAGTTCCTTGAATGCGGGGTCGAGCGTCGGGTGCTGCAGCACGCCACGCATCGCGGCGATGAAGGCGGCGTCGAGCGTCAGTTCGCCACTGCCCATGACCGCTGCCAGCAGCCGTTCCAGCGCGAGGCGCTGGCCGGCTTCCCAGCGGTTGAATGGGTCGCTGTCATGCTGCAGCAGCGTCAGCAGGTCGGTGTCGTGCAGGCCGTCGGCGAGGGTGACCGGGGCCGAGAAGCCGCGCAGCAGCGACGGCACAGGCTCTTCGTCGACGTTGACGAAGGTGTAGAAATCGCGCGTCTCAGCCAGCACCAGCACGCGTTCGGTCGGCGCGCTGCCCGACGCCGGCAACGCCTCGTCTTCGAGCTGCAGCGGCAGCGCGCGGCCGTCGCGGCCGAGCAGGCCCATCGCGATCGGGATCACATAGGGTTGCTTGTCGTGCTGGCCGTTCGACGACGCGCAGTGCTGCTCGATCGACAGCGTGTAGGTGCGCGACGGCGCGTCGTAGCGCCCGCGCGCCGTCACGCGCGGCGTGCCGGCCTGGCTGTACCAGCGTTTGAACTGCGGCAGCAGCGTCGCGAGCTCGCTGTCGGGGTTGGCATCGGCAATCGCCTGGGCGAAGTCGTCGCAGGTCACTGCGCTGCCGTCGTGGCGCGCGAAGTACAGCGTGATGCCGCGCGCGAAGCCGTCACGTCCGACCAGCGTCTGCATCATGCGCACCACCTCGGCGCCTTTCTCGTAGACCGTGGCGGTGTAGAAGTTGTTGATCTGCACGTAGCTGTCGGGGCGCACGGGGTGCGCCATCGGACCGGCGTCTTCGGAGAACTGCGCCTGGCGCAGCACGCGTACGTCGTCGATGCGCTTGACCGCGCGCGCCGATGCGGTGGCCACCATGTCCATGCTGAATTCCTGGTCGCGAAAGACCGTCAGGCCTTCCTTCAGGCTCAGTTGGAACCAGTCGCGGCAGGTAATGCGGTTGCCGGTCCAGTTGTGGAAGTACTCGTGGCCCACCACGCTTTCGATGGCAGCGTAGTCGGCGTCGGTGGCGGTGGACGGGTTGGCCAGAACGTACTTCGTGTTGAAGATGTTCAGGCCCTTGTTCTCCATCGCGCCCATGTTGAAGTCGCCCACCGCGACGATCATGAAGCGCTCCAGGTCGAGCGACAGCTTGAAGCGCGCCTCGTCCCACACCACGCTCGCGACCAGCGAGTTCATCGCATGCTCGGTCTTGTCGAGGTCGCCGCGGCGCACGTAGACCTGCAGCAGGTGGTTCTTGCCGGAGCGCGTGGTGATCCATTGCTCGCGCGCGACGAGGTCGGCCGCGACCAGCGCGAACAGGTAGCTCGGCTTCGGGAAGGGGTCGTGCCACTTGGCGAAGTGGCGGCCGTTCTCCAGCTCGCCATGCTCGACCAGGTTGCCGTTGGACAGCAGCACCGGAAACGCTGCCTTGTTGGCGCGCAGCGTGACGGTGTAGACGGCCATCACGTCGGGCCGGTCCAGGAAGTAGGTGATGCGCCGAAAGCCCTCGGCCTCGCACTGGGTGAAGAAACCGCCGCCGGAGGTGTACAGGCCGGACAACTGCGTGTTCTTCTCCGGCGCGCAGGTGTTGCGGATCTCCAGCGTGAACGGCCCCGGCGGCACGCCTTGCAGCGAGTCGATGACCAGCATGCTGTCCTCGTGTCGGAACGACACTGACTCGCCGTTCACGAGCACGCGGGTAAGGTTCAGCTCTTCGCCGTTGAGCTTCAGCGGCTGCGCCGGCACGCCGACGTTGCGCTCCAGCTGCATGCGGTTGATCACCAGCGTCTTCGCCGGATCGAGGTCGAAACTCAGGTCGACGGACTTGATCCAGAACGCCGGCGCGGTGTAGTCCTCGCGGCGGATCGGGGTGGTGGTGCCTTCACGCATGGGATGTCTCCGTTTTGGGAGCGTCGGCGCTGCGCTCGAGCGCAGCAACGTCGATCGCGGTGAGATCGGGAACGATGGCGAGCACGTTGTCGAAAGACGCGAAGTCCTCGGCCGGCAGTGACGTGGTCAGCGCCACCGACTGCATGCCGGCGCGCCGCGCCGCCTCGATGCCCAGCGGCGCGTCTTCGAACACCACGCAGTCTTGCGGCGGCACGGCCAGGCGCCGGGCGGCTTCGAGGAAGATGTCCGGATGCGGCTTGCCACGCATGCCGTCGGCCGGGCTGACCACGGTGTCCACCTGCGCGTCCAGGCCGAAGCGGCCGAACGCGAGCGCCATGTTCTCCGGCGTCGACGCGGTGCAGATCGCAAGCTTCATGCCGCGCTCGCGCGCCGCGCGGCGCAGCGCCTCGAAGCCGGGGATCAGGTCGAGAGACCTGGCGGCGATCTCGCGGTACAGAACTTCCTTCTCGTCGGCCATCGCGAGGTAGTCGTCGGCCGTGCGACCCGGCAACAGCTCGCACACGATCTCGGCATTGGCACGGCCGGCGGTGGCGGCGAAGAAGCCGTCGGCGTCGAAAGGCAGCGCGCGCCGGCGATGCCACTCCTGCCACGCGATTTGGTGGTGCGGCATGCTGTCGATCAGCGTGCCGTCCAGGTCGAAGAGCAGGGCACCGATGCTCATTACACCCCCTGCTTCAGGCTCGCTTCGATGAACGGATCGAGGTCGCCGTCCAGCACCTTCTGCGTGTTGCTGATTTCGAGGTTGGTGCGCAGGTCCTTGATGCGGCTCTGGTCGAGCACGTAGCTGCGGATCTGGTGGCCCCAGCCGACGTCGGTCTTGCTGTCTTCGAGCTTCTGCTGCTCGGCCATGCGTTTGCGCATTTCATGCTCGAACAGGCGCGAGCGCAGCATCTGCCAGGCCTCGTCGCGGTTGCGGTGCTGCGAGCGGTCGTTCTGGCATTGCACGACGATGCCGGTCGGCACGTGCGTGAGCCGCACGGCGGAGTCGGTCTTGTTGATGTGCTGGCCGCCGGCGCCGCTGGCGCGGAAGGTGTCGGTGCGCACGTCGGCCGGGTTGATGTCGATCTCGATCGAATCGTCCACTTCCGGATAGACGAACACGCTGGCGAACGACGTGTGGCGCCCGCCGGCGGAATCGAACGGGCTCTTGCGCACCAGCCGGTGCACGCCGGTTTCGGTGCGCAGCATGCCGAACGCATAGTCGCCTTCGATCTTCAGCGTGGCGCTGCGGATGCCGGCCACGTCGCCCTCGGTCTCTTCCATCACCTCGGACTTGAAGCCCTTGCGTTCGCAGTATTTCAGGTACTGGCGCAGCAGCATGCTGGCCCAGTCGCAGGCCTCGGTACCGCCGGCACCGGCCTGGATGTCGAGAAAGCAGTTGCTCGGGTCGGCCGGGTTGTTGAACATGCGGCGGAACTCGAGTTGGGCGACGATCGCCTCCAGCTTCGCCGCTTCGGCCTCGATGGCCGCGAGCCCGTCGATGTCGGCATCGGCCTTCGACATGTCGTACAGCTCGGTGTTGTCGGACAGGTTGGACGTCAGATGGTCGATCGTCTCGACCACGTTTTCCAGCGACTTCTTTTCGCGCCCCAGCTCCTGCGCGCGCTTGGGTTCGTTCCAGACGTTGGGGTTCTCCAGCGCCGCGTTGACTTCGTTCAGGCGCAGCGCCTTGCGGTCGTAGTCAAAGATACCCCCTTAGCGCAAGCGTGCGCTGGGTCAGATCGGCGAGCGATGCGCCGATCGCGTTGATGCGTTCGATGTCCATGGACCGGTCCTCGTGAAGGGGGCGCATTTTCGCACGCGCTTGACTCTCGCCAAACCTGGGCGCAGTTCCGCGTCGGAACGAGGGTTTATCCGAGGGGGGGAACCTCGCGGGTGGAACGGGTTTGTCAGAAACCTGTAAGCGAGCGATATCCACAGTCAGGCCCATGTCAGAAACGGCGTTTTCATGCTGTTGATCATTTCTTCGATCAAGCTGGTCGCGGAGATTGCCTTGTTGGCGTTGGCCGGCCAGTTCCTGCTGGGCTTGCTGGCCGGCGCCAAACGCGACAGCAACTTCTTCTATCGCCTGCTGCAGGTGCTGGCCAACCCGTTCGTGAAGGGCACCCGCCTGATCACGCCGCGTGTCGTCATCGATCGCCACATCCCACTGGCGGCCTTCGTGCTGCTGGCCCTGGTGTGGTTTGTCGCGACGGTCGCGAAGATCAACCTCTGTTTGCAGATCGGGGTTCAGGCATGTCGGTGAACGGCAGCGGTTGGGCGTACTGGCAGCTCAAGCTGCGCGCGATGGCTTGGCTGGTACTGGGGCGGCGCGAGGCCGCCGACGCAGTCTTCTGCACGATGCTCGAGGGCTGGCCCCTGGATGCCTACGCGCTGGCCAGCCGCGCCAACGTGCGCGCGCAACTCGGCCTGCGCGACGCGGCGATCGCCGATGCGCAGGCCATGGTCGCCGCACACCCGAAACGCAGCGCCGCCGACTGGTTCAACCTGGCCTTCCTGCTCGAGGGCGCCGGCCGGGTGGCCGAGGCCGAGCAGGCCTTTCGTGAAGCGGTCGCGCTCGATCCGAAGCTGGATCGGGCCTGGTACGGCCTGGGCCTCACGCTGATCCAGCTGCGGCGCTTCGACGAGGCGGTGGCGGCGCTCAAACGCAATACCGAACTGCAGCCGATGAGCCCGTATGGCTGGTACCAGCTGGCCCGGGTGCAGATGGACAGGCACGAGCCCGACGAGGCGCGGCGGATCATCCGCCACCTCAAGGGCTTCGAACCCAAGGTGGCGGCCCAACTCGAGCGCGAAACCGGGCTGGCTGCCTGACAGCGGCCCGGCATCGCTCGCGGGCCGCCGGAAAAGAACCCTGCTTGGCAGGTGTGAGGTGAGAGGCCGCCTGCGGGCGGGCGGAAAGCGCCGGGGCGATTCCCGGGGTGGCAACGTTGGAGGCAAAGCGATGCAACTATCTGAGAGACACCATCAGTACTGGCGGAAGAATCTTCGCATTACCGGGATTCTGCTGGCCATCTGGTTCTTCGTCACATTCGTGATCGGCTTCTTCGCCCGCGATCTCGACTTCAGCTTCTTCGGCTGGCCCTTCAGTTTCTGGGTCGCGGCTCAAGGGGCGTTGATCATCTACGTGGCCATCATCGGGTACTACGCCTGGTACATGAACCGCCTGGACCAAGAGTACGGCGTTGCCGAGGAGAACTGACATGGCCAGCGGAGCACCCAACACCGGCGGAGGCGGGGCATTCAGCGCAGCCTCGCAAACATCGTTCAAGTCGCAGCTCAACAAGGTGTACAGCTGGTACACGGGCGGCTTCATCGCGTTCGTCGTCGCGCTGGCCATCTTCGAGCAGATGGGGCTGTCCAAGGCCTGGATCGGCTACATCTACCTGTTCGCGACCGTCGGGCTGTATGCCGGCATCGGCATCATGAGCCGCACCACCGACGCGGCCGAGTACTACGTCGCGGGCCGGCGCGTCCCGGCCTTCTACAACGGCATGGCCACCGGCGCCGACTGGATGAGCGCGGCGTCGTTCATCGGCATGGCCGGAACGCTGTACCTCACCGGCTTCGGCGGCTTGGCCTTCATCCTGGGCTGGACCGGCGGCTATTGCCTGGTGGCGCTGTTCCTCGCGCCCTACCTGCGCAAGTTCGGCCAGTTCACGATCCCCGATTTCCTCGGCGCACGCTACGAAGGCAACCTGCCGCGCTTCCTCGGCATCTTTGCCGCGATCCTGTGTTCGTTCACCTACGTGGTGGCGCAGATCTATGGCGTCGGGCTGATCACCGCGCGGATGTCCGGGCTCGCCTTTGAGCTGGGCGTGTTCGTCGGTCTCGGCGGCATCCTGGTGTGTTCGTTCCTCGGCGGCATGCGTGCGGTCACCTGGACCCAGGTGGCACAGTACGTCATTCTCATCATCGCCTACCTGCTGCCGGTGGTGTGGCTGGCGGTCAAGCAGACCGGCGTGCCGATTCCGCAAGCGGTCTATGGCTACCAGCTCGACAAGGTCACCACGCTCGAGAAGAAGCTGGTGGCTGATCCGAAGGAACAGGAAGTCATCGGCGTCTTCAAGAAGCGCGCCGATGGCTTCGCCGAGAAGCTGAAGGACGTGCCGGTCGCGCTCGACGCCGACCGGTCGGCGGCGGCGAAGAAGCTCGAGGACCTGAAGGCGGCCAACGCCCCGGTGGCCGAGGTGCAGGCAGCCGAGAAGGCGATCGCGGCCATGCCCAAGGACAACGCCGATGCCAAGAAGACCTGGACGGCAGCCAAGGCGGCCAACGAGGCACGCGCCAAGCCGCTGGCGGGCATGTTGCCGCACGCGCAGGTGTTCTCCGGCGATCCGAACGGCGACGCCAAGGCGAAGAAGGACTTCGACGTGTCGCGGCGCAACTTCCTGGCGCTGATCTTCTGCCTGATGGTGGGCACGGCCGCGTTGCCGCACATCCTGATGCGCTACTACACGACGCCGTCGGTGAAGGAGGCGCGTGAATCGGTGACCTGGTCGCTATTCTTCATCTTTCTGCTGTACTTCACGGCGCCGGCGCTCGCGGTGCTCGCGAAGTTCGAGGTCTACTCGCTGCTGGTGGGCACGCCGTTCGACCACCTGCCGGTGTGGATCGCGAACTGGCAGAAGGTCGACCCGACGCTGTTGTCGGTGGTGGACGTCAACGGTGACGGCATCCTGCAGCTCGGCGAGATGAAGATCGGCGGCGACATCATCGTGCTGGCGACGCCGGAAATCGGCGGCCTGCCTTACGTGGTGTCGGGCCTCGTGGCGGCCGGTGGCCTGGCGGCGGCGCTGTCTACCGCCGACGGCCTGCTGCTGACGATCGCCAACGCGCTCAGCCACGACCTGTACTACAAGATGATCGACCCGAACGCCTCCACGGCCCGCCGCGTGACC
>JBGQEX010000217.1:0-7180 GCA_041496605.1 Piscinibacter sp.
ATGCGGCCAGGGCTGCACCTGCCCCAAGTCCTGATCCAAACAGCGCCGAGGGTCGTACCTGCGGCGAGGGCAATCCAGCGCCGGCACCCGATGGCCTCGGGTCGCCATTCAACTTTCCGAGGTTCGCCATGAATGCCTTTGTTCTTGCCTTCCTGGGTGGCATTTTGGGTGCCGTACTAATGGACATCACCGAAACCGCCATGGCCAGGGTCGGCATCAGGAACGGCGTCAGTGTCGCCCTGGTCGGCCGCTGGTTCCTGGGCCTGACGCGGGGGCGCCTGGCCCACGCCGACATCCAGGTGTCGCCATCGCTGCAACGCGAGGCCGGCCTGGGCTGGGCCTTCCACTTCCTCATCGGCGGCGGCGGCGTGGCGCTCATATACCCAGCCGTTCTGCTGTCCCTGGGCCTGCCTGCCCCCAACCACCCCATCTTGGGCGGCCTGCTGTTCGGCCTGGTCACGTCCTTGTTGCCCTGGTTCGTGCTGATGCCGGCATTTGGCTGGGGCTGGTTCGGCCGGCGCGGACCGCGCAGCGCCAATGCCTTGCTCGCAAGCCCGCTCTCGCACATCCCCTATGGCCTCGGCGTCGGCGCTGTCATGGCGCTGGGCACGTGGTTCCAATAGTCCGATTGCGCAGCCAAACGAACCTGCGCGGCTGTCGTCCGACCGGTGATCAAGCCCCGGGCGACCGTTCGGTAGAAGGAATCGACAGTTCATGGACAAGCACACCCGGTCGCCCCCACGGCCGCTTGGCGGTGGACCACCCTGGCCCTAGAGTCGGATCGACCACACTCCATTCGCAGCACCGTTACCTGCCATGTCTCCGTCAACCACCCCCATCGCCAGCCACTGGCCAGACAGGCTCAAAGGCGCGCTTCCGGTGATCGGCGCCGCTGCCGCCTTCTGGGCCCTCGCTTCGACACTGCTTTTCTTCCTCGTTCCTGGGCTCGAGACCTACCCACGCTTACTCGTGTTTCATGAATGCGTCGGCCTGACAATGATGGCCTGCGCCCTATTGCTGCTGCGCACACACCGCTTCGACCGCTTCAAACCGGCGCTGCGTTGGCTGCTCATCGGCCTGATCGCGATTCCGGTGGGCTACTTCGTGGGGCACCAGTTCGCCTTCATCGCGCTGGGCGAACCGATGCGCATGGTGGGACACCAGCAGATCAGCCTGATCCCGATCCTCTTCACCGTGCTGGTGGGCGGCATCGCCCTGAACTACTTCGCGACAAGGGAAACCCTTGCAAAGGAGGCGACAGCGCGTTCCGAGGCGCAGCGCCTTGCCGTTGAGGCCCAGCTTCGGCTACTGCGAGCGCAGCTCGATCCGCACATGCTTTTCAATTCGCTGGCCAATGTGCGTTCCCTTGTGCGGGAGGACGTCAATCGGGCTGAGTTGATGATCGATCAGCTCATCGTGTACCTGCGCAGCGCGCTGGCCGCGTCGCAGACCGAATCGGTGGCCCTCAGCCGGGAGTTCGCGCAACTGCGCGCCTACCTTGACATCATGGCGCTGCGCATGGGGCCGCGACTGAGCTATCGGCTCGAACTGCCCGCCGAGTTGGAGCGCGCCGAGGTGCCGCCCATGCTGCTGCAGCCTCTGGTGGAAAACGCGATCAAGCACGGCCTGGAGCCGAAGGTCGGCCACGGCAGCATCGAGGTGGTGGCGCGCGCCATGCCCGCGGGCATCGAGATACGCGTAAGTGACAGCGGCTTGGGACTGCCTGCCGACGAGGACGATGTGCCCACGGCGCGCCCGGCTAACACCAGCTACGGTCTTCAGCACGTGCGGGACCGCCTGCGCGTGCTGTACGGCTCGGCGGCCCGCCTCAGCCTCGAACGTCGGGAACCCACCGGTGTCTGCGCCGTGGTGTTCATCCCGACCTGATCCGTCGCACACTGCATGTCCTGCCCAGCGTTTTCGTCGAGCCGTCGAGGAGACCCGCATGACCCTGGCCACCCCACCCACCGCCGTCATCGCCGAGGACGAACCCGTTCTCGCGCGCACCCTGACCCGCTTGCTGGAGCAGGTGTGGCCCGAGCTTCGGATCGTCGGCGTGGCCGACGACGGGCTGCGGGCCACGGAGTTGGCGCTGGAGTTGCTGCCCGATGTGATGTTCCTCGACATCAAGATGCCAGGTCGCACCGGGATCGAGGTGGCCGAGGTCGTGGCCGACGACTGGCCCGATCACCGGGCCGAGCCGTTGTTCGTGTTCATCACGGCCTACGACAACTTCGCCGTCCCTGCGTTCGAGCGCGCTGCGGTCGACTACCTGCTCAAGCCCGCCACGGCCGAACGCCTGCAACAGAGCGTGCATCGGCTCAAGTCGAGGCTGGCGGAACGCGCCGCGTCGCCCCAGGCGGGCGACATGGCGGCGCTGATGCAGCGCATGCAGTCGATCGCCAAGCCCGAGGGCGAATTGGGCGAGCGCATCAAGGTCATCCGCGCCGGGGTGGGCAACACCGTGAGGATGATCCCGGTCGCCGACGTTGTCTGCTTCGAAGCCACCGAAAAGTACGTGAATGTCGTGACGCCGACCGGCGAGGCGTTGGTGCGCATGAGCCTGCGTGAGTTGATGGCGCGCATCGACTCGACCGACTTCATCCAGGTGCATCGCAGCGTGATGGTCAATTCGAGCGCTATCGTCAGCGCGACGCGAGACGAGAACGGGCACTACAGCCTGAGCGTGCGGGGACTGCAAAGGCCGTTGAAGGTCAGCCGCGCGTTCGGCCACCTCTTCCGGCCGATGTAGGTCGCGATGGGAGGTGCCCACCGGCTTGGCGCCGGTCGGGCTCGAACATCAGGGGCGTGCTCGCTCGAGGGCGAGCAGCCGAACTTGGAGATCGTTCGCGTCCACCGCCTGCGCGAGGTATTGCTCCTCGATGCTGGGGGTGCGCCGTCGGGCGAAGAGGCTCGCGAGGCTCTGCAGCAGATTCTTCATGGATCACTCCTGTCACTGTCGAGGGATCCCGCGGCGCGAGCCGCGGGACGGCTTCGTCATCAGCTCTTGGCGCAGGCGCAGGCCTTGCCGCAAGAGCAGTTCGCGGCGCAGCCGCAGGTAGCGGCAGCGGGCTGGCGGCAGCCGCAGGCGCAGGTTTCGCCCTGGCACGCGGCACAGCGGCAGGAGATGGGTTGCTTCGATTCGTTCATGGTGAGTTTCCTTGGGTGGCTCGACGACGGGATGTCTTCGATGACCATCACTTTCGTCGACCGCTCCTCATGGCGACAGCTACTTGAGACGAACTGTCGCCTCCGTTCCTGCAGATGGCCATGGCATCAACCGAACGGTGTGCCGCGTTCATGAGCAGCGCACTGCCGTCCATGGCGAATGGAAGGCATGGTCACGTCGGACGAGAGCGCAGGTGGGCGCGTCACGTCAACCACTCGGTCGATAGGGCCGACCGCTGCCGGACGCCAGCGCGCAGCTGGTCGCATAGCGCTGTCACCCGAATGGGCCGGGCACGAAAGTAAGCCCAACTTGTCGCCTTGTCGGATGACAAGTCGGACCTCCTTCAACACCCGTCAACTCATCCAGGACCACGTCATGAACCGCTTCATCTCCGCAGCCCTCTCGCTCGTCGCTCTCGTCACCGCCGCCGGCTGCATGTCGGCGCCGCCCAACCTCGACGTTTCGCTCACCCGCCCGAGTGTCGACAACAAGTACGTCGTGACGCTGCAGCCGCCCGCCACGCCGGCGGCCATCAACCAGCTGCACTCGTGGCAAGTGAAGCTTGCGTCATCCACAGGTGCGCCGATTGCGCATGCGCGCATCACGGTCGACGGCGGCATGCCGCAGCACGGACACGGGCTGCCAACGCGGCCGCAGGTCACGCAGGATCTGCCCGGCGGCACTTATCTGATCGAGGGCATGAAGTTCAGCATGACGGGCTGGTGGGAGATCAAGCTCGCCATCGACAGCCCCGAAGGCGCCGACAAGGTGACCTTCAACACCGTCGTGTCAGAACCGGGCACCGGTCGCTGAGGCACCGAGTCAACATCTCGAAGGAGACAAAGATGCGCAGACTTCAATCAATGGCTTGGATGCTCGGCAGCGCCTTCGCCGCGAGCGCGGCACTGGTGGTGACCTTCGCCCATGCGGCTCCCCGACTTCCTGCGGCGGGCGCAGATCGGTGGAGCACCGAAGAGATGGCGGTCCTGGCGTCGCTCAGCCTGAAGCGTCTGCCTCCCGTGCCGGTCGATCCGTCCAACGCGGTGGAGCGGCTGCCCGCCGCAGTCGATCTTGGCAGGCGTCTCTTCAACGATGCACGCTTCAGCGGCAACGGCGCGGTGTCTTGCGCGAGCTGTCACGATCCCCAGAAGCAATTCCAGGACGGCTTGCCGGTCAGCCACGGCGTCGGGACGGGCTCGCGCAGAGCGATGCCCATCGTGGGTGCCGGCTACAGCAGCTGGCTGTTCTGGGATGGCCGCAAGGATAGCCTGTGGGCCCAGGCGCTCGGCCCGCTCGAAGATGCGGTGGAGCACGGGGGAAACCGCACACGCTATGCGCACCTCGTGGCCGAGAACTACCGCAAGGAATATGAGGCCCTGTTCAACGCGATGCCCAGGTTCGACGGCCTGACCAGGGACGCCGGACCCAACGGCAGTGCGACCGAGAAGGCGGCGTGGACATCGATGGATTTGCGTCAGCGCGAAAACGTTTCGCGGGTGTTCTCGAACATGGGCAAGGCCATCGCGGCCTATGAGAAGTCACTGCAGCACGAACCCTCCCGGCTGGATCGCTACGTGGATGCCGTTCTGATCGGCGACCCTGCCGCTCAAGGGCTGCTGCGCGCGAACGAGGTCAGGGGCCTGCGGCTGTTCGTGGGCAAGGCTCAGTGTGTAAGTTGCCACAACGGGCCGCTCTTCACCGACCAGCAGTTCCACAACACCGGGGTACCGCCGCGCGATGCTGCAATGCCCGACCGTGGGCGTGCCGCCGCAACGGCCAAGGTGAGTGGCGACGAGTTCAATTGTCTGGGCCTGTACAGCGATGCCCAGCCCGTCGCGTGCCAGGAACTTCGATTCATGGTGAGCGACGATGCGGCGCTGGAGGGCGCGTTCAAGACACCGGGCTTGCGCGGCGTAGCGCAGCGGCCGCCTTACATGCACGCCGGGCAGTTCACGACGCTGGAACACGTCGTGCGTCACTACCTCCAGGCACCGCATGCCGCAACTGGCCACTCCGAGCTGACCCACCGGCATGCAAGCGGGACAGTTGGAACGCATGCCGAACGTGCCCCGATCGAACTGACCGACGCCGAAGCGGCAGACCTGGTGAGCTTCCTCAGCACGTTGAGCACGGAGCGGCAACCAGCCTCGGCTGCACCTTGATCGCCTATATCGGCTGCGCTTCGGCGCGAGCAGTGTCTGGTGGCTTCGTCGGAATCTGTCGTTCGCGTGTGCAGCTACATGGAGCGCCGCGCCGACCTGCTGGACGGGCTGATTCTCAGCGGCACGTCATACAGGCCACCGCCACCTGCGGCATTGATCGACGCGCTGAACGAGGCCGTGCAAAAAGATGCGCTGGGCGATTCCGCTGTCTGGGCCGGCCTGTTCAGGGACTTCAACAAGCCATTCAACGGAACGACCGGCTTCGAGTGGCTAAGCCGCGATGCCGACGAGGTCAAGAAGTACACGACAGATCCGCTCTCGGGCTTCGCGTTCACGAATGAGCTTGCGCGGGACATCTTTGTTGGTTTCGCACGCATGCTCGACCCGGCCCTCGAGGCGCGCATCCCGAAGACCCTGCCGGTGCTCGTCATTCAGGGCGAGCTCGACCCGGTCGGCGAGAACCTGGTCGGCACTCGGCGGCTGGTGGAGCGCTACAACGCGCTCGGCCTGACTCGCATCGAGACGCACTACTACCCCGGCGCCCGTCACGAAGTGCTGAACGAAACCAACCGCGACGAGGTGCAGCGCGACGTTCTCGCCTGGCTTGCGAAGACGATGTAAGGGACTCAGGCGGTTGCAGGCCGTCCGAGGGCGACTCAACCGCCTTGAAGCTGTCGGTCGCGACCGTCGGGTCCTGGCCGGGAGTGTGAGGTCGCGACCGCGCCCGTAAGCTGCCCTTCGCGGCGAAAGCTTGATCTTCAAAAGGCTGCTTTCGGCGAACATGGGGAACCACGGCTGACGGCCAGAAGCGGACATCAGGTCGCGTCCCTCACTTCTCTCAAAAGCAGACGTTGGACAGGTCGCCCGCGGAGAGGCTGCATGACTCGGCTTGCCACTAGACGCAGCTACGTGGCAGTGCTAGCGTCTTGCTAGAAGTAAGAACGGTGGAGGCGGCCATGCCGAACAATCGGTGGCTCTGCGTTTACGCGACAGTCCTACTTTTGCTTGTTTTGGCAGGCGGCTGCGCGACTCCCAACCGCGAAGCCTATGTGCCGGCGGTCGCCTCCCCGCCCAAGGAGCCGCTGAACCGCGAAGCTCGCGTCGCTCGCGCGAAGGCTCTGGAGTTCCCCACCGAATACGTCGCACCACCGGGTGATCCTATGAGCCATCACGCGGCTGCATTGGCGCGGGTGGTTTGCGCGGCGGTTTTCATTTCCGGCCTCGACGCCGACTTCGCCGTGGCGAATGCCGGCGCCATGCCGCCTTTTGACGTCCGCAAGGATCTCGGCAAGCCAGTTGTCGACGCCGCCAGGAAGACGGTCCACGTGGCTACGCCGAAGGGCGCCGTACGCAGCGCTCAGTTTGTTGGCGCCCGGCAAGGGTGCGTTGTGGACGCCGAATCTGGCGCGCCCTTGCACTTTGTGCCGAAGGAACCCACAACTTCGCTGACCACGACGGCGAGCAGTCCATGGCCTGCAGGCGAGGTCGTGCCACAGGAATCTCTGCCGGCACAGATCGATGCGGCGAAACTCAAGCGGGCGGTGGACACAGCCTTCGAACCGGCTGGCGCGATGACGTCGGCCTACGTCGTCACCTGGCGCGGGAAGATCATCGCTGAACGCTATGCACCCGGAATCACACCCCAGACGCCACTGGAAAGCTGGGCGATGGGCAAGACCGTGCTCGCGATCCTGATGGGAATGCTTGTTGCGGATGGCACCTACGACCTTTGGCAACCAGCGCCGATTGCGGAGTGGCGACAGCCTGAAGACCCTCGGCGGGACATTCGGATTGCTGATCTCCTGCGCATGTCCAGTGGATTGCGCGTTCGCGGCTTCGATGCGGAGTC
>JBGQEX010000218.1:0-7164 GCA_041496605.1 Piscinibacter sp.
GCAGCCGTTCAGTGGCCAACGTCACCCGCTCGCCGGGTCACACACTCAAATGCCCGCCGGGGTGAAACGATGATTTGCTCGACGAGGTCGGCGAACGTCAAGTTCCGAGGTGGACCGGTCGGTCGCCGAGAAAGCCGCCACGGGCAGCTTTCGGCAGCCGCCGTCATTCGGTAGGCCGAAGTCGAACGGCGGCAGCCAGTCTGTTCCTGACGTTCGCCTTGCCAACTTGAGTGGCAGCAACTGGCCGGGACGGTGAACTCGCAGACATATAGCGAACGGCTGCATACCGATGCATTGCGGCCGCAGCGCCCACTCGGGCAAACGATTGCAGATCGTTGAACAGCGGCTGTTCAGATCGCCGGACTACCGGGTCAGATAGACCGGACTGCGCAAGTGCGGCGCTTGCAGCCGTTTCGAAATCCAGACCGGCAGTGGTCAGACCAGATCGAGCGACGCCGCAAGGCGAGCAGAAGCAGAAAGTTGAAACCGTGCGTGACGGCGATGCGACGTGTTGAGACGCCAAGGGTGCACTTGAGTCGTCGCGGGACGTCGCAAGGCTGCGAAGCCAGTCTTGAAGGGGACTACCGCGCATTGATCGGCAACGGCACGATGCTTTCATGCGCATTCCGTGGCACAAGTCCAAAGACGCTCAGCTCGACCTCCTCGACGCGGAGCCAGAGTCGTGCGCGACGCATTCGCCCGCAGACTCTGCCTCGCGCTCGGACCTAGCGCCGCCTGCCCCGGTGGCGATCCCGCTCGCTGCGTCCCCGGCCGGTATCCCGGACGGCAAGCCAATGTTCGTGGCCGTCTCGCTTCTGTATGAGGATGCGAACAACCCCCGCACGGAGTTCCCCGAGACTGCGCTCGAAGAACTCGCCACCGACATCCAACAGCGCGGCGTCCTGCAACCGCTCGTCGTGCATCTCGCGGATGGCGATGGCCGCCACTGCATCCACTTCGGTGCCAAGCGACTGCGCGCAGCGATTCGAGCGGGCCTTCACGAAGTGCCGGTCGTCGTGCGCGACATCCCCGCCGATCGCTACGCCCAGGTCGCCGAGAACCAGAAACGCCACGGGCTGACCCCCGCTCGAAATGGCGAGGTTCATCAGCGAGCAAGTCGACGCCGGTGACTCAAACGCCACCATTGCCAGGCAGCTCGGCATGAACCTGACGACGGTGGCGCACCACCTGTCATTGCTGGAGCTGCCACCCGAACTTGACGAGGCCTTGAAGTCGGGGCGCTGCACGTCGCCGCGAACGCTGCATGAACTCAGCAAGCTACATGACGACAACCCCAAGCAGGTTCAAGGGCTGCTGGCCAGCGGTGCCGAGATCACGCGCACGACGGTGTCGGCGCTGCGTGCTGAGCCCGAGGACGGCGCAGCGAGCGAGGCCGCTCCGTCGCCATCCAACAAGCTGATCGCCCAGGCCAGCGCCGCCTGCGATCGACTGGAGCGGGCGCTCGGCCGCATCCAGCCGTCGAACTCCTACAGGGTCGCGCTGCCCGAGTTGATCGCGCTGCGCATCCGGGTCGAAGACATCACGAAGCGGTGGCTGCAGGGGTCTGACCGTCAGACCCCTTCGCAGACCGACCGCTGAACTCCGGGAGATCGGAGTGAAGAGAGCTGAAAGAGAGAGATGGCAGGATAGGCGGCACGCCAGTGAATGGATGCCAAGCCGTCTGCGCCTTCGAGGTCGGGGCCATGGCAGGTGCTGCGCCTGATCGCGTGACCATCGACCTGCGCGGCATCGGCGATGCCGTGCGTCGGGCTGCGAGCGAGCGAGGCGCGACCGTCGCGGCGCTGGCGCGGCAGGCGCTGATCCACGAGGTTGGCCCGCAGCCGGTCGCAGTCACGGCGACGGTCAGCACGGAGCAAGCGCCGTTTGAGCCGGTGGTCAAACTCACGCTGCGGCTGCGGCATGCCGATGCCGAAGCACTGATCCTGGCCGCTGGGGCACTCGGCCTGTCGTACGGCGAGTACGTCGCCAAACTCGTGCACGGCACGCCTCTCCCGGCGCCTTCTGGCGAACGTCGGGCGGACCGGGCCGCGCTGCTGCCCTCCACCGATCAGGTCGCGGCGGTCGCGACGGACCTGCGCGCTTTCATTCGCCTGCTGGCCAAGCTCGACACGCGTGGCATGGAGCCGTACCGCGAGCGAATGCGTTCGCTCGACGCGGACATCCGGCGTCACATCGATCTGGCGTCGAAGCTGATCGCCGGCGCCGATTGACGCCACGGGATGACACATCAGGAGCGAGGACATGAACCCGCCCAGCTCGATCGACGGCATCCTGGTGCAATGGGGCGATCGTCTGTTCTATCCATCGAACCGGCAGGTGCGGGCGGCGACGCCGAGGCTGACCGGCGCGGCCTTGCACCAGCGGGCGCAGGAGGTGCGACGCCACATCATCGCCGCGGTGGTGCGGCGCGCGCCACAGGTGATGGTCAAGGTCACGGGCGGTGGCCGTGGCATGGGCGCGGTCGCTGCGCACCTGCGCTACATCAGCAAGAACGGCCGACTGCCGTTCGAGGACGATCAGGGTGTCGGCCGAGAGGGCAAGGAGGCGCTGCGCGACGTGGCGGACCAGTGGCGCCTGGGCGGGGAGCGCATCCCGGAGACGAGCGCACGGCGCGAGGCCTTCAACATCATGCTGTCGATGCCGGCAGGCATCGACCCGGAGATCGTGCGGCGAGCAGCGCGTGAGTTCGGCAAGGTCGAGCTGGCGAACCATCGGTATGTGATGGTGCTGCATACCCACCAGGCCAACCCGCACGTCCACCTGAGCGTGCGGGCCGCCGGCCGCGACGGCAAGCGTTTGAACCCGCGCAAGGAGGACTTGCATCGCTGGCGCGAGACGTTTGCCGAGAAGCTGCGCGACTGGGGTATTGAGGCCGAGGCCTCGTCGCAGGCCACGCGCGGCGTCTCACGGCGCAGCCTGCGCGCCTGGGAGCGGCAGCCCGGCGCGGCAGCCCAACCAGGCAGGCGTAGCGAATACAAGTCGGGTCCGACGTTCAGAGCGACGCGCGCTGGCGCGATGCGTGCATGGTCCGAGATCAGCAAGGCGCTGGCGGCATCGCCCGAGCCGGCCGACCGCAAGCTGAGCAAGTCCATCGTCGACTTCGCGATGCAGACAGACGTCGCACGGACAGTGCAGCGGCACCGCAACGAGCGACAGCAGGCAGAGCTGCCGGGCATGGCCGTGGAGCCGGGGCAGGGTGCACGGCGGGTGCGACCGGAGCCGAACCGCGGGCCTGACTTGAGCCGGTAGTGGCGGCAAGGGAAGGTCCATGTCCTCACCGCCGGACGGGCTCGGGGGCAGGCCGTTGGAACAGCCGCCTGCCCGCGAGCCGGAGCGTGTGGGCGCACCGCGCCGCGTCAAGGGTTCGCTGGCGCCGGGCTGCGCCCGCCCTGGACCCGGCTCCGTGGCGCTGATTTGCCGTACAGCGCGAAAGCGCTTAGACTGCACAGGATTCTGTAACTTCACAAAGAGGCCGGTCATGAGCATCTCTGCCAGCGACGTGGTGCCGTTCACCCAGGCGCGCGCCAATCTGTCCGAGCTGGCCGACCAGGTGAAGGCCGGCGCCGAGAAGATCATCACCAAGAACGGTGAGAGCTACGTGGCTCTTATCGATGCCGACCGGTTGGACTACTACCACCGCCTGGAGCGCGAGCGCATCCACCTGCTGCTGATCGACGATGCACGGCGCGGTCTGGCCGACATCGCGGCCGGCCGAACCTATGAGGCCGATGGCGCCATCGGCCAGCTTCAGCAGCGCCGCGCAGCCTCGGCCAAGGCATCCAGCCCGGCGAAACCTGGCAAACCCGCCGCCAAGAAGCGTGGCTGACAAGTTGTACAGGGTCGAGCTGACCGCGACCTTCCTGGAGCGCCTGGACGCCATCGAGGCGTTCTTGGTGGAAGCCGACGCGGGCTTTGCCTTCGACACCCTGCTGGCCGAGCTGCGCGCCACGGTCATCCCCAACCTGCGCCGGTTCCCGCGCATCGGCCGGCGCTATCTTGCCAACCCGCCGCAGTCTGCCGAAGCGCTGGCCCAGTTGGCCGCGCTACCGGCCGGCGCACCGGACGCGCTGCGTGAATACCTGCATGGCGACTACCTGATGCTCTACGCGGCCATGGAGGCCGACGCCACCGTGTACCTGCTGTCCATCCGGCACCACCGCCAACTTTCGTTTGACTTCGCTCGGCTCTGGCCTGGCGCCCACGAATGAGTAGGGGACGAAGAATGTCAGGGGAGCCAACACGCAAGAACGCGATGACGGAGGCCGATACCTGCCGTGAGTTCGTGACGCCGAAGCTGGTCGAGGCAGGTTCCATGCCGTTGCCATCATTGGCCGAACAGCGAGGCCTCGTGGGCCGCATCGACGCGCTGACCGAGAAGGCCCGGCAGGTTGAGGCGCACTTGGACGCCGTCGAACGCGACGCCGCGAGCCTGGTCCGCAGCTACATCACTCATCCTCAGGGCGAACCGCCTACGAAGCGCCGCATGTCGGAGCTGGTGTCGCTGCGACAGCCGGATGTGGCCGTGGATGGCACCGCCCGATACCGCTTTGCTGGCGTCTACTCGTTTGGCCGCGGCGTGTTTCCCAGCGCGGTCAAGATGGGCAGTGAGTTCGCCTATGAACGACTTTCTACGCTTCGGACCGGAGACTTCACCTACCCCAAGCTGATGGCCTGGGAAGGTGCGTTGGGCGTGGTGCCTCCCGAGTGCGATGGCATGGTGTGAACCGGAGTTCCCGGTGTTCTCTGTCAACGCAGACGCCGTCTTGCCCGAAGTGCTCGACATCTATTTCCGCACCCCGGACGTCTGGCCTGCGCTGGCGGAGATCAGCGGCGGAACGAATGCCCGCCGCCGCCGTCTGCAGCCCTCGACATTCCTCAGCTACGAGATGCCGGTTGCGCCATTGGCCAAGCAACTTGAACTCCGTGCCCTGTACCAGCACGCCCAGTCGCTCAAGGCCAAGCACACTGCCATCCGCGAAGCCAACGCCGCGCTGCTGCCCGCCACGCTAGAACGTGTGTTCGCGGCTTCCCCGGCCACGTCAGGCTGACCTATCAGACCGAGCACGCCCCGCATGGCAACGAAGAAGGCGAACCCCTCATGGATCGATGTCAAGGCCAAGCTGGCCGAGGTCGATAGCGCCGGCCTGCTCGGCCTGCTGCAAGATCTCTACGCCGCCAGCAAGGACAACCAGGCCTTTCTGCACGCCCGACTGCACCTGGGCGGCGACGTGCTCAAGCCCTACAAGGCCACCATCGCCCGCTGGCTCTGGCCCGATGTGTTCAAGAACCAGGACATCTCGGTCGCCAAGGCCAAGAAGGCCATCGCGGACTACAAGAAGGCCGTCGGGCAAACCGAAGGGTTGGCCGAATTGATGGTCTTCTATTGCGAGCAGGACTCGGGCTTCTGCGCCGAGGTCGGCCAGGACGACGAGAGCCACTTCGATGCACTGGTGCGGATGTTCGAGCAGGCGCTGAAAACCATCGCTACATTGCCCGAGGCGAATCGCCCGGCACTGTGGGAACGCCTGGATGCGGTTCGCCAGCGCAGCCACAATATCGGCTACGGCGTAGGTGAAAACATGGACGAACTGCTCGCAGAGCACTGGGTCGATGACTGAGCACGATGCGTTCGCGGCGCTGCAAGCCGAGAACGCGCGGCTGGCGGCGCTGCTGGATTCGCACGGCATCGAATGGCGCGTGCCATCATCATCGGCGTCACGGCCCGCGCCGACTGCGCCAGCGCCGGAGCCCGAGCCAGAACCACTGCGCTCCAGCCTGTCCACCGCCGAGAAAGTGGCGCTGTTTCGGCGGCTGTTCCGTGGCCGCACGGATGTCTATCCGGTCCGCTGGGAAGGCAAGACCTCGGGCAAATCGGGCTACGCGCCGGCCTGCGCCAATGAGTGGCGGACCGGCGTCTGCGAAAAGCCGCGCATCAAGTGCGGCGACTGTGGCCACCGCCTGCTGATCCCGCTGTCCGATGCGGTGATCTATGACCATCTGGCCGGCGAGCACACAGTGGGGGTCTACCCGCTGCTGGAGGATGACACCTGCCACTTCCTGGCGGTCGATTTTGACGAAGCCGAGTGGCAGGAGGATGCCCAAGGGTTCATGCAGTCCTGCAACGAGCTGGGCGTGCCGGCGGCTCTGGAGATTTCCCGCTCTGGCCGGGGCGCACATGCCTGGGTGTTCTTTGCGGGGCGGGTGTCTGCCCGGGACGCCCGGCGCCTGGGAACGGCCGTCATCAGCCACACCTGCGCGCGAACCCGGCAGCTCAAGCTGGCGTCCTACGACCGCTTGTTTCCCAACCAGGACACGATGCCCAAAGGAGGGTTCGGCAACCTGATCGCCTTGCCGCTGCAGAAGCACTCGCGCGAAAACGGCTGCAGTGTCTTCGTCGATGCCGCTCTGCGCCCGCACCACGACCAGTGGGCCTTCCTCGCGTCCATTCAGCCCATGGCGCCGCACGACATCGAGCCGACCATCCTGCGCGCCACCGGCGGCATCCACCCCCTGGATGTGACCTTCATCGACGATGAGGATTTGGCCACGCCGTGGAAGCGCGAGGCCACCACGTCAATGAAGCTGCCGGGCACGATGCCCCAGGCCTTGACCGTGACGCTGGCCAATCTGGTTTATTTCGAGAAGAGCGCGCTGCCCCAAGCGCTGGCCAATCGCCTGATCCGGCTGGCGGCCTTCCAGAACCCCGAGTTCTACAAGGCCCAGGCCATGCGGATGTCGGTGTGGGACAAGCCGCGCGTGATCGGCAATGCCGAGAACTACCCGCAGCACATCGCGTTGCCGCGTGGCTGCCTCGACGCCGCCCAAGCCTTGTTGAAGGACAACGGCATTCGCTGCGACCTGCGGGACGAGCGGTATGGTGGTGAGCCCATCGATGTCGGCTTCGTCGGCACCTTGCGACCTGACCAGGAGGTGGCTGTCTCAGCCATGCTGAATCACGATGCCGGTGTGCTGTGCGCACCCACCGCATTCGGCAAAACGGTCACGGCGGCGGCCATCATCGCCCGGCGCGGCGTGAACACCCTTGTGCTGGTGCATCGCACCGAGCTGTTGAAGCAATGGCAGGAGCGTCTGCAAGCTTTTCTCAGAGCAGGCAAGGGCGTGGTCGGCACCATCGGTGGCGGC
>JBGQEX010000219.1:0-7116 GCA_041496605.1 Piscinibacter sp.
CCGCGCCTTGCATCCATCGCTTTGTAGTCGCAACGCGGGGCCTTCCTATTGGCGGATAGGTTCTTAGCGTCGATCGACGTGGAAGACGTCGCCGCTTCGAGTGGGCTCGAAGGGCAGGGTGCGCACGCAGTTGCGGCCGTCCGCCTTGGCGGCATACAGCGCCGTGTCGGCCTCGTGGATCATCCAGTCGAGCGACGGCAACTCGGTTCGCATGGGGGCGACGCCGACGCTCACCGTGGTTCCGACCTGCGTACCTTGCCACTCCATGCTGAGCGTCTGCACCTGTTCGCGGATGCGTTCGGCAACGTCGAGTGCGCCCAGCCCATCAGTGTGGGGCAGGAAGACGATGAACTGCGCACCGCCGAAGCGCGCCAGCAGGTCCGCTTGCCGCAGCGACGCGCCGACGGCACGTGCGATCCGGCGCAGCAATTCGTCGCCGCAGAGTTGGCCGTGCGCATCGTTGACGCGCTTGAAGCGGTCGGCATCGATCAGCAGCAACGCTGCCGCCGTGTTGTAGCGCCGCGCACGGTCCCATTCGCGCGCCGCCAGCGCCAGGAAGTGGTGCCGGTTGTAGACGCCGGTCAGATCGTCCTGCGTGGCCAGCACGGTCAACTGCTGGCGCGTGCGGTCCAGTTCGAACACCAGCCGCAGCATGAGGGCGGCGAACACGGGTGTCAGCAGCAGCGAGCACAGCAGTGCCGACAGCGTGGCAATCAGGCGGTCGCCGTGCCCGGCCACGCTGATGACGAACTGCGAGATCGCCACCGTGAACACTGCCACGAGCAGCGTCAGCACCAGCGTCGAGCGGTGCCGACCATGGCGCAATGTCAAAGCGATCAACCCGTGGAAGCGTCCCGGCTCGGAGCTGGTTGCGGTGTCGGAAGACGGAGGCTGCATGGTGTCGCCAAGTATGCGGTGATCGATTCGACCACATCACGGCACGATGCGCATTCCCCGGCACGGGCGTCAGCAGCGCCAAGCGGCGGGAAATGGTGGGGAAACGGGCTAATTCCACACCTGGCTCACGCAGCCCTCAAGGTCAGCAGAAAGCAGCCGAGACCACATGGACAAGGCCAAGTTGGAGACACCCATGGAACTGCAAGCCTGCATCATCGATTCCGACGATTCACTTCGCGAAAGCCTGATGGCACCGAACCCGATGCAACGCGCCATTGCGTTGCATGCGCTGGAAGTCGAACTCGAACGCAGCAGCGGCACACCGGCCGCGAGCCTCGCCAACGAAGTGGCAAAGTTCACCGCGCGTGGCATTCCGTTCTATTCCTTGCGTGACCCGCACTTTTGCGCCTGGGTCCGCAAGGCCGTGTCGTACTGGCAGCGACTGCACGCGCAGCATGCTTGAGGGGGAAGGTACGGCAGGAGCCGATAGAGCCTTGTAGGTCCAGGCCTGAAACCCCGGGCGGCTCTTCCGCTGCGTCGAGTTAACATAATATACATTGTGGCGCATCGTTTGGGCCTGGCCCAACGGTAACAACGTGAAGTTCCCGAATCGGCCGCCGATACCAACTGCTCTAACAACAATCTCGGAGAGTGCCATGAAGAATGCCCTCAATCGGCAGCTGCTGTCCGCCTTCGGGCTGATCATTGTCTTGATCGCCGTGGCGGGCGGCGTCGCGGCATGGTTCACCTGGAAGACGCAACGGGACTTCCAGTCCCTGTACGGCAACACGCTCGGCTCGGGCGAACTGGGCAAGGCCGACAGCGCGCTGTGGCAGTTGCGCTACTCGCTGGCCATGGCGGCCACCGCCGACGAGGCCAGCGTGCGCAAGGCCGCTGGCGATGAAGCCAAAACCTTCAAGGCCCTCAACGATGCGCTGGACGCCTATGCCGGCACCGACCTGGGCGCCGATGAAGCCAAGGGACTCACGGCGCTTCGCGACGCCGTGCAACGCTACATGCAAGTGCGGCCCGTCTGGTACCAGCTTCGCATCGACGGCAAGGAAGACGAGGCCAAGGCCTATCGGGCCGCCAACACGACGCCGACCGGCGCCGCACTGGTGAAGGCGATCAATGCACAGATCGACCTGCAGACCACCGCCGCTGCCGAAACCCACCGCCGGCTCGATGCGGGTGCTGCGCAAGCGCGAGCGCTGGTCATTGCCATCTGCAGCGTGGCGCTGCTGGCCGCCGCCTGGCTGGCAGCTTGGATCATTCGCGTGCTGACCGCGCCGGTGGAGCGCGCCACCGCAGTGGCACACAGCATTGCTCGGGGACACCTGTCGAACGACATACCGCTGGACAACGGCCCCATGCGCAACCTGTTGTTCGCGCTGCGTGACATGCAATCAAGCCTGGCTCGCACGGTGTCGAGCGTGCGCAGCAACGCCGAGAACGTGGCGCTGGCCGGGACGAGAATCGCGCAAGGCAACAACGACCTGAGTGAACGCACCGAGTCGCAGGCCTCGGCGCTGGAGCAGACGGCGGCGTCGATGGAACAGCTCGGCTCGACGGTGCAGCAGAACGCCAGCAACGCCGAACAGGCCAACCAGCTGGCGCGTGGCGCGTCGACGGTGGCGGCAAAGGGCGGCGCGGTGGTCGCGCAGGTGGTTCAGACGATGAGGGGCATCAACGACAGCTCCAAGCAGATCGCCGACATCATCGGTGTCATCGACGGCATCGCCTTTCAGACCAACATCCTCGCGCTGAATGCCGCCGTGGAAGCGGCGCGCGCCGGTGAGCAGGGTCGCGGATTCGCGGTGGTGGCAAGCGAGGTGCGCAGTCTGGCGCAGCGCTCGGCCGACGCCGCCAAGCAGATCAAGAGCCTCATCAGCGCCAGCGTCGAACGCGTCGAGCAAGGCAGTGCGCTGGTCGACCAAGCGGGCGTGACGATGCAGGAGGTGGTCACGGCCATCCGCCGCGTGACCGACATCATGGGCGAGATCAGCACCGCCAGTGCCGAACAAAGCGCCGGCGTCGCTCAGGTCGGCGCCGTGGTGAGCAAGATGGACCAAACGACACAGCAGAACGCATCGTTGGTACAGGAAAGTGCAGCCGCGGCGGAGAACCTGAAGGCACAGGCGCAACAGCTGGTGCAGGCCGTGTCGGTATTCAAGCTGGGGCCCAGCAGCGCCGCGCTGGCTTGAGACGCACGGGCTGAGGCGTCGCCGGCACGGGCCGACGACGCCGCAGGGTCACGACGGAAGGAAATCCACCGGATACGTGATGATGGTCTGGTTGACGTCTTTGGCGCCGAAATCGAATTGCTTGATCCGCGCGAGCAGCTTGCTTTCCAGCTCCGAGGCGTGAAGCTCGCTCGACAGAATCCGGCAATCCACGACAGCCCCGGACGGCGCGATCTTCAATTCGAGCACCACCTTGCCTTGCAGTGCCGGGTCTTCGCGCAGCGCACGGTTGTAGATGGCGTAGATCGAGCCCTTGTTGCGCTCGAAGACAAGCCTGATCTCTTCGATGGAACGCGACGCCTTGCCGCCGGCACCACGCTGCAGGGTGCCGCCGGCACCGGTGCCGGTACCGTCACCCTTCCCGCCGCGCACGCCACCGCCGCCCGCGCCCCCTCCTCCGCCACCGCCTGCGACCCCTTCGACCAGCGTCGTCGCCTGCCCCGCCAAGCCACCGCCTCCGGTGTTGCGGCTGTAGCTGGCGGTGTTGATTCCTCCGCTGCCGCCCGCGGCGTTGGACGTGATCATCGCGCGTGACGGCAGGCCCAATTCCGTGCCGGCGCCGACTCCGGCCCCGACGCCGGTGCCCACGCCGGGGCCCTGCTTGATGTCCTGCTTCAACTGCACGGCCATCGGGGCGCCGCGCAATTCAGCCAGCTGGTCCTTCATGGCGAGCAGGCCCACGCCAGCGGCCTTGCGTCGAGCGCCCTCGATTTCGCCGGGCGGCTTGTTGGGTTGAGGCCGGCGAGCCTCGGGCACGGTGGCCGCCTTGGGCGGCTCCGGCTTGGCAGGGTCAGGTTTGTTGGTGCTGGGTTCCGGCGTCTTGTCCTTCGCTGCCGGCTTGACCACTGGTGGCGGCGGAATCGGCTCGCGCTCGAGCAGCAGCTTGGCCAGGCGCGGCGGCAGTTCCTGCGGCTGGGTGCGATCGACCTTTGGCGGCGGCACGAACAGCATCGCAAGGCAAAGCAGCGCGACGACGATCAGCACCCGATGCAGGATGCGGCGGAAGCGCGCATCGTCATCGATCGCACGTGCCCACGGCAGCACCGGGGCACGGAAAGAAACCATCGCCGCCGCCGTCATGTTCCGTCCTTCTTGCGAACCGCGAACGAGATGTCGACGAAGTTCGCACGCGCGCTGGTGACCATGATCTTGCGCAGCAGCCGGTAGGGAATCTCCTTGTCACCCATGATGGTGATGGCCTTGTTCTGGGCCTCGTTCTCCTTGCGGATGACCTGGCGGTTCGCCAGCAAGTCGAGCTCGGCCTTGAGCGGAGCAATCAGGTCGCCTTCCATCGCCAAGACCTCGGGCACCGAGGCGACTTGGCGCCCGTCGACCAGGATGTCGACGTCGCTCACGACCACGACGATGGTCTCGACCGGGGCCTTCTCGGCTGTGGACACGGGCAGCTTCACGGCCTTCGGGCTCGCCAGCAGTTCCACCCCGGAGGCGCTCGATAGCAGGAAGAAGATCAGGATCGTGAAGACGTCGATCAGCGAGACGAGGTTCATGTCCACCATCGTCTGGTTGCGCCCCTTTCGAGCGGCACGCTTCTGGATTGGGGTCAGTTTCATGATCCCCTCGCTACTTCTTGATGACCGGCGCGTCGCCGATCGAAATGTTGGGGAACAGCTCGGCGCGCACGACCTTCGGACCGACTGCCGTGACCGTCCCGCGCACCGCGTCCATCACCTGCACCAGCGTGTCGTAGGACGTGTTGGGTTCGGCCAGCACCGTGGCGTCGATCTTGTCGGGAAAGCGCGCCTTGATCTGAACCATCAGCGCGGAGAGTGCCTGAACGTCGTGTGCGGGCCCGGCGTTCGGAATCCGCTGGATCAGGCCGCCGATGCGATCGCCGACCTCGAGCGAGTCGGGCCGGATCACGACTTCGAGTTGCAGGTTGTCGGGCTTGAGCTGTTCAACACCCGACGATTGGGCCGGCAGCTTCAGGTCGAGCACCGCGAGGCGCGTGAACACCGCCGTGGAGAGCAGGAACGGCACCAGCACCACGATCAGGTTGATGAACGCGGTGATCTCGAGGTGCGCCGGCTGCTTGTGCAGGCGTCGAACGCGCATGATCAGGCCTCCAGTAGTAAGGCAACGTGGGGGCTCATTCAGCGCGCTCCGGTTTGCTCGGCCTTCAGCCGCTGGACAAGGTTCAGGAAGCTGATCTTCGCGGCTTCCAGTCCGTCGACGATCTCACTCGTCTTGGCTTGCAGGAACGCGTGGATCAGCAGGAACGGAATGGCCACCATCAGCGCGAAGGCGGTGTTGTTCATCGCGATGGAGATACTTGCCGAAAGCAGCTCGGCCTTCTCTGCCGGGTTCACCTGGGCCACCGCAGTGAACCCCTTGATCAGGCCGATGATGGTGCCCAACAGGCCCACCAGCGTGATGACGTTGGCGAAGGTGGCGATGTAGTGCGTGCGTTTCTCGAGCCGCGGCACGATCTCCATCATGCCCTCCTCCATCGCGGCGTCGAAGTCTTCCCGGCGACCCGGGCTCTGCATGCGCGTCAGTCCGTAGCTCACGATCTTGCCGATCGCGGCATCGGACTGCGCGGTGACGCCCTGAACCTCCTTGAACCTTCCGTTCTGCAACATCGGAAGCACCTGCGCCCACACCTTGCGGTTCTCGGTACGCGCGCGATTGAGGAAGATGAAGCGCTCGATCGCGATCGTCACCCCCAAGGCCATGATCAGCAGACTGGGGTAGATAAACAACCCGCAGTCCTGGAAGAACTTAACCACCATCTGGAACGTATTCATCTCGCTATCTCCAATGACAACTCTGTGTTCGACAAGAAAAGGCAGAACCGGATCACTTCGCGCTGGGTGCCGTTGACGCCACCGCAGGCGATGTCGCAGATGCCGGCGGCTTGATCAGCGCGTCGTATTGCACCTGGCGACGAAACACATCGCGGTCGACAGGCGCCAGGGCCTCGTCGAGCACGCTCACCACGGGGCGCCCGGAAAGATCGCCGGGCACGGGTTTCTTCCAGGGCACGATGTACAAAACCTTCGGCAGCTCTCGGTTGCCGATGATCCGCGTGCGGTCGATGTCCACGCGGTCCTGCGCCAGAACCGGTGCGGCGAGCACACCTGCCCCAAATGCCAGCGGCACGAGCCACCCGAATAGGATCTGCTTCATTCCTTTTCCTTCCGACTCACGGTGATCGGCGGCGGTTTGCGATTCTTCAGGTCGGCGATCCACTTGGTTACCAAAGGATCGCCGCCCGGAGACAGCGCGAGATAGCGGTCGTACAGCTCCAGCGCGCGCTTGCCGTCCGACAGATAAAGATCGTGCAGGATGCCGAGGTTCAAATGCGCCGAGGCGTAGCTCGGGTCGAGCGCAATCGCCTGCTCGTACGCCTCGCGCGCCTTGGCGAACTGCCCCTGATGCCGGTAGGTGACGCCGAGCTGGTTGAAGTACAGCGGCTGTTGCGGATTGGCACGCACGGCAAGCTCGAGTTCGGCCACGGCCTCCGGCAGCTTGCCGGCCTGCCGGTAGATGAGGCCGAGGTTCGCGTGCGGGCCGCCGAGTTGCGGCTCGGACTTGGCGAGCGCTCGAAAGCCGCGCTCGGCCTCGTCGACTCGCCCTGCCCGCAACGCGCCGCGCGCATCGTCGTAGGCGCGCTGGACCGTGGGGCTGACCGGCACTTCCGGTTCCGGCGTCGTGGGCGCAGCCGCGGGCCCGGTCGTGGACGTGGACGTGGGCGTCGCCGCGACCGCAGATGCTGCAGGGCTGGCGGCGGCCGGCGCTGCGACGGCCTGGCGGATGGCCTCCAGCGGTTCGGCCACGGAGGCGCAACCCGTCGCGCCCGCACACAGCGCGACGAGAACGACCCGGCGCCAAGGCGCGTCAGCGAATCGCATCGATCACTCCTTCGCTGCGTTCGGTCTTGCCATAGCGCAGCGGCCGCAACTCGCGCAATGCAGTGAAGCTGTTCTTGACCCACTTGTCGTAGATGCCCTGTGCC
>JBGQEX010000220.1:0-7053 GCA_041496605.1 Piscinibacter sp.
CCAACCTCGCCAACCGCGAGCTGTTGTACCTGGGTGTGTCGGGCGACGGCGACTCGGCGTCGATCGGTCTCGGCCAGTTCGCGCACGCGATGCGGCGCGGCGTGAACATGACCTACATCGTCGAGAACAACGGCGTCTATGGTCTGACCAAAGGCCAGTTCTCGGCCACCGCCGACCAGGGCAGCAAGTCGAAGAAGGGTGTCGTCAACACCGACACGCCGATCGACCTGGTGTCGCTCGCGCTGCAGCTCGGCGCGAGCTACGTGGGCCGCAGCTTCTCCGGCGACAAGCAGCAGCTGGTGCCGCTGATCAAGGGCGCATTGAGCCACCGCGGCGCGGCGTTCATCGACGTCATCAGCCCCTGCGTGGCGTTCAACAACCACGCCGGCAGCACCAAGAGCTACGACTACGTTCGCGCCCACAACGAAGCGATGAACCGGCTCGACTTCATGCCGCGGCGCGACGCCATCAGCGCCAGCTACGCCCCCGGCGAAGTGATCGAGGTGACGCAGCACGACGGCAGCGTGCTGCGCCTGCGCAAGCTGGCCGACGGCTACGACCCCGGCGACCGGCTGGCCGCGATGAACCACATCATGGCGCACGAGCAGCGCGGCGAGATCCTCACCGGGCTGTTGTACGTCAACGGGGCGGCCGATGATCTGCACGGGCACTTGAAGACCGTGCCGGTGCCCTTGAACCGCCTGGCCGAGCGCGAGTTGTGCCCCGGCTCCGCGGCGCTCGCCGCGGTGAACGCCGACCTGATGTAGCGGGCCGCTGCGTTGCGGGCTACGAGCCCGTGCGCTGCGACGAGCGGTTCAGCAGCGACAGGAATTCGCGGCGCAGGTTCGGGTCTTTCAGGAACGAACCGCGCATCACGCTGTTCATCATCCGCGAATCGTTGTCCTTCACGCCGCGCCACTGCATGCACAAGTGGTCGGCCTCCATGACGAGCGCGAGGCCATCGGGTTTCACGCGGTCTTCCAGCACGTTGGCCAGTCGCGTCACGGCCTCCTCCTGGATCTGCGGGCGGGTCATGATCCACTCGCAGATGCGCGCGTACTTGCTCAAGCCGATCAGGTTCGAATGTTCGTTGGGCAGCAGGCCGATCCACAGCTGCCCGAGGATCGGGCACAGGTGGTGCGAACAGGCGCTGCGAACGGTGATCGGGCCGACGATCATCAGCTCGTTGAGCCGTTCAACATTGGGGAACTCGGTGACGGTCGGCGCCGGCACGTAGCGGCCGCGGAACACCTCGGTGACGAACATCTTGGCCACGCGGCGCGCGGTGTCTTGCGTGTTGTGGTCGCTCTCGGTGTCGATCACCAGCGCGCGCAGCACCTCCTGCATCCTGGCCTGCACTTCGGCCTTCAACTCGTCGAGTTCGCCGTCCTTGATGAAGGGCGAGATGTTGTCGTTGGCGTGATAGCGGCAATCGGCCGCGACCAGCCGGTAGCGGATGCGATCGGAGGCACTCATCGCGGCGAGATCGGCCTCGGTTTTCAAGATTCGAACGTGGGTCTCGGTCGGCATGGGCCACCTTCCAGACTGTCGGGGGAGCGAGCGTAACCCAGTCTCCTGTGCCCGTAGACTCGGTGCGGTGATACACACCCCCTCCTTGCCGCTGGCGCGCCTGCTCGGCCACACCGCCGACGCCGTCCAGGCCGTGCGCTCGGGCCAGTCGCTCAACGATGCACTGGCGCGTTGCCCCGCCGACGCGCGCCCCGGCACCCAGGCGCTGAGCTTCCATGCCCTGCGCTGGTTGGGCAGCGCGCAGGCCGCGCGTGCGCTGCTCGCACCCAAAGCGCCGCCGCTGGCGGTCGACGCCTTGCTGCTCGCGGCCATTGCGCTGTTGTGGCCGGCCGACACACCGGCCTACACCGACCACACGCTGGTCGACCAGGCCGTCACAGCGGCGCGGCTGCGCAGCAAGGCCAGCGCGCCGTTCGTCAACGCCGTGCTGCGGCGCTTTCTGCGCGAGCGCACGGCGATCGTCGCGGCGGCACAGCGCGACCCGGTGGGCGCCACCAACCACCCGGTCTGGTGGGTCGAACGGCTGCAGCGCGACTGGCCCGACCAGTGGCAGGCCGTGCTGGCGGCGAACAACCAGCGCGCCCCGATGACGCTGCGCGTCAACGCGCGCCGCAGCACGCCGCAAGCCTACGTGGAGCGGCTGGCGCGTGAAGGCATCGCCGCGCGCGTCGTCGCAGCCCAGGCGGTCACGCTCGCCACACCCTGCCCGGTGACGCGGCTGCCCGGCTTTGCGCAGGGCGACGTCTCGGTGCAGGACGTCGCCGCCCAGCTCGCGGCGCCGCTGTTGATCGGCGATGGGTCTGCGCAGCCGGGGGCGGCAGGCTGGCAGCTGCCGGCGGGCGCCCATGTGCTCGACGCCTGCGCCGCCCCGGGCGGCAAGACGGCGCATCTGCTGGAGCTGGCCGACCTGGACGTGCTGGCCCTGGACAGCGACGCACAACGCCTGCAGCGCGTGCACGAGACGCTGCAGCGGCTGTCGCTTGCGGCACGCACGTGCGCGGCCGACGCCGGCGAACCCGCCGCCTGGTGGGACGGCCGCCCGTTCGACGCCGTTCTGCTCGATGCGCCGTGCAGCGCCTCGGGCATCGTGCGCCGCCACCCCGACGTGCGCTGGCTGCGTCGCGCGGCCGATATCGCAGCACTCGCCAAGACGCAAGCCCGGCTGCTCGACGCGTTGTGGCCGCTGCTGCGCGCGGGCGGGCGGCTGCTTTACTGCACGTGTTCGGTCTTCAAGGCCGAAGGCCAGGACCAGATCGACGCTTTTTTGCAACGTCAGGGCGATGCCAGTGTCGTGAAGCATCCTCCATCGCCCGGTCACCTGCTGCCGCTGCCCGACAATGAGCACGAGGCCCCGAACCGCCACCCCGTGCTCGACACGGGGACCGGGTCCGGGCCTGCCTTCGCTGCATCGCCCGACGGTTTTTTCTACGCCCTGCTACAAAAACGCTGATTGCCCGAATTGCAAGTGCACCGCATCGAAACGGCTCGCTGCTCCCACCGGCCCCGTGCGGTGTCCGCAGGTTGGCGAGCCCGCCTGGCCGCTTGGCTGCTGTTCTTCACCGCGGCGCTGTTGCCGCTGATCGCGCAGGCCGACCGGCCCGAATTCACCGAGTTCGACGTCGCCCGCAGCGAGGACGGCCTGCAGCTCACCTTCAGCGTGTACTTCGAGCTGCCGCACGGTGTCGAAGATGCGCTCATCAAAGGTGTGCCCTTGTATTTCGTCGCCGAGGCCGAAGTGTTTCGCGACCGCTGGTACTGGCGTGACAAGCTCATCAACAAGGTGACGCGCGTGTGGCGGGTGGCCTACCAGCCGCTGACCCGCAAGTACCGGGTCACCTTCGGCGGGCTGAACCAGAGCTTCGAGACGCTGGCCGATGCGCTGTCTGCCGTGCGCCGCGTCAGCGGTTGGAAGCTCGCGGAGCCGGGCCAGATCGAAGAAGGGTCGCGCCACTATGTGGAGATGAGCTACCGGCTCGACACCACGCTGCTGCCGCGGCCGATGCAGATCGGCATCGGCGGGCAACCGGAGTGGACATTGCTGGTCGAGAAGGTTCAGCGCTTCAATTGACCTATTCTTGGCAGCTCTGCCGCGCCTGAGACAAAAGCATGCGCCTCGCGCTTTCCCCATGACCAAAGCGAACCGCTGGGCGTGGATCATTTCGCTCGTGGCGATCACCGGCGCGGTGCTGGTGTTGTCGTTCCTGCTGTCGGTCGCCACCAACAACCGCGCGCTCTACGAGCGCCACTACGTCTGGCTGTTCTGGGTCAACGTGGCGGTGGCGGCCTTCCTGATCCTGGTGATCGGCATCGCCACGGTGCGCCTGATGCTGCGCGTGCAGCGTGGCAAGTTCGGCAGCCGCCTGCTGCTCAAGCTGGCCGCCATCTTTGCGCTGGTCGGTGCGGTGCCGGGCGTGCTGATCTACACCGTGAGCTACCAGTTCGTGGCGCGCAGCATCGAAAGCTGGTTCGACGTGAAGGTCGACGGCGCGCTCGACGCTGGCCTGAACCTCGGGCGCAGCACCATCGATGCGCAAAAGGACGACCTCGCCAACAAGACCAAGCTGGCCGCCGAACGCCTCGGCGAGCGCACCACCGACGGCCGCGCCGAAGTGCAGCCGCTGACGCTGGAGCGCCTGCGCGAGCAGCTGTCGGCGCAAGAGGTGGCGATCGTCGGCGCGAACGGCCGCATCATCATGTCGGCCGGCAGCTCGGCCGGTTCGCTGATCCCCGAGCCGCCATCGCCGATGCTGCTGCGCACCGCCCGCAGCGCCCGCGTCGTGAGCCAGCCCGAGGGCCTGGAAGAAGACGCGGCAAGCGGTACCGCGCGCGTGCGTGCGCTGGCGTACATCCCGAGCTCCAACTTTCAGCTGGCGCCGCAAGAACGCTACCTGATGGTCACGCAAGCGCTGCCGGCGACGCTCGCGGCGAACGCGCTGGCCGTGCAATCGGCCTACCGCGAGTACCAGGAGCGCGCACTCGGCCGCATCGGGCTGCGCAAGATGTACATCGGCACGCTCACGCTGACGCTGATCCTGGCCGTGTTCGCGGCCTTGCTGCTGGCCGTGACCTTGTCGAACCAGCTGGTGCGGCCGCTGCTGCTGCTGGCCGAAGGCGTGCGCCAGGTGGCGCAGGGCGACCTGACGCGCAAGCCGGTGTTCGGCTCGCGCGACGAACTCGGCGGCCTGACGCGTTCGTTCGCCGACATGACCGAGCAGTTGTCGGAGGCGCGCGAGATGGTGCAGCGAAGCGTGTCGCAGGTGGAAGGCGCGCGCGCCAACCTGCAGACGATTCTGGACAACCTGACTGCGGGCGTGATCGTGTTCGACCGCGAAGGCCGCATCGACACGGTCAACCCCGGCGCCACGCGCATCGTGCGCCTGCCGCTGTCAGCCTACCGCGGCCGCCGCCTCGACGAGGTGCCTGGCCTCGAGACCTTCGCCACGTCGGTGCTGCAGCGCTTCGAGCTGCACGCGGCCAGCCCTGAAGCCGGCGAGCGCGACCATTGGCAAGACTCGTTCGAACTGCAGACCGCGTCCGACCGCGACACGCTGACGCTGTTGGTGCGCGGCGCCGCCATGCCGCAGGGCGCGCGCCTGATGGTGTTCGACGACATCACCGAAATCGTCTCGGCCCAACGCAGCCAGGCCTGGAGCGAAGTGGCGCGGCGCCTGGCGCACGAGATCAAGAACCCGCTCACGCCGATCCAGCTGTCGGCCGAGCGCCTGCAGCACAAGCTCGAACCCAAGCTGGCCGGCGCCGACCAGGCGATGCTCGTGCGCTCGGTGGCCACCATCGTCAACCAGGTGCAGGCGATGAAGACGCTGGTCAACGAGTTTCGCGACTACGCCCGCCTGCCCGCGGCGAATTTGAAGCCGCTCGACCTCAACGCCCTGGTGCACGAGGTGCTGGGCCTGTACGCGTCGGCGCAGGAAGCGGGCCGCCTGCATGCCGAATGCGGCGCCGACCTGCCGGCCATCGTCGGCGACGGCACGCAGCTGCGGCAGGTGATCCACAACCTGGTGCAGAACGCGCTCGACGCGGTGTCCGAGCGGGAAGACGGCCGCGTTCGCATCTGCACCGAAGCCGCGCGCACCGAGCAGGGCGACGTGCGCGCGGTGCGCCTGCTGGTCATCGATAATGGCCCGGGCTTTCCGGACAAGGTGCTCAAGCGGGCGTTCGAACCCTATGTCACCACCAAGACCAAGGGCACCGGCCTGGGCCTGGCGGTGGTGAAAAAAATCGCCGACGAACATGGCGCGCGGGTGCGCATTGCCAACCTGCCGGGCGCCCGCCCCGCGATGGTCGGTGCGGAGCCCGTACCGAGGGGTGCGCAAGTTTCGTTATCATTTTCAAAGTTTGCGCCGGCTGACAGCGCGAGCGACACCATGGTGGTTGCCACGTCAACCGCCGAAGCACGCGCGCATTGAGGGTTCATGGCCACCATTCTTGTAGTTGACGACGAGCTCGGCATTCGTGCCCTGCTGTCGGAGATATTGACCGACGAAGGTCACAACGTCGAACTTGCCGAAGACGCCGCACAGGCGCGCGCCTGCCGCGAGCGCCAGCGCCCCGACCTCGTGCTGCTCGACATCTGGATGCCCGATGTCGACGGCATCACGCTGCTCAAGGAGTGGAGCGCCAATTCGCTGCTGACGATGCCGGTGATCATGATGAGCGGCCACGGCACCATCGACACCGCCGTCGAAGCGACCAAGCATGGCGCGATGGCCTTCCTGGAGAAACCCATCACGCTGCAGAAGCTGTTGCGCGCGGTGGAGCAGGGCCTGGCCAAGCCGGCCCCGCGGTCGGCACCGCCAGCCGGCGCCACCCGCAGCGACAGCGGTTTCATCAGCGACACCGTGCTGCCCAACGGCCCGCTGGTGCCGGCCGCGCCGCTGGCGTTCGGCCCCCAGTCCGAGCAGAGCTTCGACCTGGACCGCCCGCTGCGCGAAGCGCGCGACGCGTTCGAGAAAAGCTACTTCGAATTCCACCTCGCGCAGGAAAACGGCAGCATGACCCGCGTGGCCGAGAAGACCGGCCTGGAACGCACGCACCTGTACCGCAAGCTCAAGCAATTGGGCGTCGACCTGTCGCGCAACAAGCGCGGCGGGGTGTAGGTTCCGAGCCCCGCTATAATCTCGCGCTCACGGCCAAGTAGCTCAGTTGGTAGAGCAGCGGATTGAAAATCCGCGTGTCGGTGGTTCGATTCCGCCCTTGGCCACCAGACAGCGTTCCTTGTGATTCAAGGACTTAGCGACGACGGCGGCTACGAAAGTGGCCGCCGTTTTGCGTCTTATACGCAGTTTCTGGCGATGTTCTGGCAATCGAGACGGGATTTCACCTTGTCTGACGCCGGCGACGAGAACGGCTACGACGTTGATTGGTCGGAGATGGTTCGTCCCCACATGCGACGGACGCTCAGCCAGAACAATATTCCGATGCCTGCCGCGAACTCGGCAGCCCATGGCCGCCTCTTGTCCGCGTTTGTCGAGAAGCCGAGCGCGCATCCAATCTGACGCGAGG
>JBGQEX010000221.1:0-7052 GCA_041496605.1 Piscinibacter sp.
CCGCCCCGGAAAGGATGCCCCGATGAACGCCCCCGAAAAGCTCGACGCGCAGAAGTTCACTGAACTCCTCACGCTGACGCGCGAACCGTTTCCCGCCTCACGCAAGACCTGGCTGCAAGGCACACGCCACGACCTGCGGGTGCCGGTGCGCGAGGTCACGCTGAGCAATGGCGAGGTCGTGACGCTGTACGACACGTCGGGACCGTACACCGATCCGGCGGCGGCCATCGACGTCAAATGCGGGTTGCCCGACGTGCGCAGTGGCTGGGTTGTCGATCGCGGTGACACCGAGCCCTACGCAGGACGCGCGCCGCAGGCGCTCGACGACGGGGGCAAGCACGATGTCAGCGACCGCATTGCCGCGCTGCGCGCCGCTGCCGCCGCGCTGCAGCGCTCACCGCGCCGCGCCAAGTCGGGCGCCAACGTCACCCAGATGCACTACGCGCGCCGCGGCATCGTCACGCCCGAGATGGAGTACGTGGCGCTGCGCGAGAACGGCCGCCGCGAATGGATGGGCGAGTACCTCTCGGACGCGCAGCGCGAACAGCGACTGCGTGGCAACGCGATGGGCGCGCGGATTCCCGATCTCATCACGCCGGAGTTCGTGCGCGACGAGGTGGCGCGCGGCCGCGCCATCATCCCCGCCAACATCAACCACACCGAACTCGAGCCGATGGCGATCGGCCGCAATTTCCTCGTCAAGATCAACGCGAACATCGGCAACTCGGCCGTCACCTCGAGCATCGAGGAAGAGGTGGAAAAACTGGTGTGGGCGATCCGCTGGGGCGCCGACAACGTGATGGACCTGTCCACCGGCCGCAACATCCACACGACACGCGACTGGATCGTGCGCAACTCGCCGGTGCCGATCGGCACCGTGCCGATCTACCAGGCGCTCGAGAAGGTCGGCGGCGTGGCCGAGGACCTGAGCTGGGAAATCTTCCGCGACACGCTCATCGAGCAGGCGGAGCAAGGCGTCGACTACTTCACCATCCACGCCGGCGTTCGCCTGCCCTTCATCCACCTCACGGCCAACCGGCGCACCGGCATCGTCTCGCGCGGCGGATCGATCATGGCCAAGTGGTGCATCGCACACCACCAGGAGAGCTTTCTCTACACGCGCTTCGAAGAGATCTGCGACATCATGAAGGCCTACGACGTGAGCTTTTCGCTCGGCGACGGCCTGCGCCCCGGCTCAGCCGCCGACGCGAACGACGAGGCGCAGTTCGCCGAGCTGCGCACGCTGGGCGAGTTGACGCAAATCGCCTGGAAGCACGACGTGCAGACGATGATCGAAGGCCCGGGCCACGTGCCGATGCATCTGATCCACGCCAACATGGACGAGCAGCTCAAGCACTGCCACGAGGCGCCGTTCTACACGCTGGGCCCGCTGACGATCGACATCGCGCCGGGCTACGATCACATCGCGAGCGCCATCGGCGCAGCGATGATCGGCTGGATGGGCACGGCGATGCTGTGCTACGTGACGCCCAAGGAGCACCTGGGCCTGCCCGATCGCGACGACGTGAAGCAGGGCATCATCGCGTACAAGATCGCCGCGCATGCGGCGGACGTCGCGAAAGGCCATCCGGGAGCGCGAGCGCGCGACGACGCGCTTTCGAAGGCGCGTTTCGAGTTCCGCTGGCACGACCAGTTCAACTTGAGCCTCGACCCCGACACCGCGCGCGATTTCCACGACGAGACGCTGCCCAAGGACTCGAGCAAGGAAGCGCATTTCTGCTCGATGTGCGGGCCGAAGTTCTGCTCGATGAAGATCACGCAGGAGGTGCGTGAGTACGCGGCCAGTCAGGGGCTGAGCGAGGACGCCGCGTTGCAGCAGGGACTGCAGGCGAAGTCCGAGGAGTTCAAGCGCGCGGGTGGGGAAATCTACATCCCCATCCATCCGACCGCCGTGCCCGCGCAGGCTTGAGCCATGGGGTCCATGCACATCGGCATCGCCGGTGCCGGCCTGCTCGGCCGCCTGCTCGCCTGGCGGTTGTCGGGCCTCGGGCATCGTGTGACGGTTTTCGACCCTGCGCCTGACGCGCAAGCGCGTGGCGCAGCGGGCTGGACGGCGGCCGGCATGCTGAGCCCGCTGGCGGAACTGGAATGTTCCGACGCCCACATGGCCACGCTGGGACTGCGCTCGCTGGACCTCTGGGTGCGTATCGTCGCGCAGTTGCCACTGCCGGTCGATTTCCGGCGCGATGGCAGCCTGCTGCTGGCGCATGCCGGCGACCTCGGCTCAGCGCAACGGCTGCTGGCGCTGATCGCGGCCAGGGCGCCGGCGGGTCTCACTCCCGAGCCACTGTCGCCGGCGCGGTTGCGCTCGCTCGAGCCCGGCCTGCACGGTGCGGCGCATGCGTGGCTGCTGGGCGGCGAAGGACAGATCCACACCGTGCAGGCCATGCAGGCGTTGGCGCAGGGTGCGTCGGATCGCGGCACGCGATGGCGCTGGTCGCACGCCGTGCGCGAACTGGCGCCGGGGTGCATCGACGGCGATCGCTTCGATCACGTGTTCGACGTTCGCGGCGTCGGCGCGCGGCCCGACCTGCAAGTTCGCGGCGTGAGGGGCGAGATCCTCTGGCTGCACGCGCCCGGTCTCGAGTTGCGGCGCGCGTTGCGCCTGCTGCATCCGCGTTCGCGTGTCTATGTGGTGCCGCGGCCCGGCGACATCGTGGTCGTGGGTGCGAGCGAAATCGAGTCGGAAGACCGTTCGCCGATTTCGGTGCGCACGCTGCTGAGTCTGCTCAGTGCGGCGCACAGCATCGTTCCGCAACTGGCAGAAGCGCGCGTCGTGCACAGCGAAACCAATCTGCGTCCGGCCTTGCCCGACAACCTGCCGCGCGTGGAAGCCCGCCCCGGGCTCACTCGCATCAATGGCCTGTTCCGCCACGGCTGGCTGATCGCGCCGGCCCTGGTGGAAGACGCGTTGCACGAGTTGCCGATCGAGGAGTCGGTGTCATGAGATACCCCTGCCGTCATCCCGGCGAACGCCGGGATCCACTGCGGCGATGGATCCCGGCGTTCGCCGGGATGACAGCGCGTGGCAGGGAGGATGCCTTATGAGCCCAGCCGATTCCATTGATGGCCCCGCAGTGACGGTCAACGTCAACGGCGAGACGCAACTGCTGGGGGCCGAGACCTGCCTCGCCGAGTTGCTGCGGCGTCTCGGTCACGAGCCCGAGTCCGTTGCCGTCGCGGTGAACGGCGACTTCGTGCCGCGCGCGAGTCGTTGCAGCCGCATCTTGCGGCACGGAGACCAGGTGGCGTGTTTCAAACCGATTGTCGGAGGTTGAATTGCATTCATCGCAAGACTTCATGCTGGCCGACGTGCCGCTGAAAAGCCGCTTCCTTCTCGGCACGGCGGGCTACCCGTCGCCGCAGGTGTTGCGCGAGGCCATCGCGGCCTCGGGTGCGCAGGTGGTGACGCTCGCGCTGCGGCGCCAGTTCGCCGGCGCCGGCGGCGACAACGGCTTCGTCGAGATCATCAAGGCGAGCGGCGCTCGCCTGCTGCCCAACACCGCGGGCTGCCGCACCGCCCGCGAGGCGGTCACGCTCGCGCACATGGCGCGCGAGCTGCTCGACACGCACTGGATCAAGCTCGAGGTGGTCGGCGACGAGCACACGCTTCAGCCCGATCCGTGGGAACTGGCCGATGCGGCAGCCCAACTCGTGAAGGACGGATTCGAGGTCTTCCCGTACTGCACCGACGACCTGGTGAGCGCGCAGCGCCTAGTCGATGCCGGCTGCCGCATCCTGATGCCCTGGGGCGCACCGATCGGTTCGGGGCAAGGGCTGCTGAACCCGTGGGCGCTGCGCACGCTGCGCGCGCGGCTGCCGCACACGACCTTGATCGTCGATGCCGGAATCGGCGTGCCCTCGCATGCCGCGCAGGCCATGGAACTGGGCTTCGATGCGGTGCTGCTCAACTCGGCCGTCGCGCAGGCCGCCGATCCAGTCGGCATGGCGGAGGCGTTTCGCTTCGCCATCGAGGCGGGCCGGCTCGGGCACGCGTCGGGGCTTTTGGCGGCACAGGACATGGCTGTCGCGTCGACGCCGGTGACCGGCCGGCCTTTCGAGCTGTGAGCGCCGCATGAACCGATCGTCCAAGCGCCCGATTGTCTGGAGCATCGCCGGATCCGACAGCGGCGCCGGCGCCGGCCTGCAAGCGGACCTGAAGGCCTTCGAAGCCATCGACGTGCATGGCTGCACGGTCGTTGCAGCCATCACGGCACAGAATTCGATGGCGGTGCAACGTGCCGACGCCGTGGCGACGGACCTGCTCGATGCCCAGCTCGCTGCATTGGCCAGCGACATGCCGCCGGCGACCATCAAGACGGGCATGCTCGGCAGCGCGTCGAACGTCCGCTGCGTCGCCGAGTGGCTGGACCGGCTGCGGCGGGATGCGCCGGTGGCTCTGGTGGTCGACCCGGTGTGGCGGGCCACCACCGGCGCCGATCTCAGCAGCCAGGCACTGCGCGAGGTGCTGCTGCGCGAACTGCTGCCCCGCGCGACGGTGATCACGCCCAATCGGGCGGAGGCGGCGTGGTTGCTCGGTTGCGCGGCGTCTGACGTTGCGACTCCCGAGGCGGTCGAGAAGGCTGCGGCCGCTTTGCGCGAACTCGGCCCGCAGGCCGTGATCATCACCGGCGGTGATGCGGGCGGCAGCCATTCGAGCGACTGGATGAGCACGCCCGAGGCGTCCGGCTGGCTCAGCCTGCCGCGGGTCGACACGCCGCATCACCACGGCAGCGGCTGCGCGTACGCAGCCACGCTCGCCGCCGCCTTGGCGCTCGGATTTTGCAGCGCCGATGCAGCCGTCATCGCCAAGATGAGCACCACACACGCCTTGCGCGAAGGCCGTGCGGCCGGTCGCGGCGCGGGCGCCGTGAGACCGCTGCGCGGCTTCGCGCTGTGTCCCGAACTGCTGCCGGTGCTGCACCGCGGCGAGGACGTCGGCACCAAGGAATTCGCGCCGCTTGCGACGCCGCGCCTCGGCTTGTACGCCATCGTCGACAGCGCCGATGGGGTGGAGATACTGCTGGCCGCCGGGGCACGCACGGTACAGCTGCGCATCAAGGACGGCACGGCGCAGCATCTGTCGAGCGAGGTGTGGCGCAGCGTGCGTGCGGCGCGCGAGGTCGACGCCCAGCTCTTCATCAACGACCACTGGCGCCTGGCCCTGGAGCACGGCGCCTATGGCGTCCACCTGGGGCAGGAGGACATCGAGACGGCCGACATCGACGCGCTGCGCGATGCCGGCCTGAGGCTCGGCGTGAGCACGCACAGCTATTGGGAAGTGTGTCGCGCGCATGCATTGAACCCGAGCTACGTCGCCTGTGGCCCGATCCACGCCACGCCGACGAAGCAGATGCCTTGGTGGCCTCAGGGCGCGGACAACCTAGCGTACTGGTGCGCCGTGCTGCGCCGGCCAGTCGTCGCGATCGCCGGCATGGACCGCTTGCGCAGCCAGGAGGCCGTGCGGTGCGGCGCCGCTGGTGTGGCGGTGCTGCGCGGCATCGCCCAGGCCGCTGACCCGGCACAAGCCTTGCATCAGCTGCAGGCCGCGATCAACGAGGCGGCGTGGGCTGAGCCGTTGTCGGCACCAGTGCTGCCTCGAAGTACTTGCGCGGGGCCGGTTCCACCCCTGTGGCGACAAGGATAATTAACGCTTGCCGTTACTAGGGTAAACCCTATAATATGCAGACGGATTATCCCAACCTCTCGGAGCACACCATGAGCAACACCGCATTGAATTCGAAGTCATTCAAGACAACACCCTGGCCCATCGCGGGGGATGCGTTGCGCGACCTGATCGCCGCGATGCCCATCGTGATCTTCGCCAGCGCAGTGCGGGCGGCGCTGAAGCGTCGCGCCTAAGTCGAAGAATCGAACGGGACGATCTGCGAAATCAGCGACGCGCCGTCGCTGAGCAGAAAGTCCTTGAAGGCCTGCGCCACGGGAGGCAGGCGCTTGTTGCGTCGATGCACGACATACCAGTGCAGCATCAGCGGAAATCCCTGCACATCGAGCACACGCAGGCTGCCGGCCTTCAGCTCCTGGCTGATCGTGTGCGCCGACAGGAAGCTCACTCCCATGCCGGCGATCACCGCCTGCTTGATCGTCTCGGTGCTCGGAATCTCCATCGCGATGTTGATGCCGCCGAGATCGCCACCGAAACCTTCCTCCATCGAGTTCCAGGTGTCCGAGCCCTTCTCGCGGACGACGAATGGTTCGCGGATCAGCGTCGCCATGGGGATCTTCTTCTCGCCGACCAGCGGATGGCCCGGTGCCGCGACGATGACGTAGGGATGCGGCGCGAACGACTGGTTGACGGTGTCGAGATCGGTCGGCGGCCGCACCATGATCGCAAGGTCGGTGAGGTTGTCGGCGATGTGGGTCAGGAGTCCCTCCCGGTTGTGGACCGTGAAGTTCAGCGTCACGCCGCGATGGCGGCTCGCAAACTCCACCAGCAGGCGCGGAAAGAAGTAGTCGCCGGCACTGATCACGCCGACGTTGAGCTTGCCGCCCGAGACGCCGCTGAACTGCGACATCGCGTTCTCGGCGGCCTCGAACTGCTGGATGATGGCGCGGCTGATCTGCAGCAATTCCGTGCCGGCCGGCGTCAGGTAGACCTTCTTGCCGAACTGCTCGAACAGCGGGTTGCCCGCGTGCTCTTCGAGCTTCCTGATCTGTGTGGATACGGCAGGCTGGGTCAGATGGAGCTCTTCCGCTGCGCGTGAGAAGCTCAGCAAGCGCGCGACCGCCTCGAACACCTTTAATTGACGCAGTGTTGCGTTCTTCATCCCCTAGTCCGTCGCCTTGGCCATGTCCTCGACCACCTTCTTGGCGTCGCCGAACACCATCATCGTCTTGTCCATGTAGAACAGCTCGTTGTCCAGGCCGGCGTAGCCGGCGGCCATCGAGCGCTTGTTGACGATGACGGTCTTGGCCTTGAAGGCCTCGAGGATGGGCATGCCGTAGATCGGGCTGCCCTTGGTGTGCGCGGCGGGGTTCACCACGTCGTTGGCGCCGAGGATGATCGCCAC
>JBGQEX010000222.1:0-7030 GCA_041496605.1 Piscinibacter sp.
CCCGTCGCGCAGCGAGCTGGACACGGTGTGGATTCTCGAAGACATCACCGAAGCCAAGCGCACGCACGAGGCGCTCAAGCAAACGCTGCGCGAAATGGAAGCGATCATGCGCAACGCGCCGGTGGGCATCGTCTTCACGCGTGAGCGGCGCATCACCCGCTACAACCGCAAGTTCGGCCAGATGTACGGCTATGAGAACGACAGCGCCGTCGGTCTGCCGGCGCGCGTGCTGTACCGATCCGACGTGGACTACGGCGCGGTGGGGCGCATTGCCGCACCGCAGTTGTCGCGCGGCCTGCCGTTCCAGACCGAGCTGTTCATGCGCCGCCGCGATGGCTCGGACTTCTGGGTCAACCTGATCGGCTACGTGCAAAACGCCGACGATCCCGACGAAGGCACGATCTGGATCGGCGAGGACCGCAGCGCCTACAAGCGGGCCGAGGAGGACCTGCACCGCGCCAACGCCGAGCTCGTCGTGGCCAAGGAGCGCGCCGAAGTGGCCAATCGCGCCAAGAGCGAGTTCCTCGCCAGCATGAGCCACGAGTTGCGCACGCCCTTGAACGCAATCCTCGGCTACGCGCAATTGCTCAAGCGCGAGAAGGCGCTCGGCGAACGCCAGTCGCGGTGGCTCGACACCATCGAACAAGGCGGGCAGCACTTGCTGGCGCTGATCAACGACGTGCTTGACCTGGCGCGCATCGAAGCGGGCCGGCTCGAACTGCATGCCGAGCCGGTGGCCCTGCCGGAATTCCTGCGCGTCGTGGCCGACATCATTCGCGTCAGAGCCGAACAGAAGGACATTGCGTTCGCCTTCGACGTGGCGGCCGATTTGCCGCGCAGCGTGCGCGTGGACCCGCGGGCACTGCGCCAGGTGCTGCTGAACCTGCTGGGCAACGCGGTGAAGTTCACCGACCATGGCACGGTCACGCTGCGCGTCACGGCCGCGGGGACGGACGCGCGCCACACGCGGCTGCGCTTCGAGATCGTCGACACCGGCATCGGCATCGACCCGAAGCAAGCGCAACGTCTGTTCCAGCCCTTTGAGCAGGTGAGCGCCCCGCAGCGCCGCGTCGGCGGCACGGGCCTGGGGCTGGCGATCAGCCGCGAGCTGGTGCGCGCCATGGGCGGCGACATCGCCTTCGACAGCACACCCAACGTGGGCAGCCGTTTCTGGTTCGAACTGGCGCTGCCGTCGGCCGAGGGCGAAGCCGCGGCCTTGCCGCCCGGCCGGCCGGCCACCGGCTATCGCGGGCCGCGCAAGACCGTGCTGATCGTCGACGACGTGGCCGACAACCGCAGGCTGCTGGCGAACTACCTGGAGCCGCTGGGCTTCGCCGTCAAACAGGCGCCCGACGGCCGGGCGGCGTTGGAACAAGCCGGTGTCGCGCCGCCCGACCTGATCCTGATGGACAGCGTGATGCCGGTCGTCAATGGCCTGGAAGCCACCCGCCTGCTACGCGCGCACAAGGCGCTGCGCCAGGTGCCCATCATCGCCATTTCGGCCAACGCCTCGCAAAGCGATCGCGACCGCAGCCTGGCGCTCGGGGTCGACGCATTCATGGAAAAGCCCATCGACTTCGACGAGCTGCTTGCGCACATCGCGGCCTTGCTGAAGCTGACCTGGATCCACGACGAGGACAACACGAACGACGTGCCGTGAGGCGCGCTCTGCGTTGCGGCGTCGAGTGGCGCCCGGCGGGTCAGGCGTCTTCGGCGGCCGCGTTCAGGTCGATCATCGGCAGTTTCTCGTACAGCGTGGCGCGCGAGATGCCCAGCAGCTTCGAAGCCGCCAGCTTGTTGCCGCCGGTGGCGGCCATCGCTGCGCGGATCGCCCGCGCTTCGAGTTCGGCAACTGCTTGCGGCAGCGGCTTGATGCGGCTCGTCGGCGCCGCAGCGGCATCGACGGCGTGCATCGGCGCGGCCGGCTCGGCGTGCAGCGGCGCCGCTTGCGGCGCACGCGGCCCGGCCACGCCGAGCGCGCTGAAGTGCCGCGCCGACAGCAGCAGGTCATCGGTCATCAGCGTCGCCTGTTCGAGCACGTTGCGCAGCTCGCGGATGTTGCCGGGCCAGGAGTGGCAGGCCAGCAGATCGAGCGCATCGGGCGTCAGGCTCTTGTGCGGCATGCCGCTGCGCCGCGCGATGTCGTCGGCCAGCGCCTCGACCAGGGCTTCGAGATCGGTAAGCCGCTCGCGCAGCGCCGGCAGGCGGATCGGCAGCACGTTCAGGCGGTAGTAGAGGTCGGCACGGAAGCTGCCGTCGGCCACCATCGCCGGCAGGTTGCGGCTGGTCGCGGCGATGACGCGCACGTCGATGCGCTGCACCGCGTTGCTGCCCAGCGGCTCGAGCTCCTGCTCCTGCAGCACGCGCAGCAGCTTGGCCTGCAGCGCCAGCGGCATGTCGCCGATTTCGTCGAGGAACAGCGTGCCGCCGTCGGCCAGCTTGAACTTGCCATCGCGGCCCTTGCGGTCGGCGCCGGTGTAGGCGCCCGGCGCGACGCCGAAGAACTCGGCCTCGAGCAGCGTGTCGGGCACGGCGGTGATGTTCACGCCGACAAACGAGCGCGCCGCCCGCGCACTGGCGGCGTGGATGCCGTGCGCCAACAGCTCCTTGCCGGTGCCGGTATCGCCCTGCAGCAGCACCGTGCTGTCGGTCTGCGCCACACGCCGCGCCTGGCGCTTGACCTCTATCGCCGCCGCGCTGGCGCCGATGAAGCTGGCCAGGGTGTACTTGGGGCGGCGCTGCGCGGCGAGCTTCTGGCGCGCGTCGTCGAGCTCGCGCTGCAGCCGCGTGAACTTGGTCATCAGCGGCTGCATCGTCGTCTCCGGGTGGTCGAGCAGCACCAGCCCGAGCGCGCCGATGACCTCGCCGTGCTTGTCGCGCAAGGGCAGGCGGCTGACGAGGAAGGTGCCAGCCTGGTTGCTCAGCAGGTCGACGAGGATGGGCTGGCCGCTGTCGATTACCTGCGCCATCAAGGTGTTCGGCACCACCTCTTCGACGCGCCGGCCGACGAAGTCGGACTCGGCGTGACCGAGCGCCGGCAGGAAACGTTTGTAGCCGTCGCTGATCCAGACGATGCGGTGGTCGCGGTCGACCACCATCATGCCCATCGCGGTGTGGGCGAAGGTGTCGAACATGCTCTGCGCAGCGAGCTTGAGCACGCCGTCGGCATCGGCAGGCAGTGTGGTGGGTGCAGCGGTCGCGGCTGCGGCCATGGGAATGGCTCCGTGTCTGGTTGCCAGACACTGTAGCCCTTGCGGCGCGCTGCGGGCTCAGGGTTGACGCGTGTTCCGCCCCCGGGTGGACGGCTGCAAGCTTTGGCATCATCGCCGCTGCGGCGCCGACACCCATGACGGAGACAACATGACCCCCGCTCTCACCCGGCCGCACGGCCTCTCGCGCAGGCAACTGCTGCAGGCCGCCGCCGGCGGCGCTGCCCTGGCCACCCCGTTCGTGCGCGCACAAAGCGGCTGGCCGAATCGGCCGATCACCGTGGTCGTGCCCTTCCCCAGCGGCGGCGGCACCGACGCGTTCGCGCGCCCGCTCACCGCGGTGCTGACGCGCAGCCTGGGCAAGCAGGTGATCATCGACAACCGCGGCGGCGCGGGTGGCACGGTGGGCGCGACGGTCGCGAGCCGGGCCGCACCCGACGGCTACACCTTCTTCATGGGCGCGGTGCACCACACGATCGCGCCGTCGATGTACCCCAAACTCGACTACAACCTCGAGACCGACTTCGTGCCGGTTGGCCTGGTCTCGAGCGTGCCGCAGGTGATCGTCGTGAACACGCAGCGCATGCCGGTCGCCGACCTGAAGGGCTTTCTCGATCTCGTGCGAAAGAACCCGGGAAAGTTCAACTACGGCTCGGCCGGCAACGGCACCTCGCATCACCTTGCCGGCGAACTGTTCAAGCTGCAAACCAAGACCTTCATCACGCACATTCCCTACCGCGGCGCGGGCCCCGCGTTGCAGGACCTGATCGGCGGCCAGGTCGACATGATGTTCGACGGGCTCGGGTCATCGTCCACCCACATCAAGAGCGGGCGCATCAAGGGGCTGGCCGTCGCATCGACGAAGCGCGCACCCGGCTTTCCCGAATTGCCGACCTCAGCCGAGGCCGGCGTGCCAACCTACCAGGTCGCCACCTGGTACGGCCTGTGGGCACCCAAGGGCACGCAGAAGGACATCGTCGAGCGCATGCAGGGCGAACTGGCCAAGGTCTTCGCCACGCCCGAGCTGCAAGGCATCTGGAACGGCCTCGGCGCCGACATGCCCAACCTGTACGGCGACGCGTTCGGCCGATTCGTCGGCAGCGAGATCAAGCGCTGGGCCGAGGTGGTCAAGAACTCCGGCGCAAAGCTCGACTGATGGGTTCCATCACGCTCGAACACGACGGCACGCTCGCCCGCGTCACGCTGGCCAACCCGGGCAAGCTCAATGCCATCGACATCGCAATGTGGCGCGAACTGCGCGCGCTGTTCGAGCGGCTGCAGGCGCTGCCCGCGGCAGATGCGCCGCATGCGGTGATCGTCTGCGGGGCCGACGGCCAGTTCGCGTCGGGCGGCGACATCGTCGAGTTCGCGCAGTTCCGCTTCGACGAGGCGCGCCTGCACGACTTCCACGAAAACGTCGTCGCGCCGGCGCTGCACGCCATGCTCGATTGCGACATCCCCACGCTCGCGCAAATCGAGGGAACCTGCATCGGTGGCGGTCTGGAGATCGCGGCGTGCTGCGACATCCGCATCTGCGCGGCGACCAGCCGCTTCGGTGCACCGATCGCCAAGCTCGGCTTCCCGATGGCGCCCGGCGAACTGGAGGTGCTCAGCTGCGTGGTCAGTGCGTCGGTGTTGCGCGAGATGCTGCTCGAGGCACGCCTGTTCGACGCCGACGCCGCGCTGCGCCTGGCGCTGGTGCATGAGGTGGTGGCCGACGATCAGGTCGGCGTGCGTGTGCAGCAGCGCGCCGAGCACCTGAGCAGGTTGTCGCCGCAGGCGGCGCGCATCAACAAGCGCACGCTGCGGCAAATCGCCGCCGGTGGTCCGAGCCTGAGTGAACGCCGCGCCCACTTCAGTTACGCCGACAGCGCCGACCACCGCGAAGGCGTCACCGCCTTCATCGAAAAACGGCCGCCGCGCTTCCAGCGCGGATGACTCCTGCACCCAACCCCATGACCCCGAACCACAACCTGTTCGTCGCGCTGAGCGACGCCTTCCCCGACGAGCTCGACACGGTGGCCATCGAAACCGCCGACGGCGGCGAAGCCTTGCGCTACAGCTGGCGCGACATCCACCGCGCGACCGCGATGATCGCCAACCTGCTCGATTGGCTCGAGCTGCCGCCCGGCGCCCGGGTGGCGGTGCAGACCGAGAAGTCGGTCGAGGCGCTGCTGCTGTACCTGGCAGTGCTGCGCGCCGGCTATGTCTATCTGCCGCTCAATACCGCGTACCAGAGCGCCGAGATCGAGTACTTCATCGGCAACGCCGAGCCGAGCGTCGTCGTGTGTTCGGGCAAGAACTTCAGCTGGGTCAGCCGCATCGCGTTCAAGGCCGGCACCACGCATGTGTTCACGCTCAACGAGGACCGCAGCGGCAGCCTGCTTGAACGTGCCGCGCATCACAGCGACCGCCACACACCGGCGCACAAGGCGGCCGACGACCTGGCCGCCATCCTCTACACCAGCGGCACCACCGGGCGCAGCAAGGGAGCGATGCTCAGCCACGACAACCTGCTGAGCAATGCGGTCGCGCTGAAGCACTACTGGGGTTGGAGCGCGGGCGACGTGCTGATCCACGCGCTGCCGATCTTCCATGTGCACGGACTGTTCGTCGCGTCGCACGGCGCGCTGCTCAACGGCAGCAAGATGATCTGGTTCAGCCGCTTCGACCCGAAGGCCGTGACGGCACGACTGCCCGACGCGACCGTGTTCATGGGCGTTCCAACGCTGTACGTGCGCTTGCTCGGCGAGCCGGGGTTTGGCAGCCAAGCCTGCCGCCACATGCGGCTGTTCGTCAGCGGCTCGGCCCCGCTGTTGATCGAGACCTTCAACGAGTTCCGCGAACGCAGCGGCCACACCATCCTCGAACGCTACGGCATGAGCGAAACACTGATGCTGACGTCGAACCCCTGCGACCCGAAGCACGGCGAGCGGCGCGGCGGCACCGTCGGTTTTCCGCTGCCCGGCGTGCGGCTGCGCATCGTCGACGAGCATGGCCGCCGTTGCGCGGCGGGCGAGATCGGCGGCATCGAGGTGAACGGGCCGAACGTCTTTCACGGCTACTGGCGCATGCCCGAGAAGACGAACGAAGAGTTCAGCACCGACGACGCCGGAACGCGCTGGTTCAAGACCGGCGACGTCGGCCGCATCGACGCCGACGGCTACGTCACCATCGTCGGGCGCAGCAAGGACCTGATCATCACCGGCGGCTTCAATGTCTATCCGGCGGAGGTCGAGGCCGTCCTGAACGAGCTGCCCGGTGTGGCCGAGAGCGCGGTGGTCGGCGTACCGCACCCCGACTTCGGCGAAGGCGTGGTGGCGCTGGTGGTGCCACGGCCCGGCGCCGCGCCCGACGCGGCGCAACTGATCGCCGCGCTGAAGACGCGGATCGCCAACTTCAAGGTGCCCAAGCGGCTGTTCGTGGTGAACGAATTGCCGCGCAATGCGATGGGCAAGGTGCAGAAGAACCTGCTGCGCGAGCAGAACCAGGCGCTATTTGCCGACTGAAATGAAACTCACCTGTCCTGCGCACACCACCCCACCCGTTCGGGCTGAGGTATCGAAGGGTCGGCATGAGCAGGCCCTTCGATACCTCAGGGCGATCGGTAGCGGCGGTGTGCCGAGAGTTCGGCGCAGCGGCGCGTTTCATGCGTCGCGGGTCGCGCGAAGCGCGGTGGGGCAACTGAGATGAACGACGATCCGATCCTCTCGAACAACCGCGCCTGTGCGCGCTGCGGCCAGCCCTTCCATTGCGGCGCGAGCGACGCCGAACCGTGCTGGTGCTGCAATGTCGCGCTCGATGCAGCCACGCTGGCTGCG
>JBGQEX010000223.1:0-6827 GCA_041496605.1 Piscinibacter sp.
CCGCCCGCAGTTCTACTTCCGCACGACGGACGTCACCGGCGCGGTGGAGTTGCCCAAGGACAAGGAGATGGTCATGCCCGGCGACAACGTCAGCATCACCGTCAAGCTGATCGCCCCGATCGCCATGGAAGAGGGCCTGCGTTTCGCCATCCGCGAAGGCGGGCGCACCGTCGGCGCCGGCGTGGTCGCGAAGATCATGGAGTAAACACAAGCAGCGTCAAGGTTTGGCCGCAGGGGTATAGCTCAATTGGCAGAGCGCCGGTCTCCAAAACCGGAGGTTGGGGGTTCGATGCCCTCTGCCCCTGCCAAGCGAAGGTTCCGACGAACCCTAGCTTTTTCGGCCTGTTCTCCCGCTAGAAGCAGCCCGCGAGACACGAAAGTGCCTGCGGGCTTTGCTGCTGAAAGGTGGCGGCGTTTTTCGAGCTGCGGCCACCGCGAAGTGAAGTGAAAACAATGTCGAATCCTTCCGTTGAAACTGTCTCCACCGGTGCTGACAAGGCCAAGCTCGCCGCTTCCGGCTTGCTGGTCGTCGGTGCGGTGGTGGCGTTCTATGCGCTGGGGAAGCAGGACCAGTGGCTGCGCGTCGTTGCGCTGCTGGCGCTGCTGGCCGTGGCCGTGGCCATCTTCTTCACCTCCGAATCGGGCAAGCAGCTCATCGCCTACGGTCGTGATTCGTCGCGCGAAGTCCGCAAGGTGGTGTGGCCCACACGCAAGGAAGCGATGCAGATGACGGGCTACGTGTTCGCCTTCGTATTTGTGATGGCCTTATTCCTGTGGCTCACTGACAAGACGCTGGAATGGGCGCTGTACGACCTGATCCTGGGCTGGAAGCGTTGAGGACTACGAGATGACCGAACACGTCGAAAACGCAACCGCCGCCCCCGAACTCGCGGCCGCACCGTCCAGCAAGCGTTGGTACGTCGTGCACGCGTACTCGGGCATGGAAAAGGCCGTCGAGCGCAACCTGCGCGAGCGCATCGACCGCTCAGGCATGAAAGAAAAGTTCGGCCGCATCCTGGTGCCGATGGAAGAGGTTGTGGAGCTCAAGAACGGCAAGAAGGCCGTCACCGAGCGCCGCTTCTTCCCGGGCTACGTGCTGGTCGAAATGGAAATGGCCGACGACACCTGGCACCTGGTCAAGCACACCAGCAAGGTCACTGGTTTCGTCGGTGGCGCGAAGAACCGCCCGTCGCCGATCTCCGAAGCCGAAGTGATGAAGATCGTCAACCAGATGCAAGAAGGCATCGAGAAGCCCCGGCCGAAGGTCGAGTGGTCGGTGGGCGAGCTGGTGCGCGTCAAGGAAGGCCCGTTTACCGATTTCAACGGCGCCATCGAAGACGTCAACTACGACAAATCGAAGGTGCGTGTGTCGGTCACGATTTTCGGCCGTGCCACACCGGTCGAGCTGGACTTCGCGCAAGTCGAGAAGGTTTGAGCCCGGTGGGGGCTCGCGCGGGCGGCAACGCCTGCGCGTGAACACCATCCGTTGCTGCCGGTGACGAGACACCGGTACGAGGAGCCCAGGTAACCAGTCCTTGGGCGTTTGTACTCAGGAAGCCAGCGGTATCGGCTTCTGATTTGGAAAGAGAAACATGGCCAAGAAAATTGTCGGCTTCATCAAGCTGCAAATTCCGGCGGGCAAAGCCAACCCGTCGCCCCCGATCGGTCCGGCGCTGGGTCAGCGCGGTCTGAACATCATGGAGTTCTGCAAGGCGTTCAACGCCCAGACGCAGAGCATGGAGCCCGGCCTGATGCTGCCGGTGGTGATCACCGCGTTTGCGGACAAGTCGTTCACCTTCATCCTGAAGACGCCGCCGGCCACCGTGCTGATCAAGAAGGCGATCAAACTGGAGAAGGGTTCGCCCAAGCCCAACGCGCAGAAGGTCGGCAAGCTCACGCGTGCGCAGATCGAAGAGATCGCCAAGACCAAGCAGAAGGACCTGACGGCTGCCGACCTGGACGCCGCGGTTCGCACGATTGCAGGTTCCGCCCGCTCGATGGGCGTGACGGTGGAGGGTGTCTGATCATGGCCAAACTGACCAAACGCCAAAAGGCTGTCGCCGGCAAGGTCGACACGACCAAGCTGTACCCGCTGGAGAACGCGCTGGCGATCGTGAAGCAATGCGCCACGGCCAAGTTCGATGAATCGATCGACGTGGCGGTGCAGCTCGGCATCGATGCCAAGAAGTCCGACCAGGTCGTGCGTGGCGCCGTCGTGATGCCCAACGGCACCGGCAAGACCAAGCGCGTGGCGGTGTTTGCCCAGGGCGCGAAGGCCGAAGAGGCGCGCGCCGCGGGTGCGGACATCGTCGGCATGGAAGACCTGGCCGAGCAAGTCAAGGCCGGCAACCTGAACTTCGACGTGGTGATCGCTTCGCCCGACACGATGCGCGTGGTCGGCACGCTGGGCCAGATCCTGGGCCCACGCGGCCTGATGCCGAATCCGAAGGTCGGTACGGTGACGCCCGACGTGGCCACCGCGGTGCGCAACGCCAAGGCCGGCCAGGTGCAGTTCCGCGTCGACAAGGCCGGCATCGTGCACGGCACGATCGGCCGCCGCTCGTTCGACAACGACAAGTTGATGGGCAACCTGCGCGCGCTGATCGAGGCGCTGAACAAGGCCAAGCCGGCGTCGAGCAAGGGCATCTACCTGCGCAAGATCGCGGTGTCGTCGACGATGGGCGTGGGTGCCCGCGTGGATGTCGCGTCGATCAACGCTGCGGCGCCCGGAGCGTAAAGAGAAATGAGGGCTGGCGCTGAGTCTGGCGCCGGCACGATGAGTTTGGTGGGCTGCGTCGGTTGAAAGGCCGATGCAGGTCATCCAAGACCGCTGGTGGAGCCTTTGGCTCCCTAAACGACGACGCAAGTCGCAGGCCAGCGCAGATGGCGGTCCCGCTGAAAACGGATTCAAGTTCCTGTTTCAGAAGGTCGCTGAACTTAGGGTGTGCCGGGCGATGGGAAATCATCTAACGGCACGTGATGTGAGGAGTAGACCTTGAGTCTCAATCGTAACGAGAAAGCAGCCGTGGTGACGGATGTGGCGGCCCAAGTGGCCCGCTCGCAGACGTTGGCGCTGGCCGAGTACCGTGGCCTCACCGTGGAACACTTGAACGCGCTGCGCAAGCAGGCGCGCGACAAGGGTGTGTACCTTCATGTCCTGAAGAACACGCTCGCCCGTCGCGCCGTCTCTGGCACGCCGTTCGAATGCGCCTCGGAGAGCATGGTCGGCCCGCTGATCTACGGTTTTTCCGAAGACGCGGTCGCCGCGGCCAAAGTCATCGCCGACTTTGCCAAGGGCAACGACCGTCTGATCGTCAAGGCCGGCGCCTATGCCGGCAAGGCACTGGACGCCAACGGGGTGAAAGCCCTGGCCGCGATCCCGACCAAGGAAGTGCTGCTGGCCCAGTTGCTGGGCCTGATGCAGTCGCCGGTGTCGCGCATCGCGCGCGTGCTGGCCGCTCTGGCCGAGAAACGTGGCGCAGGTGCCGAGGCGCCCGCTGCCGAAGCCACCGCCGCTTGAACGATCAATCTTTGAACCTTTTACTGAATCTAGGAACTCAAAATGGCATTCGATAAAGACGCATTCCTGACCGCGCTGGACAGCATGTCGGTGATGGAACTCAATGACCTGGTCAAGGCCATCGAAGAAAAGTTCGGCGTGTCCGCCGCTGCGATGGCCGCTCCGGCCGCTGGCGGCGGTGCCGCTGCCCCGGTCGCCGAAGAGAAGACCGAATTCAATGTCGTGCTGCTCGAAGCCGGCGCCAACAAGGTGTCGGTCATCAAGGCCGTGCGCGAACTGACGGGCCTGGGCCTGAAGGAAGCCAAGGACCTGGTCGACGGTGCCCCGAAGCCCGTCAAGGAAGGCATTGCCAAGGCCGACGCCGAAGCTGCCAAGAAGAAGCTGGAAGACGCCGGCGCCAAGGCCGAGCTGAAGTAATTCAGCTCGCCGCACGGGGCTGGGAGCCGGAATCGGCCCCCAGCCTTTTGCGCTTCAAGGGTCAGGCAGCAATTGACCCTTGGAGAGCACCTGCAAGCCCCCGGTCGGGAGCTTTCAAGTGTTCTCTGATCCGACTGCAGAGAACGGGTTTGGTCGGGCCCCGGTGCAACGCCGGGGTTGTCCGCCAGCGGTTGGTAGTGGCCAACCACCAAGCTTCGAACGCAAGGTTCGAAAGACAGTCGCCGACGGGGGTAAGCGCCTTGGCCCAGGTGCACCCCCTGAGACGGAGTGTTTATGGCGCAGCATGCAACCCCCTATAGCTACACCGAGCGCAAGCGGATCCGCAAGAGCTTCGGCAAGCGCGAGAGTGTCCTTAAAGTCCCCTACCTGCTGACCATGCAGCGGGAGTCGTACGTCGCCTTCCTGCAGAAGGACGTACCACCGCAAAAACGCAAACCCGAAGGCCTTCAGGCCGCATTCCTGTCCGCGTTCCCGATCGTGTCGCACAACGGGTTCGTGGAGATGAAGTTCATCGAATTCAACATGGCCAAGCCTGCGTTCGACACGCGGGAGTGCCAGCAGCGCGGCCTGACCTACGCGGCCGCTGTGCGCGCGAAGCTGCAGATGATCATCTATGACCGTGAGTCGCCGCAGGCGAAGACCGTCAAGGAGATCAAGGAGCAAGAGGTCTACATGGGTGAAGTGCCCCTGATGACCGACTACGGCTCGTTCATCGTCAACGGCACCGAGCGCGTCATCGTGTCGCAGCTGCATCGTTCGCCGGGTGTGTTCTTCGAGCACGACAAGGGCAAGACGCATTCGAGCGGCAAGCTGCTGTTCAGCGCCCGCATCATCCCGTACCGCGGTTCCTGGCTGGACTTCGAGTTCGACCCGAAGGACATCCTGTACTTCCGCGTCGACCGCCGCCGCAAGATGCCGGTGACGATCCTGCTGAAGGCCATCGGCCTGAACCCCGAATCGATCCTCGCGCACTTCTTCGTGTTCGACAACTTCCGCCTGATGGACTCCGGTGCCCAGATGGAATTCGTGGCCGACCGGCTGCGCGGCGAGATCGCGCGCTTCGACATCACCGACAAGAGCGGCAACGTGATTGTCGAGAAGGACAAGCGCATCACCGCCCGCCACACCCGCACCATCGAACAGAGCGAGACGCAGTTCATCAGCGTGCCGGAGGACTATCTGTCGGGTCGCATGCTGGCGCGCAACGTCGTCGATGCCGACACCGGCGAGATCATTGCCAAGGCCAACGATGAACTCACCGACGCGCTGCTGAAGAAGCTGCGCGTGGCCGGCGTGAAGGAAATCCAGTGCCTGTACACCAACGAGCTGGACGAAGGCGCCTACATCTCGCAGACGCTGGCCGCTGACGAAACGGCGGATCAGCTGGCTGCGCGCGTGGCCATCTACCGCATGATGCGCCCCGGCGAGCCGCCGACCGAAGACGCCGTCGAGGCGCTGTTCCATCGGCTGTTCTACAGCGCCGACACGTACGACCTGTCGCGTGTGGGCCGCATGAAGTTCAACGCCCGCGTCGGCCGCGACGTGCCCGAAGGCCCGATGACGCTGTCCAACGACGACATCCTCGATGTGGTGAAGATCCTCGTCGAGCTGCGCAACGGCCGCGGCGAAGTCGACGACATCGACCACCTCGGCAACCGCCGTGTGCGCTGCGTCGGCGAGCTGGCCGAGAACCAGTACCGCTCAGGGCTGGCGCGCATCGAGAAGGCCGTCAAGGAGCGTCTCGGCCAGGCCGAGACCGAAGCGTTGATGCCGCACGACCTGATCAACTCCAAGCCGATCTCCGCGGCGCTGAAGGAGTTCTTCGGTGCGTCGCAGCTGTCGCAGTTCATGGACCAGACCAACCCGCTGTCCGAGATCACGCACAAGCGTCGCGTCTCGGCCTTAGGGCCGGGCGGCCTGACGCGCGAGCGCGCCGGCTTCGAAGTGCGTGACGTGCACCCGACCCACTACGGCCGCGTGTGCCCGATCGAAACGCCGGAAGGCCCGAACATCGGCCTGATCAACTCACTGGCCCTGTACGCGCAACTCAACGAATACGGTTTCCTCGAGACGCCGTACCGTCGTGTCGCCGACGGCAAGGTGACGAACCAGATCGACTACCTGTCGGCCATCGAAGAAGGCAAGTACGTCATCGCGCAGGCCAGCGCGACGCTGGACGCCGAGGGCAAGCTGATCGACGAGCTGGTGAGTGCGCGCGACAACGGCGAGTCGATCCTGACTTCGGCCGAGCGCATCCAGTACATGGACGTGGCGCCGACGCAGATCGTCTCGGTGGCCGCGTCTCTGGTGCCATTCCTCGAGCACGACGACGCGAACCGCGCACTGATGGGCGCCAACATGCAGCGCCAGGCCGTGCCGACGCTGCGTCCTGAAAAAGCGCTGGTGGGCACCGGCGTTGAACGCGTGGCTGCGAAGGACAGCGGCACCGTCGTCGCGGCGCGCCGCGGCGGTGTGGTCGACTACGTCGACACCAACCGCATCGTGATCCGCGTCAATGACAAGGAAACGGTGGCCGGTGAAGTCGGCGTCGACATCTACAACCTGATCAAGTACCAGCGTTCGAACCAGAACACCAACATCCACCAGCGCCCGATCGTCAAGCGCGGCGACAAGGTGACGGCCGAGGACATCATTGCCGACGGTGCGTCGACCGACATCGGCGAACTGGCGCTGGGCCAGAACATGCTGGTCGCGTTCATGCCGTGGAACGGCTACAACTTCGAAGACTCGATCCTGATCTCGGAGCGCGTGATCGCCGAAGACCGCTACACCTCGATCCACATCGAGGAATTGGTGGTGATGGCGCGCGACACCAAGCTCGGGGCCGAGGAAATCACCCGCGACATTC
>JBGQEX010000224.1:0-6815 GCA_041496605.1 Piscinibacter sp.
AGTGCCGCGCCGGCACGCACGGCGATCAAGGCGGCATCGTCGCCCGTGGCAAGACCCGGGGTGTCGATGATCACGACGTCGAAGTTGGAACGAACGTAGCTCATCAATTCGTCGAAAGTCTGCCGGCTCAGCAGCTCGAGCGGGTTGGGTGGAACAGGCCCCGCCGGCAGCACAAACAGGCCCGTGAGGTCGGTGATGCGAAGAATGCTTTCATCGCGCGAGCGGCCGGCAAGATAGGTGGACAGGCCCACCTTGTTCTGCAGCACGAACAACTCATGCTGGCGTGGGTTGCGCAAGTCGGCATCGATCAACAGGGTGCGTTCGCCCAACTGAGCGAACACGATCGCGAGGTTCGCAGCCAGGAAGCTGCGGCCTTCGCCGCGTTCCGTGCCCACCACGGTGAGCACATGCCGTTGCTCGGCCTTGTCGATCCAGCGCAGCATGATCTGGCTGCGCACGGCCCTCAGCTGTTCCGCCACGGGGCTGAACGGCTGGTAAGCGGCCACCAACTCGTCGCTGACGTTCTTCTTCTCGACGCTTGCACGCAAGTAGGGGAATGCAAACTGCCGCGCGAGGCCGAACTGGATGTCGGCCTCGGTCAGCAGCCCCAGGCGTATGGCGGCTTCACCGAAGCGCAGATCCTCCTGCTTTTGCAGCAACAGGATTCGCTCGGCGCCTTCAGGCGACAGCAAGCCCGCGTCCATCAGGATGGCACCGATTGACCGGTTGGCCCGGGGCAACGTGACGGGCATCGGCCCGGTCATCTTCATGGCTGGGTCCCCGGCATCGGCAGCGACGGCCGGTTCGGCACCGGTCGAGGCCCGGCAAGTTGGCGGAAGATGGGTTGCTTGGAACTCGCCGGGCGAAGCACGCCGATCACCGGGACGCCGTACAGGACCATCAGGTCTTCGGTGCCGCGCACTCGCCGGTCAAGAAGCTCCAACCCGATGGCCACCGCCGCGCCGAGCAGCAACCCGCCGACGAGCGAACCCAGTATTCCCACGATCACCTTCTTCTTCGAAGGCTCCGAAGGCTCCACGGCCTGGCTCAACAGGCGCAGCGTCGACTGGTTGGTTTGGCTTTCCATGGTGAGCTGGCCCATGCGTTGGCTGACCGCATCGTAGGACCGCTGCGCGGTTTCGACGTCCCGGGCCAACACCGAAATCTGGTCTCGCTCGGACCGCAGTGAGAGCAGTTGCCGCTTCTGGTTCTCGGCCATGGCACGCAACTCACCCACCTTCTGCGAACTGGCGCGGCTGACCACCGAGGTGCTGCCGGAAACTCGGCGAACCTCGGCCGCGAGTTGCTGCTTGAGCTCGGCGATTTGCGCTTCGAGTTGCAGCCGCTGCGGGTGATTGGCCCCGACGATGCTGCTGATTTCGCTCAGCTTGGTTTCGGCGCTGGCAAGCTGCGTCTTCAGCCCTTGAACCACTCCGCTTTGCTGGACGTCGGGCGACATTTCACTGCCCGTGTTGCGCTGGCGGCCAAAGGCCTCGACGCTCTCTGCCTGCGCGGCAGCCAGCTGCGCCGTCAACGCGCTCAGGCGCGCGTTCTCCAGATCGAGGCGCTCATCGGACACGACAATGCCCTTCTCCTGCTGGTACTTCGAGAGCCGCGCCTGCGCCTGTTCGAGGTTGCTGCGAAGTGTCTTGGTCTGGCCATCGAACCACGACGCCGACTGACGCGCCGGCTCGACCCGCATTTCGACCGCAACGTCCATGGCCGCCTGGGCGAAGGCATTGGCCGCCGCGGCGGCAAAGGCGCCATCTTGCGACCCGAAGGTGATGGTGATGACGTTGCTGCCGCGCAAGGGCTCGACGGTGAGCCCGCGCTGCAAGATGTCCGCAAAGTACCGGTCCAGCGGCATCTTCGCGCCGGTGGCTTCGCGCCACTGCTGAACCGCCGCAGGAGCGCGCTCCATTCCCAGCATGGTGACGACCCGCGTCGCCACTTTGTCGCTCTTCAGAATTTCGACCTGGGTGGCCATGTTGGCAGGTGTCGACAGGCCGCCCAGGATGGGGTCGGGGCGCACGTCGACCACCAGCGATGCACCTGCGACATACCACTTGGGCAGACGCAAACTGAAGGTGATGCCGGCCGCGGAGGCCAGCACCAACAACAGAAGGGCCAGCCATTTCCGGGCCCAGATCACCCTCAAATACTGCTTGATGGACACGGCGTGATCCTCAGAATACGGATTCGCGGATCTGGATGACGTCGTCGCGTTCGACGAGGTCGTTCATCTTCAGCTCCAACACCCTGACGGCCCCACTGGCATCACGCCGGTTCACCCGCAGACCCCGTTCGGTGCCGCGCTGCGTCAGCCCGCCCGCCTGGGCCAGCGCCTGCATGATGGTCATGCCACGTTCAAGGCGGAATACGCCCGGACGCTGCACCTCGCCATAAATGTAGAGACTGGGCGCGCGGTCGACATACAGAATGTCGCCGTTGGCCACAGTGATGTCGAGTTCCGTCTTGCCGGCCTGCAGGATGGCCGGCAGGTCGATGTCGTACTTCACGGCTTTGCCGTTGCGCGTACCGACCAGGGTAATCACGTCGGCGCCTCCGGGCACAACCCCGCCGGCCGCAGCGATCATTTCAGAGGCCTTGCTGTTCACCGTTTCAATCGGATAACGCCCGGGTTTGCCGACTTGGCCCAGGATCGATATCTGGCTGCTGCGCACCTGCACCAGCATGATGTTGACTTGCGGTTTCAGCACGAAATTGCCGTCGCGCAGCTGCTTGGCAATCTTCTCTTGTGCCCCGGTGATGGTCGAACCACCGACCGTGACGCTGCCGATGAGGGGGAACGTGATTTGCCCCAATTCGGATATCCGAGTTTCGAGAGACAAGTCGGGGCTCTGGTACACGGTGACGCGAATCACGTCGCCGGGGCCGAGAATATGCTCGGCCTTGTCAGCGGCCTGAGCGAACGCGCTCGAGCAGAATGCCAAGGCCAGCAGGCAGCATTGGAGTGCACGTCGCATCATCATGTTCATGCTCCCCCTGTTGATCCGTTGAGGCTTTCGTTCACCGAGCAGCGCTTGCGGCCGCGTCCGTTGCGGATGGCACCGGCGCTGCCGGCGCAGCTGCGGGTTCCCCGACCAAGGGCGACTTCGTCGGCACTGCTTCGGCAGTGCCCTGAACGGGCTTGGCAGCGCCCTTGACATAGTCACCCACGTATTCGATGTGCGCCGCCCCGCGCAGCGCCTTCAGGTCGTCTTCGACGATCTTGCGCTTGCGTTCATTCAACAGGAACTGCTCGATGGCCACACGAGCGTGCTCCTCATCGACAGGCTGGCTGCGCGAGCCCGCCACGACAACGACCTGCGCGCCGTTCGGCATTGCGTTGAACACGGCCTGCCCATCCTTCAGCTTGGCGAACTTGTCGAGACTCGACAGCGGCAGTCGCTCGGCGGGTCTCACCGCCTGATTGCCGGTGAACTTGTATCCACTGCTGTTGAGGAAGCCGACAAACTCGTTGACGTCCTTGGTTGCCTGCAGCTTCGCGCGCAACTCCTCGACCTGGGCCGGCGTGGCTTCGATCGCGAGTTCCTGCAGGTTGTAGATCCGCCGCTCCTTGAACAGCGCCGGGTTGGCGTCGTAGTACTTCTTGATCTCTTCAGGACTGGGTTTGGTCACACCGCTTCCAATCCTTTCGACGTAGGCCCGCGAAATGATTTCACGACGCGCCGCCTCGATCTGTTGCAGGACGCGCGGATCGCGGTCGATCTTCTGATCCTCGGCCTTCTGCACAGCAAGCTCCTGGTCGATGAGCCGTTCGAGCGCTTGCTTGCTGGCCGACGCGGCCTCTTCCGGGGGCAAGGCTCGCTGTTGCTGCAGGACGAAATTGATCTGGTGAACCGTGATCTCTTCCTTGTTCACTTTGGCCGCGATCTGCGAGACGACCTTGTCCTTTTTCTTGTCGCCGCAACCGCTCAAAAACACGGCGAGGACCACCACCGCCAAGAATGCCGCGCGGCCTAGGATCGGTTTATGGTTTGAAAGCGTCTTGATAGAAGTCATGGGCGGCAGGCTCCGGGCCTTTCTTCGTGGGGGCGTTTCGGTGCGACAACTCGCCCGCCAGCGGGTATTCCGAGCGGGCGGTGGCGCAAACCTCGTCGAGTGTACCGGCGAAGCACGACGCCCCGACAACCCCTGGTCCAGGGTGTTCTGCCCATGTGAGCGCTTGGATCGTGAACAATTTGGAAGTTCATGACCCACATCCTGACCGGGGCGGCGCAAGGCACAGGAATCGCCGCCGCAGCGCATGCCGGCGCGCGGCGCGGCCTGGCGTTCCGGGCTTGTCAGTCGTGCCGCGCCTTCAACACTTGATGCCGACGTGCAAGGCCACCATCCCGGCGCTCAGGTTGTGCACGTCCACATGGCCGAAGCCGGCCGTCTTCATCATCGCCTTCAGTTCGGCCTGGCCAGGGTGCATGCGGATCGACTCGGCCAGGTAGCGGTAGCTGTCGGCGTCGCCGGCCACCAGCTTGCCGATGCGCGGCAGCACCTTGAACGAATACCAGTCGTAGGCCTTCTCCAGCGGCTGCGCGATCTTCGAGAACTCGAGCACCAGCAGGCGCCCGCCAGGGCGCAGCACGCGGTTCATTTCGGCCAGCGCGCGCTCCTTGTGGGTCATGTTGCGCAGCCCGAAAGCGACGCTGACGAGGTCGAAACTGTCGCCGGGAAAGGGCAAGGTCTCGGCGTCGCAGATCGCGGTGGGCAACACCAGCCCGTCGTCCAGCAACCGATCGCGCCCTTGGCGCAGCATGGATTCGTTGATGTCGGTGTGCACCACCGTGCCGCGCGGCCCGGCCCTCTTGGCGAACGCGCGGGCCAGATCGCCGGTACCGCCAGCAATGTCGAGCACCCTGTCTCCCTCGCGCACGTTGGCCACGGCCACCGTGTAGGCCTTCCAGGCCCGGTGCAGGCCCATCGACATCAGGTCGTTCATGACGTCGTACTTCGACGCGACCGAGTCGAACACACCTCGCACGCGGCTGGCTTTCTGCGTCTCGTCGACCTTCTGGAAGCCGAAATGGGTTTCGCTCATGGCATGGACTCAGTGATGGTGCCCGCAGGACGCCGCCGCCGCCGCATCCATCGGCGCGTCACGGCCGACACCCGCCTGCTGCAGCCTGGCCTCGTATTTCTGCCACAGCTCGCCTTGCTGCGAGCCGAGAAAGTAGAGGTAGTCCCAGGAAAAGATGCCCGTGCTGTGCCCGTCGGAAAACGTCGGCTGCACCGCGTAGTTGCCCACCGGTTCGAGCGTCACGACGTCGACCTCGCGCTTGCCGGTTTGCAGCACCTCCTGCCCGGGGCCGTGGCCCTGCACGTCGGCAGATGGCGAGTACACGCGCATCAGCTCGAACGGGATGCGAAACGCCTTGCCGTCGGAAAAACCGACTTCGAGCACGCGCGACTGCTGATGCACGGTGATCGACGTCGGCTGCGGGGTTTGCGAGGTCAGGCCGGCCATGGGATGTGTCTTCGGTGAGGGGTCGACTGCAGTGTAGCGAAGCCTCGGCCCCACTTGAACTGAGGGATTGGGAGCGGGCTAGGCGAGCGCGAGCGCGCCGGCCACAAATGCATCGAGCTCGGCCAACCCGATGCGCAGCCGCGCCGCCGCACCGGCCGGTACATCGCGCTGCCGGGCGCCCCAGATCGGTTGCGGGAAGTGGCTGTCCCAGTCGAAACGGGCGATCACGTGCCAGTGCAGGTGCGGCACCACGTTGCCCAGCGCGGCGAGGTTGACCTTGGTCGGATGCAACTGCTCGATCAAGGTGCGCTCGACGGCGCACACGAGGCCCATGCAGCGCTGCCGTTCCGGCGCGAGCAACTGCGAGAACTCGGCGACGTGGTGCTGCGAGATGACGCGGTAGAACGCCGGGAAGCCGGCGTCGTCAACGCGAACGACGCGCCAGTGCGCATCGCTCCACAGAAGCACGCCGCCTGGGCCGTCGCAGAGCTCGCATCCCATGTCAGACCAACACGCGCTCGATGCCGCCGTCGTTGGCGCGCTTGACATACTCGGGCATCCAGTCGGGCCCGAGGATCTGGTTGGCCATCTCGACAACGATGTAGTCGGCTTCGAGCAGCCCGTTGTTCAGGTCGCCCGTGAAGCGGCTCAGGCCCTGCAGGCAGCTCGGGCACGAGGTGAGGATCTTCAGGTTGCCCGTTTCGGGCACCGCCCCGCTCGCGCGCAATGCGGCTTCGTCGCGCTGCAACTCCTCGGTCTTGCGGAATCGCACTTGCGTGGCGATGTCGGGCCGCGTGACCCCCAGCGTGCCGCTCTCGCCGCAGCAGCGCTCGCTCTTGTGCACCTGCTCGCCGACCAGCGCTTTCACGGTCTTCAACGAGTCCTGCAGCTTCATCGGGTTGTGGCAGGGCTCGTGGTACAGGTAGCCGCCGGTTCCGCCCAGGGTGATGCCCTTTTCCAGCAGGTACTCGTGGATGTCGATGATGCGGCAGCCCGGGAAGATGTCTTCGAATTTGTAACCCTGAAGCTGGTCGTAGCAGGTGCCGCAGCTGACCACCACCGTCTTGATGTCGAGGTAGTTCAGCGTATTGGCCACGCGGTGGAACAGCACCCGGTTGTCGGTGATGATTTTGTCTGCTTTGTCGTACTGGCCCGAGCCGCGCTGCGGGTAGCCGCAGCACAGGTAGCCCGGCGGCAGCACGGTCTGCACGCCGGCGTGCCACAGCATCGCCTGCGTCGCCAGGCCCACCTGCGAGAACAGGCGTTCGGAGCCGCAGCCGGGGAAGTAGAAGACGGCCTCGGTGTCGGCGTTGGTGGCCACCGGGTCGCGGAT
>JBGQEX010000225.1:0-6709 GCA_041496605.1 Piscinibacter sp.
CCATCGATGCTGCTCACGCCACCGGTCAGCAGCAGCTTGCCGCCGGGGCTCGGCAGCGCGCTGGCTTGCGCCCGCGCCGCTCCCGCAGCGAACAGGCACAGCGCCACGAAGCAGGCGAGGGCGGTGCGTCGAATGTGCGGCGGCATGAAGTCTCCGGAGTTCGTGCGCTGGGACCAGGACCCGCGCTGAATCACCTTACGGGGCAGACCGCCGCGTGGATGCGGCCACGCCCAACGCGAATCGATCGAATCGCGCGGTCTGTCAATTTCGTCACGAACCGTCGGCTGGCGCGCCGTCGAACAGCGGCAGGTCGTAGTGGGCCAGCGGTTCGCGCGCTGTCGGCGGCGCCTCGTGCGGCGTGGCGTTGGGAGCGGCCGGCCCGACCAGATCGGCGAGCTTGGCGAGCGCGCCGGCGCGCACGCCGAGCAGGCGCAGCCGGCGCGTCAGGTCGACACGCTTCAGGCACTCGCCGGCCGCGCGGCGGATCGTGCGCGCGTCCATCGTGTGGGCAGGCAGCGTGAGGTCGCGTGTGACGATCTTGAAGTCGTCGAAGCGCAGCTTGATGCCGATGGTCTTGCCCGCATAGCCCTTGGCGACCAGGTCGCCGGCCAACTGCACGCACAGCTCGGTGAAGATGGTGCCGAGCGCGGCGCGGTCGCGCACCGCATGCAGGTCGCGCTCGAAGGTGGTCTCGCGGCTGATCGATTTCGGCTCGCTATAGGTGACCACGGGCCGGTCATCGCGCCCGTGCGCCGCCTCGTGCAGCCAGGCGCCATAGCTCTTGCCGAACTGCGCGACCAGGAAGGCCGGATCGGCGGCGGCCAGGTCGCCGATCGTGTGGATGCCCAAACCGGCGAGCTTTTCTGTCGCCTTCGGCCCGATGCCGTTGATCTTCTTGGCCGGCAGCGGCCAGATGCGCGCCGCGATGTCGGCCGCACCGAGCAGCGTGAGGCCGTTGGGTTTTTCGAGGTCGGAGCAGATCTTCGACAGCAGCTTGTTGGGGGTGACGCCGATCGAGCAGGTGAGCCCGGTGGCGTCGCGCACGGCGTCCTTCAGGGCCTGCGCCACGCTGCGGCCGGCGTCGGCCTGCGCGCCGGGCAGGTCGGTCAGGTCGATGTAGATCTCGTCGATGCCGCGGTCCTCGACCAGGGGTGCGATGCTGCGCACCGCCGCCTTGAACAGCCGCGAGTACTTGCGGTAGGCCTCGAAATCCACCGGCAGCAGCACCGCGTCGGGCGCGAGCTGCGCCGCCTTCATGACCCCCATGCCCGAGTGCGCGCCGAGCGCACGCGCCTCGTAGGTGGCGGTGGTGATGACGCCGCGCCCGGTGTAGTGACGCAGCCTGGCGTAGCGGCGCGTGCCGTCGGGCAGCAGCACCGGGCCCTGGTCGCGGCCGCCGCCGATGACCACCGGCTGGCCGCGCAGATCGGGGTAGCGCAGCAGCTCCACCGACGCGTAGAACGCGTCCATGTCGAGGTGGGCGATCAGGCGGGCGGGAGGAGCGGCGTTCACGTCGACTGCGGCAGACATACTGTATGTTTGCACAGTAACACCGGCGGCAAGTGCCGTGCAAGGCCGCGCACGGCCTGCGCTATCCGGAATGGCCCCGGCCGGGCCGCAGCAGCACCAGCAGCGCCCCATGTCCGCCATCGGCGGCGCGCGCCTGCGTGAACGCGATGACCTCGTTCTTCTGCGCGAGCCAGCTCTTGACCTTGCCCTTGAGCACTGGCTCACGCCCCGGCGAGCCATGGCCCTTGCCGTGGATCACGCGCACGCAGCGCAGGCCGTGGCGGTCGGCTTCGCGCAGGAAGGCGGCGAGCTGTTCGCGGGCTTCGTCACGGCGCAGTCCGTGCAGGTCGAGCTGCGCCTGGATGGCCCAGACGCCGCGGCGGAGCTTGCGCACGACTTCGGGGCCGATGTCGGGGCGCCGGAACGACAGCGCGTCGTCGGTCTCGAGCAGGGTCTCGACGTCGAACTCGTCGGAGATGGCCTCGCGCAACACCGCTGCTTCGTCCCGCTCGCGCTGGCGCGGGGTCGGGCTCGGGCGCGGGCGGTCGATCGGGCTGCGCGCCGTCTTGCGCAGCGGCGCGACCGGGCCCACCGTGTGGGCAAACAGATCGCGCTCGCGCTGCTCACGCGCCGCACGTTCGCGCGCCTGCGCATCGTGGCGCGCCACCTCGGCGGCAGCGTCGCGCAGCGCCTTCTTCAAGGCGGCCAGATCGTGCAGGCTGCGTGCCGTGGCCATCACAGCAACCCGCGTTCGGCGAACGACACCACGTCGCCTTGGCCGATCACCAGATGGTCGAGCACCCGCACGTCGACCAGTTGCAGCGCGCTCTTGAGCGTTTGCGTGAGGAACTCGTCGGCGCGCGACGGCTCGGCCACGCCGGAAGGGTGGTTGTGCGCGAGGATCACCGCGCCGCTGCGCAGTTCGAGCGCGCGCTTGACGACCTCGCGCGGATAGACGCTCGTCTGCGTGAGCGTGCCGCGAAACATCTCCTCGAGCTTGATCAGGTGGTGCTGCGCATCGAGAAACAGCACCGCGAACACCTCGTGGCCGAGGTGAGCGAGCTGCATGCGCAAGTAGTCTCTCACGCGCTGCGGCGCGTCGAACACCGGGCGCGTTGCGAGTTGCCGGAGCAGCGAGCGGCGCGCCAGCTCCATCACTGCAGACATCTCGGCGCGCTTGGCGGGGCCGATGCCCTTGATGCGCTTCATGTCGTCGGGCAGCGCCTGCAGCAAGCCCGACAGACCGTCGAAGCGGTCGAGCAGTTGTTGGGCCAGTTGCAGCACCGACGTGCCCTTCAAGCCGGTGCGCAACAACAATGCGATCAGCTCGGAGTCGGCCAGCGCCGCCGGCCCCTGGGCCAGCAGCTTCTCCCGGGGGCGGGCGTCGCGCGGAATGTCCTTGAGAACCATGGGTGGTGTCGCCAAGGGGATCTGGCGCCGGCTCGTAAAATTGCAGCCAGTCTATCCAACCGGGCCTTGCCTTGAATTCAGTCCAACGGGGATCGTTCCTGACCCTGCACTACCGCTTGGCCGGTCTTGACGGCGCCGACATCATCAACACCTTTGCTGAAGCGCCGGCCACCTTGTCGCTTGGCACCGGCGAACTGGCGCCGGCGATGGAGTCGCGCCTGCTGGGCATGACTGAAGGCACGCGTGGCTCGTTCCAGCTCGGCCCGGGAGAGGCCTTCGGCGAGCGCAACCCCGAGTTGCTGCAACGCGTGAAGCGCGCGCTGCTGGCCGAGTTCGGCGACCCCGACGAGCACTACAGCGTCGGCGACGTGGTGCAGTTCCCCACGCCGGACGGCCAGGGTGCGTATGCCGGCGTGGTGCGCGAACTGGGCGACGACTGGCTGCTGTTCGACTTCAACCACCCGCTGGCCGGCCAGCCGGTGACCTTCGAAGTGCACTTGATCGGAGTGCTGTGATGAGTACCGTGCGTGCTGGCGTCGAAGAGGTCGTGCTCGCGGAGCCGCGCGGCTTTTGCGCCGGCGTGGACCGCGCGATCGAGATCGTCGAGCGCGCGCTGAGGAAGTTCGGCGCGCCGATCTACGTGCGCCACGAGATCGTGCACAACACCTACGTTGTCAACGACCTGAAGGCCAAGGGCGCGATCTTCATCGAAGAGCTGGCCGACGTGCCGCCCGGCGCCACGCTGGTGTTCAGCGCGCACGGCGTGTCGCAGGCGGTGCGGCGCGAGGCAGCACAGCGCGGCTTCAGCGTGTTCGACGCGACCTGCCCGCTGGTCACCAAGGTGCACGTCGAAGTGGCCAAGCTGCACAAGGAGGGCTACGACTTCATCATGATCGGCCACAAGGGCCACCCCGAGGTCGAAGGCACGATGGGGCAGTTGAACGAAGGCATCTACCTGGTCGAAGATGTGGCCGACGTGGCGCGCGTGCAGGTGGCGCAAAGCGAGCGGCTCGCGGTGGTGACGCAGACCACGCTGTCGGTCGACGACGCGGCGGAAATCCTGGCCGCGGTGAAGCGGCGCTTCCCGGCGGTGCGCGAGCCCAAGCAGCAGGACATCTGCTACGCCACGCAGAACCGGCAGGACGCTGTCAAGGTGCTGGCGCCGAAGGTCGATGTGCTGGTGGTGGTCGGCAGCCCGACGAGCTCGAACAGCAACCGCCTGCGCGAACTCGCGGAGCGGCTGGGCACGCACGCCTACATGGTCGATTCGCCGGAAGACCTGAAACCCGAGTGGTTCGACGGCAAGCGGCGCGTCGGCCTGACCGCCGGCGCGTCGGCACCCGACATCCTGGTGCAGCACGTCATCGAGCGGCTGCGCGCGCTGGGTGCGCTGTCGGTGCGCCGCATGCCCGGCGTCGAAGAGACCACGCATTTCCCCCTGCCCAAGGGCCTGGGCGACAAGGCGATGGGGTCCGCGGGCTGAGCTGTCAGCGGTTCAGGCGGCGGTGAAACACCAGCGGCGTCGGTAACCCCGGCGCCGGTTTCGGCGCCGCCTCCGTGCAGCCGTCACAAGCGCCGCAGCCCGAGGGGGTTTGGGTCACCCGCTGCACATGCCGGGCGACGGCCCGCGGCAGCGTAAGTTTCAGCATCGACGCGGCCAGCGCGCGGCGCGCCGCTGACGGCATCAGTGTCCATGCCGCATAGGCGGCGCAGGCCATCACGATCAACGCGACGATGAGGTTTTGTGCGGCCATCCTTCAGCCTCCGAGCCACAGCGTGATGCGGAACGTGGCGAACGCCGCCACATACGCGAGCACGAACAGGTAGGCGGCCATCAGCACCGGATAGCGCCACGAATTGGTTTCGCGCTTGACGACCGCAAGCGTCGAAATGCACTGCGGCGCGAACACATACCAGGCGAGCAGCGCATAGGCCGTGGCGAGCGACCAGCCTTGCGCGATCACCGGCGACAACGTGGCCGCCACCGAGTCGCCGGCGGCCGACAACGAGTACACGGTGCCGAGTGCGCCCACCGCGACTTCGCGTGCCGCCAGCCCCGGCACCAGGGCGATCGAGATCTGCCAGTTGAAGCCGATCGGCGCGAACACATGCTGCAGCGCCTGGCCCAGCCAGCCGGCCACGCTGTATTGAATGGCCGGGCCGGTGGCGCCCGGCGGCGCTGCCGGGTAGCTGGAGAGAAACCACAACACCACCATCAGGGAAAAGATGATGCCGCCGACGCGGCGCAGGAAGATGCGCGCGCGCTCCCACAGGCCGAGCAGCAAGTTGCGCAAGCCGGGCACGCGGTAGGGCGGTAGCTCGAGCATCAGTGGCTGGTAGCTGCTCTTCATCCACACGCGCTTGAAGAACCAGGCCACACCCATCGCCGACACCACACCGGCAACGTAGAGGCCGAACAGCGTGAGCCCGCGCAGATTGAACGGCCCGACGCTGCGCGCCGGGACGAAGGCGCCGATCAGCAGCGCGTAGACCGGCAGCCGCGCCGAGCAGGTCATCAGCGGCGCGATCATGATCGTCGCCAGGCGGTCCTTCCAGTTGGCGATCGTGCGCGTGGCCATGATGCCGGGGATCGCGCAGGCGAAGCTCGACAGCAGCGGAATGAAGGCGCGCCCGGACAGGCCCACTTTGCCCATCAGGTTGTCGAGCAGGAACGCCGCGCGCGGCAGGTAACCCGAGTCTTCGAGCAGCAGGATGAAGAAGAACAAGATCAGGATCTGCGGCAGGAACACGATGACACCGCCGGCGCCGGCGATCACGCCATCGACGATCAGGCTGCGCAACGGGCCTTCCGGTATGTGCGTCGTGACCCACGCGCCGAGCCCGGCCATCGTGGACTTGATCGCGTCCATCGGCACGTTGGCCCACGAGAACACGGCCTGGAACACGAGGAACAGCAGCGCCGACAGGATGACGAGGCCCCACACCCGGTGCATCACGAGCGCGTCGATGCGGTGATGAAAGCGCTGGAACTGCGTTGCGTTCGGCGCCGCGAGCGCAAGGATGCGTCGCACTTCGCGCTGCAGGTCGGCCGATGACTGGCCCTCCGGCACCGCGGCATCGGCGATTTGCGCCGGCAGGCCGACGGTGAACTCGCGCTCGAGTTCGGCCAGGAGCTGAGCGTGGCCGTCGTGTCGGACGGCCACTGTCTCGACCACCGCGCAACCGAGTTCCGCCGCCAGCCGCGCCACGTCGATCGCGAGGCCCTGCGAGCGCGCGACGTCGGCCATGTTCAGTGCCACCAGCATCGGGCGGCCGAGGCGCTTGAGTTCGAGCACCAGGCGCAGGTTCATGCGCAGGTTGGTCGCGTCGACCACGGCGATGATCGCGTCGGGCGCGGCCTCGCCGTGGCGGCGTCCCTCGATGACCTCGAGCGTCACCTGCTCGTCGGGGGTGGCCGGCGTGAGGCTGTAGGCGCCTGGCAGGTCGACCACCGACACCGTGTGTCCGTTGCGCAAGCGCGCCAGGCCGACCTTGCGTTCCACCGTCACGCCGGCGTAGTTGGCGACTTTCTGGCGCGCGCCGGTGAGCAGATTGAACAGCGCGGTCTTGCCGCAGTTCGGGTTGCCGACCAGCGCGACGCTCCAGCCGGGCGCGGCGTGCTCTCGCGAACGGGCGTGCGACATGATGCTGCTCAGAGCGGGCGCACTTCGACGCATTGCGCTTCGAGCAGGCGCAGCGCGAACATGGTTTCACCGATCAGCACGGCGAGCGGTTCACGCCCGCCCGGGCCGCGGCGCAGCATTTGCAAGGGCTCGCCCGGAATGAATCC
>JBGQEX010000226.1:0-6659 GCA_041496605.1 Piscinibacter sp.
GAAGAAGTTGACCCCGTACTTGTAGCCGCCCACGTACTGCAGGGTCACGACGTGCTTCTTCACGTCGGCCGCGCTGCCCGGTTCCTTGAACTTGGTGCCGTAGGTGTAGCCGATGTAGGCGTCGCTCCAGTCGGCGGCGTGAGCGGCGGCGGCCCCGACGGCAGCGGCGATGGGAAGCAAACGGATGAGATGACGCATGAGGAGAGCCCTTCCTTTGGTGGTTGTGAAAACACGTTGGACCTCACGCGAGCTCGCAAGAAGCAGGCCCTGCATCGACGCGCGACGCGTCGCAGGGACATCAGTCGTGCGGCAGAGCGGCGAGCGACGCCGTCCAGCCGACGATGCCGCCCTGCGCGCGGATCATCGCCAGCGTCTGCTGCTTGAACTCGGGGAAGTACGAACCGGTGGCTTCTTCGACCAGCAGGCATTCGTAGCCGCGGTCGTTGGCTTCGCGCATCGTGGTCTGCACGCAGACCTCGGTGGTCACGCCGCCGAAGATGAGGCGAGTGATCTGGCGCGACTGCAGCGCTTCGGCCAATCCGGTGGCGTAGAACGCACCCTTGCCGGGCTTGGCGATCACGACGTCACCCGCTTGGGGTGCGAGCGCGGGTACGAAGTCGGTGCCGGGTTCGCCATCGATCAGGATGCGGCCCATCGCCCCCGCGTCGCCAATGCGCAGGCTCGGTTGGCCGCGCAGGCGCTTGGCCGGCGGGCAGTCCGACAGGTCGGGGCGATGGCATTCCTTGGTGTGCACGATCGTGAGGCCCAAGCGCCGCGCCCAGGCGATCAACGCAGCGGCGGCCGGCACCACCGGCGCGAGCAGCGACACGTCGTTGCCGAGCGCGGCGCCGAAGCCGCCGGGCTCGATGAAGTCGCGCTGCATGTCGATCATCACCAGCGCAGTGCGGCGCGGCTCGAATTCGAATGGCGTGGGAAGGGCGGCAATCGTCAGCATCATCGGCGTCGTCAATGCGTGTGCCCACCCATGAAGGCGCCCAGCGTGTTGCGGTCGGCGCTGCGCGCGTCGACCTCGTGCACGATGCGCCCTTCGCTCATCACCGCGATGCGGTCCGACAGCGCGAGCAACTCGTCCAGGTCCTCGCTGATCAGCAACACCGCACCGCCGCCGTTGCGCACGTCCATCAGGCGCTGGTGGATCTCGGCCACCGCAGCGAAATCGAGGCCGAACACCGGGTTGGCGACGATCAGCACGTCGGCGTCGTCGCTCAGCTCGCGCGCGAGCACGGCGCGCTGCACGTTGCCGCCGGACAGCGAGCGGATCGGCGCCAGCTCGCCGCGCGTCTTCACGCCGAACTCGGCGATCAGCTTGCGCGCGCGTTCACGCAGTCGCGCACCGCGCAGCCAGCCATGGCGCGAGGCCGGTGCGACATCGAAGCTGCGCAGCCCGATGTTGTCGGCCACGCTGAGTTCGCCGACGCAGGCGTTGCGCAGCGGCTCCTCGGGCAGGCTGCGCACTTTCAGGCGCCGGTTCTGTTCGCGCGTGCCGCGGTAGGCCTCGCCGGCCACGCGCACCGTGCCGCGGTTGCGAGTGCGCTGGCCTACCAGCGCCTCGACCAGTTCGCGCTGGCCGTTGCCGGCCACCCCTGCCACGCCGACGATTTCGCCGCCGTGCACGTCAAGGCTCAGCGAATCGACGGCGACCTGCCCGCGGTCGCCGTCGACGCTGAGGCCCTGCACCTGCAGTCGCAGCGGCCCTCGCTCGCGCGCGCGCCGCATCGGGGCGCTGAATTCGCGCTGCGCATCGTCGGCGCCGCCGACCATCTCGGTGGCGAGTTGCTGCGGGTTCGTCTGCGCGACGGCGTGCACGGCGACGAGCCGGCCGCGCCGCAGCACGCTGACGTCGTCGGCATAGGCCATCACTTCGCGGAACTTGTGGGTGATCAGCACGACGCTGCATTCGAGCGCGTGCGCGCGGTCGCGCAGAAGGCCGAGCACTTCGTCGGCCTCCTGCGGCGTGAGCACCGAGGTCGGCTCGTCGAGGATCAGCAGGCGCGGCTTGAGCAGCAGCTGCTTCAAGATCTCCAGCTTCTGCTTCTGCCCGGCCGACAACTGCTGCGGCGTGGCGTCGAGGTCGAGCTGGAACGGCGTGCCGGCGAGGAAGGCCGACAGCTCGGCGCGCACCGCCGGCCAGTCGATCACCGCGGGCAGCCGGCCGCGTGCGAGCAGCAGGTTCTCGGCCACCGTCATCCCCGGCACCAGCGTGAAATGCTGGTAGACCATGCCGATGCCCAGATCACGCGCCACCACCGGCGAGGCGATGTCGTGCTCGCGGCCGTCGATCATCACGCTGCCTTGTTCGGCGCGCTGGTAGCCGACGACGCATTTCACCAGCGTGCTCTTGCCTGCGCCGTTCTCGCCGAGCAGCGCGTGCACCGTGCCGGGCGCGACGGTGAGCGACACCTTGTCGAGTGCGGTGAAGCTCCCGAAGCGCTTGGTGAGCTGGTAGGTGGAGAGCGCCAAGGCGCCGGTTTGCGCAGGCAGCCCGCCGGGCAACACCGCGGCGCTCACGCGATGGCCTCGATCAGTGCCCGTGAATCGGACACGGCGCCGAACACGCCGCCCTGCATCGTCACCATCTTCAGCGCGGCCTGGTGGTTGCCGAGGTCGGTGGCGCCGGTGCAGTCCGACAGGATCAGGCATTCGAAGCCGCGGTCGTTGGCCTCGCGCATCGTCGTGTGCACGCAGACGTCGGTGGTGATGCCGGCGAGCACCAGGTTGCGGATGCCGCGCGTGTGCAGGATCAGCTCGAGGTCGGTGGCGCAGAACGAGCCCTTGCCGGGTTTGTCGAGCACCACCTCGCCGGCGATCGGCGCGAGTTCCGGAATGATCTGCCAGCCGGGTTCGCCACGCACGAGGATGCGCCCGCAGGGGCCCATGTCGCCGATGCCCGCGCCGAATTGGCGCGAACGCCAGCGCTTGTTGGCCGGCAGGTCCGACAGGTCGGGCCGATGGCCTTCGCGCGTGTGGATGATCGTGTAGCCCGCGCCGCGCATGACTTCGAGCAGCCGCTTGATCGGCGCAATCGGCGCGCGCGTCAGCGACAGGTCGTAGCCCATCTTGTCGACATAACCGCCGACGCCGCAGAAGTCGGTCTGCATGTCGATAACGATCAGCGCGGTGTTGGCCACGCTGAGCTCGCCGTCATAGGGCCAGCGGTAGGGATCGGCGGCAACGAAGCGGGTCATGTTCGGCTGGCTTTCATTTCCGGGCTCATCGAGAGACGCCCAGCTCCACCGGCGCGCCTTGCAGGCTGCGCCGCGGCGAGCAGGTCCACACCAGGATCGCGAGCGTCAGCACATAGGGCACGGCGCTGAACAGGTGGTAGCCCTGGCTGATGCCCACCGACTGCAGCGCCGGCCCGAGCGCGCCGGCGCCGCCGAACAGCAAGGCCGCCCACAGGCAGCGCAGCGGGCTCCAGCGCGCGAAGATTACCAGGGCGACCGCGATCAGGCCCTGCCCGCTCGACAGGCCTTCGTTCCAGCTGCCCGGGTAATACAGCGACAGCGACGCGCCGCCCAGCCCGGCGATGAAGCCGCCCGCCGTGGTGGCCGCAATGCGGATCGCGTTGACCGAGTAGCCGAGCGCACGCGCCGCGTCGCTGGAGTCGCCGGCCATGCGCAGCACCAGGCCGAAACGCGTGGCGCGAAAGCCCCAGGCCAGCAAGGCCGCGAGCGCCACGCCGAGCGGGAACAAGAGGTTGATCTGCAAGGCCGAGCGCACCTGCGCCGATGCGCTCCACTCGCCCAGCGCGAGCGACGGAATCTGCGGCGCCTGTGGCTGCATCAGCGGCTTGCCCAAGTAGAACGCGAGGCCGGTGCCGAGCAGCATCAGCGCGATGCCGGCGGCGATGTCGTTGACGCGCGGCAGCGAACACACCAGTCCGTGCAGCAACGCGAGCAGTGCACCGGACAGGCCCGCCGCGAGCACGCCGACCCACACCGAGCCGCTCAGGTAGGCGGCACCGAAGCCGGCCATCGCCGAGAACACCAGCACCCCTTCGAGGCCGAGGTTGATGCGTCCGGCCTTCTCGGTGATGCATTCGCCCAGGCTCACCATCAGGAACGGCGTGCCGACGCGGATCGCGCCGCCGAGCACGGCGATGAGCAGGTTGAGCGCCAGCGCGAGGCCGTCAAGTTCCGTGCTCATTCACCATGCTCCTCGCCACGTGCCGTCATCCCGGCGCACGCCGGGATCCACCGTTGCCGGTTCACAGTCATTCGACAAGGACGCGGTGGATCCCGGCTTTCGCCGGGATGACATGCGCGGGCGTCGTGGCTCATGCCGGGCCCTCACTGAGGGTGGAGATGACGATGACGCTCGCGACGGTGTGGGGGCTGGGCTTTTCGACCTCCGGCGCTGCCGACTCGCGAACAGCAGCGGGCTCGATGGGAACCGGCGCCGTGGTGGGTTCCTGCGTCGGCGTGCTCGCCGAAACCGCGAACATCCGACCGCGCAAGGCCTCGCTCGCGAGGATCAGCAGGAACGCAAAGCCCTGCAGCACCCACACCGATGCATCCGGCACGTCCATGCGCCGCTGCAGCAGGCTGCCGGCCGAGCCGAAGCCGCCGAACAGCACCGCCACCGGCACGATCGCCCACGGGTTGTGGCGCGCGACGAAGGACACCAGGATGCCGGCATAGCCCAGACCCGCGATCAGCGACGCGTTGGCCGCCGTGTGCACCGCCAGCACCTCGACGCCGCCGGCCAGCCCCGCACAGGCGCCGCCGATCGCGCAGGCGCCGATCACGATGCGCCCGCTCGGCAGGCCCACCAGCCGCGCCGCGCGCGCGTTGCCGCCGACCACGCGGGTCGCGAAGCCGGAGGCGGTGAAGAACAACCAGGTCCCGAGCAGCACGCAGGCGGCGATGCCGATCGCCAATCCCCAATGGATGTCGGCGCCGGGCAGCGTGCCGATTTGCAGTGCCTCGGCCACCGGGCGGGTCGACGGTTTGTTCAAGCTCGCCGGGTCGCGCATCGGCCCTTCGACGAAGTGCTTGAACAGCGCGATCGCGGTGTAGGCAAGCAGCAGGCTGCTGATGGTTTCGTTGACGCCGCGGACTTGGCGCAGTGCCCCGGCAATCGCAATCCATGCGCCGCCGGCCACAGCCGCCGCGAACAGCAGCACGATGCTGCCGAGCACATTGCCCGGCGGCGCGAACAGATAGGGCAGCCCCGCACACGCCAGACCGCCGAGCACCAACGCGCCCTCGCCGCCGATCACCACCAACCCGGCGCGCGCCGGCACCGCCACGCACAGCGCCGTCAGCATCAACGGCGCCGCGCGCTGCAGCGTGTTCTGCCACGAGAACCAGTCGCCGAACGCGCCCTTGAACAGCAGCACCCAGGCCTGCAGCGGGCTCTTGCCGCCGGCCCAGACGAAGGCGCCGAACAGCAGCAGCGCACCGGCCAGCGCCAGCAACGGCAGCACGATCGCCTCTGCCGCGTCGCGGGTGCGTTCGCTTCGCATACCCGGGGCGTCAGACTTGGCCGACCACGCCTTCGACCAGGTAGTTCATGCCTTCGAGCACGGGGTCGGTCTGCTTGAGCGACTTGCCTGCCGGCACGACGATCTTGCCGGTGTTGTCCTTCAGGCCGCCGGTGCCGCCCTTGAAGATGTCGAAGCTGCCGCCGAGCATCGCGGCCTTCACGTCGTCAGCATTCTTGCGCGCCGGGGCCGTGACCATCGCGCCATACGGCGAGGGCTTGACGAAGCCTTCCTTCAGGCCACCGCGCACGAAGTTCGGGTGCGGTTTGCCGGCGCGCGCCGCGTCGATGATGGTCTTGTAGGCGGTGAGCCAGTTCCACTCGGCGCCGGTGAGGTAGGCGTTCGGCGCCAACTTGGCCTGGCTGGCGTGGTAGCCGCAGACCATCTTGCCGCGCTTCGCGGCCGTCTCGACCACCACCTTCGGCCCGTCGACATGCATCGTGAACACGTCGATGCCCTGGTCGGCCAGGCTGTTGGTGGCCTCGGCCTCCTTCACCGCCATCGACCAGTCGCCGGTGAAGATCACCGTGGTGCTGATCTTCGGGTCGACCGAGCGTGCGCCCATGGTGAACGCGTTGATGTTGCGCAACACCTGCGGGATCGGCTTGGCCGCCACGAAGCCGAGCTTCTTGCTCTTGCTCATGTGGCCGGCGATCACGCCGTTGAGGTACTGGCATTCGTCGATGTAGCCGAAGAAGCTGCCGGTGTTCTTCGGGTGCTTGCCTTCGGTCCACATGCCGCCGCAATGGGCAAAGCGCACGCTCGGGTTCTTCGCCGCGACCGCCAGCATGTGCGGGTCGAAGTAGCCGAACGAGGTCGGGAACAGCAGCGTCGCACCGTCCTGCGCAATCATGCCCTGCATGCTCTTTTGCACCGCCGCGGTCTCGGGCACGTTCTCTTCTTCCACCGCCTTGATGCCGGACAGCTTCTTGATCTCGGCCACGGCTTCGGCGTGCGCCTGGTTGTAGCCGAAGTCGTCTTTCGCGCCGACGTAGATGAAGCCCGCCGTGATCGACGCCTGCGCACCCGCCAGGCCAGCCCAGCCGCCGGCGGCCACGCCCACACCCGCCGCCCCCAGACCTTTGATCACGTCGCGCCGATTGATGCGAGATCCCGTCATGTCGCTTCTCCTGTTGATGGCTGTTGAGGTGAC
>JBGQEX010000227.1:0-6653 GCA_041496605.1 Piscinibacter sp.
AGGATCGTGCCGATCACGCGCGGATCGCGCGGCAAGGCTTTGTGCAGATTCATGTGTGGCAGTCTAGTCAGCACCCGACGATCTCAGCCGCTTCATCTCCGCTTCAGCCGGCGCCACCATCGGCAGGGCCGCAGCGGCGGCCTCTTTGCGCTCATCGCTGTCGTCGCGATACGTCCAGGTCAACTGCAACAGCGCCGCCATGTGGCGCAGCAACTCGTTGAAGTCGATCGGCTTGTGCACGAAGGCGTCGACCCCGGCGGCCAGGCTGCGTTCACGATCAGCGTGCGACGCACTGGCCGACACGGCAATGATCGGCACGTGCTTGAACTCGGGCGATTCGCGCAGGAGTCGGGTCGCTTCGAGCCCGCCCATGACCGGCATCACGTTGTCCATCAGGATCAGATCGGGGTGCGTCGCGCGCGCTTGCGCGAGCCCGGCGCTGCCGTCGGCGGCCTCGTCCATCAAGAAGTCCAGTGAGGTCAGGAAGTCGACCACCAGCATGCGGTTGGCTGCCGTGTCATCGACGATCAACACCTTCTTGCGCGGGCCGTGATAACCGGTCACGAAGCGCTCGCGCGGCGCCGCGGCGACTTCGGTCTCGGCCAGCGGCAAGCGCAGCTCGAACCAGAACAGGCTGCCCACGCCGGGCTGGCTCTGCACCTCGATGTCGCCGCCCATTGCCCGCACCAGTTCGCGGCTGATGGCCAGGCCGAGGCCGGTGCCGCCGACGCGCCGCACCGGATCGCTGACCTGCTCGAAAGGCTGGAACAGGCGCTGCAGATGCTGTGCGTCGATGCCGATGCCGGTGTCGCGGACCTCGAAGCGCAGCCGCACCTGCCCGGCACCCGCGGACCTGGCATTCACCTGCAGCGTCACGCTGCCGTGGTCGGTGAACTTGATTGCATTGCCCAGCAAGTTCAGCAGCACCTGGCGCAGCCGCTTCTCGTCGGCGATCACCGCCGCCGGCAGGTCGGGCGGCGGGTCGAAAACGAACAGAAAGTCCTGCTGCTCCGCCTTGATCCGGACGATGTCGGACATCACGCGCAGGAACGCCGGCAGCGCGACGATCGCCGGATACAGCTCGAGCTTGCCGGCCTCGATGCGCGCCAGGTCGAGCACGTCGTTGATCAGCCCCAGCAGGTGCTGCCCGCTCTCCTCGATGGTGTCGAGCCCCAGGCGCTGCCGGTCGCTAAGCGTCGGCTCGCGCTTGAGGATCTGCGCGTAGCCGAGGACCGCGTTCAAGGGTGTGCGCAGCTCGTGGCTCATGTTGGCCAGGAACTCGCTCTTGGCGCGGTTGGCCACTTCGGCCCGGTCGCGCGCCTGCACCAGTTCGGTGTTGGCTTGCTGCAGCCGCTCCTCGGCGTGCTTGAACGCGCTGCGGTCTTCGCAGATCCAGATCGTGCCCTCGACCGGATCGTCGGCGTTTTGCACGTAGCCGATCAGATTCACCCAGAAATCGCTGCCGTCCCGGCGGCGCATGAACAGTTCGGTCTGGAAGGGATGGCCCTTCGACAGCAGCGGCGCGGCCACCGTGCCCAGCCGCTGATACTCCTCCTCGGTGCGATACAGCACGCGCGCCGGCAGCCCCACCGCCTCGTCGCCCTTGAAGCCGAACAACGTCGCCAGCTTGGGGTTGTAGCGACCGATGCGCCGCTCGCGCGTGAACACAATGCCCACCGGCGCGTTGCGCATGATGGCTTCCATCTCGCGCAGCATCTGGTGCAGCGCCTGCTCGGTACGCCTGGCCTCGCTGATGTCCTCGAGGATCCACACCGTGCCGTGGTCGGTCCTGGACGGGTCGATGGCCTTGCCGTAGACCCGGCACCACACCGGCGTGCCGTCGGCCCGCTTGAAGAGCCACTCCGAATGGAAGGCTTTGCCGGCGGCAAGCAGGGGGCCGGCCTCGCGGCCGACGCGCTCGTAGGTGTCGGCGTGCGGGTACAGCAGGATCGCCGGCTTGCCGACCAGTTCCGTCGCAGACCGATAGCCGAAGATTTCCGCCAGCCGCTGGTTGCAGCGCTGGATGATTCGGTCGCGCGTGAAAACGATGCCCGTCGCCGCGTTGTCGAGGATTGCCGTCAACTCGAGCAGCGTGCTATGCGACCGTGCAGCCTCGTCGTCGATCGACGCGGCGCCGATCAAGACGCCGTCGTCGCCCGGCGCCGCAGTCCCCAACACGCTCATCCGCACCGGGCGCTGCGCTGCATCGGCCGCGCCGAGCCTGCAGACGATGGGCGGGTGCGCGGCCTCGGGCTGCGCGAGTTGCCCCATCAACGCGGCGGCGTCAGGCGCCGCAAGCAAGGTGTGAAACGACAGGCCCTGCAAGGCGATCGGCGCGTGGCCGGCGAGCAAGGCGAAGGGGGCGTTCGATGCACGAATGACGCCGGATCGATCGGCCACACACAGCGGGCTGTCCAGCGCCGCCAGGATTCGCGAGAAAAAGGACTCGCCGCTGTTCACGTACATCTCCGACCCGTGCTGTTCGTCGGCGAGCCGAACTCGCTGCAGACCGGCACGGGTGCTTGCTTGTCAGCGTCCCATGACGGTTCGACAAGCGGATCCCCCTGAACCCGGATCGAGTGTTCTACGGCGATGCGCACCCGTGCATAGGGAGTGTCCCGCGAAGTTCCGGCCAGCGAACGGCGCTGGCTGTCGGGTGGGGCCGATGGCGCAGTCTTCTACAGAACGCGGCGGACGGCAACGTGGTGTTCCCGGGGTCGTCGGTAGTGGCTCTCCACCTAAGATCGTGCGATGTCCATCAGTGCGGCCTTCGTGCAGGCTTCGACCGTCATCTGCGGCATGCTGTGCCTGCTGTTCGGCTGGATGCGTTGGCGGCATCGCGACCCCGGCACAGGCTGGTTCTCGGTCGGCTTTGTGCTCGTGTTCGCGATCTTCGCGCTCGGGCTGCGCGCGCCGCCCGAGCAAGCCGCCGTGCACCGTGGCGCGTCGTTGATCTTCGGCGTCGCGTTGCTGGCGCTCGGCTGGGGCCTGGTCGACTACAGCGGTGCCGCCCTCGAACGGCCGACGCGCTGGCGCGCGGCCGTCGCAGCGCCGGTGTTGATCGCCCTGTTGTGGGGGCTGGTGGCGCCGCTGCCGCGCGAGGCGGCGCACCTGTTTTCCGCCGCGTCGTTGCTCGTGATGGCGGCCATGGCGTGGACGGTGTCGCGACGCGAACCCGGCGCCGGCATGCGCCTCGTCATGGTGGCCATGCTGCTGCACCCGATGCTGCTGCTGGCGATGCTGTTGACCGGTGCCGACGTATACCAGTTGCGCTACCTGTTGATCCTGCCGCTCAGCGCCACCGGCATGACGCTGTTCGCGGTCAGCCTGACGCGCGCGCGTTTGCGCGTCGAGCACGAGTTGGCGGGCCGCGTCGAAGCGCAGCGCGCGCTGCAGCGGCTCAACGACTCGCTGGAGCACCGCGTTGCCGAGCGCACCGCCGAACTGCACGACATCGTGGCCGGCCTCGAGAGCTTCAACCGCAGCGTGTCGCACGATCTGCGCGGCCCGCTCGGCGGCATGGCGGCCCTGAGCCGCCTGGCGATGGAAGCGCTGCAGCGCGGCGATACGGCGAAGGCGCTGAACATGCTCGGCGCCGTGGCCGAGCAGGCCGACGCGCTCGGCACGCTGGTCACCGACCTGTTGTTGCTGGCACGGGTCAACGACGCGACGCTCGTGCCCGAGTCGGTCGACCTGGCGCGCTTCGTCGATGCAGCCACCGAGCAGTTGCGCCTCACCGAATTGGCCACCGACGCGGTGGAGGCCGGTCCGCTCGCCGACGTGCAGGCCGACGCCGGCTTGCTGCGCCAGGTGTTCGTCAACCTGATCGGCAACGCGCTCAAGTTCAGCCGCCAGGCGGCGCACCCGGCGGTCCGCGTCGAGCTGATTCGTGAACCCGCGCGCGTGGTGGTGGCGGTGCGCGACAACGACGCGGGTTTCGACCCGCAGTACGCGAGCGACCTGTTCGAGCCGTTCCGGCGCCTGCATGGTGGCCGCTTCGAAGGCAGCGGCATCGGGTTGACGATCGTGCGCCGCATCGTCGAGCGCCATGGCGGCGCGGTGTGGGCCGAAGGGCGGCCGGGGCAAGGCGCGAGTTTCTACTTCGCGCTGCCGCTCGCGCCGACGGCCTGAGTCCGTACTGCCTGGCGTGCCGCCGGGCTGTCCGAAGAATGGCCAGTGGTGCTGCCTTGATTGTGGGCAGTGAAGTCTCGACTGACCGGATCGCGGGCATCACGCCGCGGTCTGCGGGGTGCCGCGGCCGGGGCGGGTGCGGGTTTGCCCGCGGGCCGCGCCGTCTGGCACGTGGCTTGCGCCTGCGGGGCAACAGGCCGCGCCATGTGCTTGAACGATCGCGCTTGAACATCCAACCAGGAGACGACTTCATGTCCGCACAACTTCGCGCCCGCCGGGCTCTGCTGTCTGCCGCTGCCATCGCCGCCAGCTCGGCCTTGCTGCCGAGCAGTGCCTTCGCAGAGGCCAAGGGCGAGATCCGCATTGCCCATGTCTACAGCAAGACCGGGGCGCTCGAGGCCTATGGCAAGCAGACCGCCACCGGTTTCATGATGGGGCTCGAGTACGCCACGCAGGGCACGATGAGCGTGGCCGGCAAGAAGCTCACCGTGATCGAGAAGGACGACCAGGGCAAGCCCGACGTGGGCAAGAGCCTGTTGGCCGCCGCCTATGGCGACGACAAGGCCGACATCGCGGTCGGGCCCACCTCGTCGGGTGTCGCGCTGGCCTTGCTGCCGGTGGCCGAGGAGTACAAGAAAATCCTGCTGGTGGAGCCGGCGGTGGCCGACTCGATCACCGGCGACAAGTGGAACAAGTACATCTTCCGCACCGGCCGTAACAGTTCGCAGGACGCCATCTCCAACGCGGTGGCGCTCGACAAGGCCGGCGTGACCATCGCGACGCTGGCTCAGGACTACGCGTTCGGGCGCGACGGCGTGAAGGCGTTCAAGGAGTCGATCAAGAACGCCAAGATCGTCCACGAGGAATACCTGCCGACCGCCACCACCGACTTCACCGCCGGCGCGCAGCGCCTGATCGACGCACTGAAGGACAAGCCGGGCCGCAAGGTGATCTGGGTGCTTTGGGCCGGGGCGGGCAACCCGTTCAAGATCGCCGACCTTGACCTCAAACGCTATGGCATCGAAATCGCGACCGGCGGCAACATCCTGCCGGCGATGGCGAGCTTCAAGAACTTCCCCGGCATGGAAGGCGCGACCTACTACTACTTCGGCATTCCGAAGAACCCGGTCAACGAGTGGCTGGTCGCCAACCACTACAGCAAGTTCAAGAGCCCGCCCGACTTCTTCACGGCCGGCGGCATGGCAGCGGCCATCGCCGTGGTCGACGCGCTGAGGAAGACCAACGGCGACACCAACACCGACAAGCTCATCAAGACCATGGAAGGCATGAGCTTCGACACGCCCAAGGGCAAGATGAGCTTCCGCAAGGAAGACCATCAGGCGATGCAGAGCATGTACCACTTCAAGATCAAGGCCGACCCGGCGTTCGCCTGGGGCGTGCCGGAGCTGGTGCGCGAAATCAAGCCGGAAGAGATGAACGTCCCGATCCGCAACAAGCGCTGACGGTGCCGAGAAGCCCCTCTCGCGCGGCGAGAGGGGCAGTCTTCTCCGATTGCACACGGCCATGCTCGAAACCCAAGACCTCACCATTCGATTCGGCGGCCACGTGGCCGTGGACCATGTGTCGTGTGCCTTCGCGCCCGGCACGCTGACGGCCATCGTCGGGCCGAACGGCGCCGGCAAGACGACCTACTTCAACCTCATCTCGGGCCAGCTGCGCGCCAGCGCCGGCTCGGTGCGGCTGGGCGGCGTGGACATCACGCACGAGAACGCGTCGTCGCGCACGCACCGCGGCCTGGGGCGTGCGTTCCAGCTGACCCAGTTGTTCCCCAACCTGACGGTGGTGGAGAACGTGCGCCTGGCGGTGCAGTCGCGCCGCCGCGAGGGGCTGAACCTGTGGTCCGTATGGCTGGACCACCGCAACACGCTGGAACGCGCCCATGTGCTGGTCGAGCGGGTGAAGCTCGGTGACCGCGCCCATGCCCACGCCAGCAGCCTGCCGCACGGCGACCAGCGCAAGCTCGAAGTGGCGATGCTGATGGCGCTGGAGCCGTCGGTCTACATGTTCGACGAGCCCACCGCCGGCATGAGCGTCGACGACGTGCCGGTGATCCTCGACCTGATCCGCACGCTCAAGGCACAGCACGACAAGACCATCCTGCTGGTCGAACACAAGATGGACGTGGTGCGCGAGCTGGCCGACCGCATCATCGTGCTGCACAACGGGCAGCTGGTGGCCGACGGCGAGCCGGCCGCGGTGATCGCGTCGCCGGTGGTCCAGAACGCATACCTCGGCGTGGCGCCGGTCGCGGAGAGTGCGGCATGAGGCGGGCCGAGCGCCGGGCCGCTCCCAAGCCGGCCCGCGTCCCCTCGGGGGACCGGCCGATGTACTCGCCGGACGAGGGGCTGTCATGACTCCGCTGCTGCAACTGCAGGGAGTGCACACGCACATCGGCGCGTACCACATCCTGCACGGCGTCGACTTCGAGGTGCCGACCGGCCAGGTGACGATGCTGCTCGGCCGCAACGGCGCGGGCAAGACGACCACCTTGCGAACCATCA
>JBGQEX010000228.1:0-6642 GCA_041496605.1 Piscinibacter sp.
GCCACGGGGTTCCCCCTTCCTAGGGGCCCCGCCGGCGCCGTCAGTCGCGTACGATGCAGCCCGCCCTGCACTGCCTGGAGACGACATGAAGGTTCTGCTGATCGACGACCACCCGCTGATCCTGTCGGCCCTGCAGAGCGTGATTCAGGGCCTCGGAAGCCATGTGAGCGTGATCGGCGTGGGCAGTGCACGCGCCACGCGCGAGACCTTGAAGCGCGATTCCGACTTCGATCTGGTGCTGCTCGATCTGCACCTGGGCGACGCCGACGGCTTCGAGCTGCTCGCCGAACTGCGCAGTAGCTACCCGGCGCTGCCGGTGGTGGTGGTGTCGGCCAGCGACCGCGCCAGCGACGTCATTCGCGCCATCGACCTCGGCGCGATGGGCTTCGTGCCCAAGCGCGCCTCGAATGAAACGCTGTTCGAGGCGCTGCACATGGTCATGTCGGGCGGCATCTACGTGCCGCCGATGACGCTCGGCTCCGAGCGCCGGGCCGAGAAGCCCGAGGGCGACACGGTGCCCAGCGTGCTGCACGTGGTCGGCCAAAGTGCGCTCGACAGCGGCTTCCAGACGCAGCCCGCGCTCGATGCCATCGGTCTCACGCCGCGCCAGACCGAAGTGCTGGCGCTGCTGCTGCAGGGCCAGCCCAACAAGATGATCGCCCGCGAACTCGGCCTGTCGGTGGAAACCGTCAAGGACCATGTGGCCGCGGTGCTGCGGGCGCTGGGCGTCAGCTCGCGCACGCAGGCCGTGCTGGCGGTGAGCCAGATGTCGCAGCAGTCGGGCGGCTTCGCTGCTTGGCGCAAGTCGAAATAGTCGTGGCCGCCGTCGCCCCGTTCACCGCCGCGCCGGATCACGCCGCCGCCTCGGCGCTGCCCGAGGAAGTGCGCAGCGTCTACGAGTACACGCCGGCGACCTTGCTCGGCTACCTGGCCGGTGCGGCCGTCATTTCGCTGCTGTTCTGGAGCGTGGCGCCGGCGTCGGTGATGTTGCCTTGGCTTGGCGCGTTCGCCATCCTGTGGAGCACCCGGTTCTTCCTCGCGCGGCGCTTCAAGCGCGCGGAGATCACCACGCACGAGCAATGGCTGCGCTGGCGGCGCTGGTGGAACGTCGGCACGCTGGGCTCGGGCGCGCTGTGGGGGTTCGCGGCCTGGCTGTTCTACGCGCGCGGCGACAGTGGCCAGCAGATCGGGCTCATCGTCGTCGTCTACACCTTCTGCAGCGCCGCCGTGCCGGTGCTGGCCACGCAGCCGCGCGTGTTCCTGCTGTACGCCGCACTGTGCTTCCTGCCGATGGCCGCGCGCATTGCCAGCGCCGGCACGGCCCAGGGCTACCAACTGGCGGGCATCCTGTTCGTGGTCTACGGCGCGACCACGGTGCTGGCGCGCAACTACCGGCAGGCGCTGCAGCGCGTCATCGAGCTCAAACTGCACGCCGACGAGCTGTTGGATCAATTGCGCATCGAGAAGCTGGCGGCCGACGCGGCGCGCCGCGAAGCCGAGGTGGCCAATCGCGCGAAGACCCAGTTCTTCACTGCCGCCAGCCACGACCTGCGCCAACCTTTGCATGCCATGGGCCTGTTCGCCGAGGCGTTGCGCCAGAAGAGCCACGACGAGGAAGTGGTGCACCTGGTCAACAGCATCAACGGCTCGGTCGACGCGCTCGAAGGGCTGTTCTCGGAGCTGCTCGACATCACGCGCATCGACACCGGCGGCGTCGACGTGCATCCGCAGCATTTCGAGGTGGGCGACATCTTCCGCAAGCTGCGGTTGCATTTCGAACCGACGGCGTTCGAGAAGGGCCTCGCGCTGCGCCTGCGCGGCGGGCACCACGTGACCTACGCCGATCCCTTGCTGGTCGAGCGCATCGTGCGCAACCTCGTCGCCAACGCGATCCGCTACACGAATGACGGCTCGGTGCTGGTGAGTTGCCGGCGCCGCGGCGAGCGCTTGCTGGTGCAGGTGTGGGACACCGGCGTGGGCATCCGCGAACAGGAACAGTCGCGCATCTTCGAAGAGTTCTACCAGGTGCCCAACAACGACATCGTGGCGCCGCACCAGCGCAAGGGCCTGGGCCTGGGCCTGGCGATCGTCAAGCGGCTGGCCGACCTGATGCACGCCCCGCTGTCACTGCGTTCAGAACCCGGCCGCGGCACGGTGTTCACGCTCGAGCTGCCCGTGGGCAAGGCGGCGCGCCCTGCGGTGGCGGCCGTTCCCGGCCGGGCCCCGCTGGGCATCACGCTTGACGGCCGCTTGATCGTCGTGGTCGAAGACGAGCCCGCCGTGCGCAGCGGCCTCGAGGTGCTGCTGCGCGGCTGGGGCGCCACGCTCGCATCGTTCGACAGCGTGGCCACCTGCACCGCCTGGGCTCGCGCGGCCGACCCCAAGGGGGTGAAGCCCGACCTGCTGATCGTCGACTACCGGCTGGAGCATGGCGTCAACGGCGTCGACGCCATCGTCGCGCTGCGCGAGCGTTTCGGCGCCGGCGTGCCGGCAATCGTCGTGACCGGCAGCACCATGACCGGGCACGACAAGGAAGCGCAGGACAAGGATTTCCACCTGCTGATCAAGCCGGTGGTGCCGAACAAGCTGCGAGCGATGATCGCGTTCAAGCTAGGGGTAAAGGGAGGCTGAAAGCCGAGCACCCCTCAAGCTACGCCCAAGGCCCGGGTCCCCCGGGCCTTAGGGTGGCGCCCCTCGGGGGCAGGAGCGAAGCGACTGGGGGGCTCCTATTTCACCACCACCCACTGAATCTCCATCCAGTTGTCGGCCCGGTGCACCACGCTGACGCCGCTGCGCGCGGCCCAGGGGATGAACTGGCGGTGCAAGGGGATGTGGTGCACCTGCGCGTTGTGGCGCAGGAACACCTGCTTGATCAGGGCCTTGCGCTTGTCGGGGTCGGCTTCCTTGCTCGACGCCGCGGCCAGCGCGTCGAGCTCGTCGTCCTTGAAGTTGCCGCGGTTGTATTCGCCCACGCCCTTGTCGCCGCGGTTGCGGTAGATCGGCGTGAAGGTCGTCTCGGGGTCGGTGATCGAGCCGCCCCAGCCGAGCATGTACATCGAGGTGTCGAGCTTCTCCTGCTTCGGGAAGTAGGTGGCCTTGGGCATCGCGTTGACCCTCACCTTGACCTTCAGCTGCGCCCACATGCTGGCCAGCGCAATGCAGATGCGCTCGTCGTTGATGTAGCGGTTGTTCGGGCAGTCGAGCGTGACTTCGAAGCCGTCGGGATAGCCGGCTTCGGCCATCAGCTTCTTTGCCGCGGCGAGGTCGTAAGGCAGGCGACGCTCGATCTCGGGGTCGTTGAAGTCGCCGATCGGCGACGGCACCACCGCACCGGTGGGAATGGCCTGGCCGTTCATCAGCTTGGTCTTGATGGTCTCGATGTCGATGGCCTGGTACAAAGCCTTGCGAACGCGCAGGTCCTTGAACGGGTTCTTGCCCTTCACGTCGCTGTAGAGCAGCTCGTCACGGGCCTGGTCCATGCCGATGAAGACGACGCGGTTTTCCAGGCCTTCGATCACCTTCACGCCTTGCGTGCTCCGCAGCCGCTCGAGGTCGCGCGGCGGCGGGTCGAGGATGAAATCGACCTCGCCAGAGATCAACGCAGCGAGTCGCGTCGGGTCGCTCTTGATCGGCGTGTAGACCACGTCCTGCACATTGCCTTCGATCTTGCCCCAGTAGTTGGGGTTTCGCTTGAGCACCGTCTTCACGTCCGGCTGGCGCGTCACCAGCATGAACGGGCCGGTGCCGTTGGCGTTGTGCGCGGCATAGGTCTCTTCCTTGTTGGTGAAGTCTTGCGGCTTGGTCGCCTTGTGCTCCTCGCACCATGACTTGCTCATGATGTAGACCGTGTTCAGGTGCTCGAGGAAGATCGGGTTGAATTGCGGCAGATTGAACTCGACGGTGAAGTCGTCGATCTTCTTCGGCTCGCCGAGCGCGTTGGCGTAGTTGGAGATCTGCGACGTCTTCTCCTTGGCGCGGTTGACGGAGAACACGACGTCGTCGGCGGTGAAGGGCCGGCCGTCGTGGAACTTGACGCCGCGGCGCAGCTGGAAGGTCCACTTCAGCGGGCCGTTGCGCTGCCATTCGGTGGCCAACGACGGCACCAGATTGAGTGTCTTGTCGCGCGCCACCAGGAACTCGTAGATCTGTCCGTTGAAGGCGTTGGTGAACGATTCGTTCTGCGACACCGGGTCCAGGGTCTGCGGGTCGCCCTGGCTCGACCAGCGCAAGGTCTGGGCCTGCGCCGCGCTCGCGGCCATGATGGCCAGGCAAAGAACGGACGACCAACGCTTCATGGCGGCTCCTCGATGCTGAGAAGCGGGCAGTGTAGGCGCCGCCGCGTCCGCGCGTGAAGTAGGGGAACCGACCCGGCTCAGGCCGGCGCGTAGCCCTCTTCGGCCAGCGCCAGGGCGAACTCGGCCACCGGGTGCTGCGACTCGATCTGCACCCGGTGCTCGGCCAGGCTGATGGTGAGCTGGGCCTGCGCGTCCACCTTCTTCACCGTTTCGGTGACGGTGCGAACGCAGTGGCCACAAGTCATCGTGGGCACGGTGAACTCGATCATGGCGGCTTCCTTTGGGTTTATCTGGCTAACTACGTGGAGACATTGTCATACCGGCGAACGCCGGTATCCACTCGCTCCCGGTCCGCTCGCTTGGCCGACGCTCGTGGGCCACCACGCAGTGGATCCCGGCGTTCGCCGGGATGACGCGGCCATGCTGGCACGAACACGATCACTGTCAACCTTGCCACGATGGGAAGGTCAAGCGAGTCGGCGAATACTTGATCTGGATTGACCTTTCCATGATGGGAAGGTCTAAGCTGGCCGCCATGTCCACAGCCTCCACCACCCTGCAACTTTCGATCGAGGGCATGACCTGCGCCTCCTGCGTCGGCCGGGTCGAGCGCGCCCTGGCCCGCGTGCCCGGCGTGCAATCCGCCGACGTGAACCTGGCCACCGAAACCGCGTCGGTGCAGCTCGGGCTGCCACTGGCGGCGCAGACGCTGGCGCAGGCAGTCGAGCGCGCCGGCTACGCCGTGCCGCAGCAGCAGCTCACGCTGGCCATCGACGGCATGACCTGCGCATCCTGCGTCAGCCGCGTCGAACGTGCGCTGATGCGTGTGCCGGGCATGCTGACGGCGCAAGTCAACCTTGCCACCGAGCACGCGTCGGTGACACGCCTCAAGGGCGGTGCACCGATGGCGGAGCTGCTGGCGGCCGTTGTGCAAGCCGGCTACACGGCGCGCGAGCTGGCGCCGAGCGGCGCCGCCTCGGCGCCTGTTGCCGCAGCAGGCAGCGGCGGCTGGCGCGTCGCGCTGGCGGCGCTGCTGTCGGCCCCGCTCGCGCTGCCGATGCTCGGCGATGTGGCCGGCCAGCACTGGATGCTGCCCGGCTGGTTGCAGCTGCTGCTCGCCACTCCGGTGCAGTTCTGGCTCGGTGCGCACTTCTATCGCGCCGGCTGGAAGGCCTTGCGCGCCGGCAGCGGCAACATGGACTTGCTGGTGGCGCTGGGCACCAGCGCCGCATACGGGCTCAGCGTCTATGTGCTGTGGACCGACCGCTCGGCGATGCCGGCGCTGTACTTCGAATCATCAGCGCTGGTCATCACGCTGGTGATGCTCGGCAAGTGGCTCGAAGCGCGCGCCAAGCGCCAGACCACCGAAGCGCTGCGCGCCTTGCAGGCGCTGCGCCCGGACACGGCCCGGCTGCGGCGCGGCACGGCGGAGGTCGAGGTGCCGCTCGCCGAGGTGCGTGTCGGCGACGAAGTGGTGGTGCGGCCCGGTGAGCGCATGCCGGTCGATGGCGTCGTGCTGCAAGGCGCCAGCCACCTCGACGAGTCGCTGCTCACCGGCGAGAGCCTGCCGGTGTCGCGCTCGATCGGCGAGCGCGTCACCGGCGGGGCGATCAATATCGAGGGGCATCTGCTGGTGCGTACAACCGCGGTCGGCGCCGAATCGCAGCTGGCCCGCATCGTACGGCTGGTCGAATCGGCGCAGGCGAAGAAGGCGCCGGTCCAGCGGCTGGTCGACCAGGTCAGCGCGGTCTTCGTGCCGGCCGTCGTGCTGGCCGCGCTGCTGAGCTTCGCGCTGGCATGGTGGCTGCGCGGCGATGCCGCCGGCGCCGTGCTGAATGCAGTGGCGGTGCTCGTCATTGCCTGCCCGTGCGCGCTCGGCCTGGCCACGCCGGCGGCAATCATGGTCGGCACCGGCACGGCGGCGCGCCACGGCATCCTGATTCAGGACGCGGTGGCACTGGAGGTGCTGCACGCGGTCAAGGTGGTGGCCTTCGACAAGACCGGCACGCTCACCGAAGGCCGGCCGGTGCTGGTCGCCGCCGAGCCGGCAGGCATCGCGCGCACGGAGTTGCTGCGCATGGCCGCGGCCTTGCAATCGGGCAGCGAGCACCCGTTGGCCCGCGCCGTGCTGGCGGTCGCGCGCGACGAAGGCATCGAGCATCCAGCCGCCGGCGGCGTGCAAAGCGTGGCCGGGCGCGGCGTCAGCGGCGTCGTCGACGGCAGCGAGCTGCGCCTGGGCAGCAGCCGCTGGATGCAGGAACTGGGTGTCGACATGCTGCCGCTGGCCGCGCACGCAGCCGAGTTGCAGCGCGACGGCCGTACCGTCTCGTGGCTCGCACGCGCGGCC
>JBGQEX010000229.1:0-6631 GCA_041496605.1 Piscinibacter sp.
GCCATGCCCAGCGCGTTCTTCTCGGTGAACCTCGTGGCCCGCAGCCCCGGGAAGAACCGCCCCGAGACCAACCCCTACGTGCAGGCCTTTCTGCGGCGCGTGGCGTGGCGGCCGCAGCTGCTCGAGGTGTTTTCCGGGAAGCTGGACTACCCCCGTTACGGCGTGTTGGACCGCCTGATCATCCGCTTCATCATGTGGCTGACCCAGGGCCTGACCGAACCCGATGCGGTGGTGGAGTTCACCGACTGGCACAGCGTCGAGGCCTTCGGGCATGCGCTGAGCGCAGTGCGCGCGGGGTGATAGGGCAGGTTGCAGGGCCGACACCGGTCACACGAGGTTCTCGCTCAATCGCCCCTCAGGCACGCCGCCAGCTTGGCGTGCAGCTCGCCGCTGACGCGGAACAGAAAGTCCTGCTTGCAGTAGGACGTCATCTCGTCGGCCTGGAACTCGTCGACGCCGACGGCGATGCGGTCGCTCAGCGACTGGCTGAGCGACCGGCTTTCCTTGAGCCGCTGACGCGCCGCGGCGCGGCCGCTGCCACTCGCCGACGCCGCCGAAGACGCAGCAGCAACACCGGGCGCCGCCGCAGGCGGGATCGTGCGCAACGCGGTGGACACCTCCAGCAGCTTGCGAATGTTCTCGTCGTACTGGTCCAGGCGAAGCTGCGCCTGCGCATTGCCCGGCTGGCCGTCCTTGAGCTTGAGTTTGCGTTGGTACGCCGGCCGCAGCACACCGAGCAACGAGCCCTGCTCGGCGAGGAATCCGGCATAGTCTTGCGCCACGGCGTCGCAGCTCTGGTAGCGTGGATCTGCCAGTTTTTCCGTCACGCTCGCGGCCGGGTAGATGGCTCGGCAGTCGCCGAAGGCCGGGCCCGCGGCCGACGCGAGCAGCAACACGCCGATGCGCAAAGTCGCATGGGCCCGCCTCATGGCAAGCGCCTTCGGGGTGGGCACGGCTTGACGGTGTGGCCCGGCGGCAGCCGCGTATCCTTGTTCCCGCAAGCCCCGTCCAGCAGCCGCGGCGGGATGTTTCGGGCCGTCGAAAGATCAGCACCGCTCAGGTCGACATCCTGGAACTCGACACCCGACAGGTCGACCTTGTCGAAGACGGCACCCGACAGATCGCTGTTGGAGAACAGCGTGTTCGCCAGCGTCAGGCCATTGAATCGGGCGGAGCGCAATTCGGCGTCGGCGAAGTGCAGGTTCCGGATGCGGGTCTTGTCGTCGAAAGACGCCAGCACGGCCTGGAACCGCGCGATGCGCTTGCGCGGCGGAGGCGGGTTGCGGCCGGCTTCCGCCCCCGGCGTGGTGGTCTTGACGGTGTCGAATTCGGAATCCTCGAACTTGGCCTCTTCGAACAGCGAGTCCTCGATGTCCGTGGCGATGAAGCGGCAGCGGGTGAACACCGAGAAGTTCATGAAGCTGCGTCGAATCGACGCGCCACTGAAGTCGGTGTCGACGAAGCGGCTGTGCGCCAGCGTGGCGTCCTCGATGGGCGCCATGCTCAGATCGACCCGGTTGAAATCGGAATAGCGGAAGCTGACTCCCCGCAGGCTCGCCCCGCGAAGGCTGGTCTGGTTTTGCACCCCATCGCCGGTGTTGACCTGCAGCCAGTCGCCCTCGGCGTGGTCGAAGGTGGCGCTGCTGAAGTTTCCGCTCAGTCGCGTGCGCCGGGTCGAATCCGAGGCCTTGAAGGTCGCATGATCGAAGTGCGATGCCATCGCCGAGACTTCGTCGAACTGGCTGTCGGTGATCTCCATGTGCTGCAGCGCTGCGTCGGTGAGCTTGGCACCGTGCAGCGTCACGCTGTCGAAGCGCGAACCGGTCATCACGGCATGGCTGAGGTCGGCGAAGTCGAGGTTGGCCGCATTGAAACGGCTGCCGGGCATGAAGGCCTCGCTGGCGTTCATGTTGCGCAGGTCGCGCCCGACCAGCACCAGGCCGCGCTGGCCCTCGAGGTAGTTGCGCAAGGCCACGGGTTCGGCCACCAGCTGTTGCCAGTTGGCCGGCTTGGCGACGAAACGGCCCTCTCGGACCACGGAGTAGGGATCGACGCCGATCGCCTGCCAGACCGCCCGGCCCGTCGCGTAGAAGGCGCACCCGGTGCGCGCACCGACGCCCTCGCAGTCGCTGTCCGACAGGCTGCGAACGGCCGCGCCCGACAGGTACAGCAGCACGACGCCGAGCAAGAACAGCACCGCCGCCAAGACACCCTTCTGCCGGCGGGTCATGTCGAGGCTCGGCGACGGGTTGCCGCCCTCGGCGCCGGCTTGCGAGTTCGAGCTCATGTGGTGCAGCGCATTGCGGGCGGTGAGCAGGTAGTGCAACGCGAAGCCGACGCTCAGCAACACCAGCGCGACGTGCACCAGCGTGCCCCAGCGGTCGTGCGCCGTCGCATAGCGGCCCCAGTAGAACAGCAGCACGATGGGCACGAGCCCCCAACCGAGCAGCAGGCTGAGCCAGGCTTCCAGCCGTGCGGACACGCGGTGCGATGCGGACAGCTCGCGGATCTCGCCGCGGATGACGGCGCAGGAAATCAGCCACGGGTAGACATAGTCGTCCAGACCCCGGCCGTCCGGGTGTCGCAGCGGCAGCCGCGCGATGCCGCGCCAGAAGCGTTCGAGGTAGAGGTGGAAGTAGACGAACAGCACCGTCAGGATGACCGGTGCGAAGTAGTAGAACCAAACGATCGGCACATTCACCTGGATGATCGGCAGCGGCGTGGCGTTCGAGTTCGACAGCAGCGCCGCATCGGTCGTGGTGGCGATGGTGAGGTACGAATAGACGCAGGCTGCGATGAGCGCGAGGAAGGTCGTCTGCGAGTTGCGTGAGATCTCGGTCAGCTGCGCGATGTTGTCCTTCTGCGACGCGAGCGTCGCATCCACGACGGCGCTGCCCTGACCGGCGGAGGCGGCGATCGGCTCCCTCTCGCGGCGGGCGGATGCTTCGCTGGATGCGCTCACGTGCCGTTACCCGGGACACTTGTCGAACGAGATCCGTCGCTGCGGCCCCGGCAGCACCTGTCGCCAGCGGTCCTCCCTGAGCACCCGCTCCATGTCGCTCTCGATCGAGGCGCGCAGCGTGCGCATCGACGAACTCTGCGACGGGCTCCTGGTCAATTCGCGCAGGGCCAGGCAGTCGGCTTGCTCCTCGTCTTCGGGCCGCAGGCCGCGCTCGCCGGCCTTCGCGATGAGGTGGTCCCTCTGGATGTGGATGCACTGCCGCAGGAACAGCCACTGCTGCGTTTGCTGTCCGAGGAAATAGAGCTCGGGGTTGACGTAGATGGCCGCCGGCGGAACGCCTTTTTCCAAGCCCTCCCGACGCTCGGTGGCGCTGAGCACACGCGCTTCGGCGAAGAACCTCGTCGCTGCGGGGTCGTAGCGCGTCGGCACGGGCTTGTTCTCCCTGTCGAGGCAGGTCTCGTTCAGCAGCGGGGCACCGGCAAACGCGGGCACAAGGCACCAGGGCAGGATTGCCAGCAACAGCCATCTTCCGTGCAGGTCCATGGGATGCATGCTCCTTGCAAAACACAGGCAGACCGCGTGCAGCCACCCCGATCGAACTCGCGTCGAGATCGGAGCGATCGAATCGGCCGGTCGCGTAGTTTGAGTATTGATCCAATCCTTCGCAGACGACACTCCCTAGCCTGACCACTCACCGCGTTGCAGCTCGCTGATGCGGCCGCGCTTGAGCAGGCTCAATTTTTCGCAGGGCACGGCGCTGCCGGACGCTGAAGAAGTGGCAGTTCGCCGTGCAGGGGGTCCGTATCAGCGTGCCGGCCAGTTCGTTCAGCGGCAGGCGTGCGCGAGGATCGGCGCCAGCGCCGTGCCGATGCGTTCCATCTGCGCCGGCGTCACCAGTGCCTTCAGCACCTCGGCGAAGCGCGGCTCCTGCACGCCGGTGGCGATGTATTGCCAGCGGTAAGCCTTCAGCAGGACGTCATGGATCGCAGCTTCCTCGGCGGACGAATACGACCGGCCGGCGCGTGAGACAAAGTAGCCGGCATCTGCGCCTGCCTGCATCTGCAGGATGCCGTCGATGGCGGCCACGAGTTCGATCAGGTCGTCGACGCTACGGTCACGCTCCGTCTCGGTCAACCTGGCATGCTCGCGCCGCCATTCCAGCTCGTCGAGGATGGCGTGCTGCGACTCCTCCTTCCAGTGGAACAGGAACACGTCCTTCCACATTTCCGACAGGTTCGCGTCGGGCTCGATGCTCGAGCGGTAGTGCGCCTGCGTGAACAGCTCGATATCGAGCGTCAGACCGAGCACGCCCCAAGTCGACTTGCTGAGCACGGCGTTGGCGACTTCGTTCGGCTGCGGCTTGAAGCTGTAGCCTGGCGGCATTCCCGCCGCGGCCATCTGCTCCAGCCGGCGGAACATCTCCTGGTGCTTGAGTTCCTCGTCGGTGAAGCGCACCAGCGCTTCGAGCGCGACCTGGTCGCCGAGCCAGTAGTCCTTGCTGATCTCGAGGGTCTTGGCGCCGATGTAGCGCTCGACCAGCCCGAAGATGTTGGCGTAGGTTCGGCCCTGGATCTGCGACAGGAACCGCATTTCGGCCGGCCGCAGGAATGTCAGCTCGGTGACCTTCGACAGTCCGTCGGGCAGGAACTTCTTCTCGAAGTCGAACTGGCGGCCGCGAATCACGTCGCGATCGATGTCCCAGCGGATGCGCTTGGACGCTTCGATGCAGGTCGCGTAGCGCTGCGTCGTCGACCGAACGGCCTGCGGGGTGGATTCCTGTGTGGCTGCATGCATGGTGTCGTGTCCTTTGAGGGGCGGGTTGAAGTCACGCTGGATGCCTGCAGCTGGATTGCGCAGGTCCGTCCGAACGAGGGCCGTACTGTGCGCAAGGAGGCGTTGCACGAGCGTTCCTCGCGTTCCCGCCCGGGGCCGAGACGCCGGTGCGAGCCCTCCGATGGCGTTGAGCAACCTCAGCCGCCGCCGAGCCGCCTTGTATGTTGAGAGCAGACCAGCGCGGTAGAGTCTGATGCCGGTGAGGCGACCAGACCGGCCCGTGCAGCCTGGGACCGCCTTGGGCTCGTCAGCCCGTCCTTGAGTCGATTGCGCACGGATGCCGTGCTGGTCTTCCAGTAGCCCGAACGGTTACGCGCGGCGCTTGCGAGCGCGCATGCACAAGGAAGGGAAGCGAAGACCATGTCTGCATCCTCAGTGGTGGTGGGCATCGACGTCGCCAAGGCGCATGTCGATGTCTCGGTGCTGGGCGCCCAGCTCGATGCCCAGCGGTTCGACAACGAGGCCGAGGGGCACTCGGCGCTGGTCGCGGCGCTGCAACCGCTTGGCGTGGCTCTGGTAGTCATGGAGGCCACCGGCGGCTACGAAGCGGCGCTGGCCTGCGCGCTGCAGGCGGCGGGCTTGCCCGTGGCGGTGATCAACCCGCGCCAGGCGCGTGACTTCGCCAAGTCGATGGGCCAGCTGGCCAAGACCGACCGCATCGACGCGCGCGGGCTCGCCGAGCTGGCCGCCGTGCTGGCGCGCCGCGAGGACCTGGCACGCTTCATCCGGCCGTTGACCAGTGACGAGCAGCAGGCGCTGGCGGCGATGATCACGCGCCGGCGCCAACTGCTGAGCATGTTGCTGTCCGAGCGGCAGCGCCTGCAACTGGCCATGGCCGTGGTGCGCCCGAGCATCGAAGCAATCATCCAAGCCATTCGTCGGCAACTCGACGATGTCGAGGCGCAGATGATGGCCCATGTGCAAACGCACCTCAAGGACACCGACCAATTGCTTCGCTCGGCCAGCGGCATCGGCCCGGTTGCCAGCGCCACGCTGATTGCCGATTTGCCCGAACTCGGTCGGCTGAACCGGCGCCAGATCGCTTCGCTCGTGGGCATCGCCCCCATGGCCCGAGACTCGGGAACCAGCCGGGGACGGCGACGCATACAGGGCGGGCGCTTCGACGTGCGGCGTGTGCTGTACATGGCCACGCTCACTGCCGCCCGCCACAACCCCGTCATCAAGACCTTCTACGAACGGCTGCTGGCCGCCGGCAAGTTGCCCAAGGTGGCGTTGATCGCCTGCATGCGCAAGCTCCTGACCGCGCTCAACGCCATGGTCAGAACCAACAAGCCGTGGGACAACTCGCTTCACAGAACTTGACTTTCAAGACGGTTACTCAAGGCGGCTGAGCGCCCCTTGGGGGCAGGAGCGAAGCGACTGGGGGGCTCACGCTTTCGGCGCCGCGTATCAACGCGATCAACGGTGCGTGTGCAACGGCGGTCTCGACGACGATGCGATGGACCAGTTCCGCGAGCCCGAAGCCGGGCCACGCCGGCGAGCTGCAGCGAGGGTCGACCGATGGCCATGGCGATTTCGAGTGACGCCCGAAGATCGGTCCGCGCGGCGCTCAGGTCGCCGTGCCGCAATGCGATGCGCACGAACTGCAGCTTCAGCCACGACTCGATGGCGCGGTTCCCGGTGAGCGCCGCGACCTCGAGCGCGCGCCGGGCATGCGTCTGCGCCGCGTCGGCATCGCCCGTCTTCAGCGCGAGCTCGGTCAGGTTCGCCAGGATGAGCCCGCGCGTGCTGACAAGACCATGCCGGTCGCACAGGGCGAGCCCCTCCTTCAAATGCACGGCCGCCGATGCATGCTCGCCCCGGTCGACCTGCAGC
>JBGQEX010000230.1:0-6587 GCA_041496605.1 Piscinibacter sp.
CACGCGGATCATCGGCGCCTCGATCGAAGCTTCAGCGGGGGCGGGATCGGCGTGGGGGACGGCGGACATCGTGGCGCAGGGCGAAACCGATCATGATAGCGGCGCGCCCCGGCACGGGGAAAGCCGCCGCGTCACGGGGCGGCTTGGTCCAGCGCCTGCAGTGCGGCCGGATCCAGCGGCGCTGCGTGTTCGATGCCCGCGGCAGTCCACCGCACCGAACCGCTCTCGAGGCGCCAAACATGCAGCAGTTGGCCGTCGCGCAGCAAGCGCAGCTCGGCCAGCGGCGCGGCGCGCTCCATGGCCGGCGTCTGTGCGGCCCGCACACGCTGCCAGTGCGCCGCCGTCGCGGCGTCCAGCTGCGCGAGCCACGCATCGACGCGTTCGTTGATCGCATGTGCGTCGGCGTCGCCGCGCTGCCACGTCCAGCGCTGCGGCTCGCTGGCGAGCGCGCGGCGCAAGGCCGCCAAGCTTGCGCCGGGCGAGCTTTCGGCGAGCGACGACTTCAGCGCCGGCGCGGCGCGCAGCGCTCCGGCGGCGGCGCCCGCGGGCGCATTGTCCGCGCTGGCTCGAGCCACCGACGGCGCATCGCGCCTGCGCTGCAATTCGAGGGCGGGCTCGGGGACGGGCACGACCGCGACGGCTGGCGCAGGCGGGGCAGCCGGCGCCGGCGCAGCCACCGGTGCCGGCGCGGCCGTCTCGCGGGCCGGGCGTCGCGACGGGGCAGCCGCCTTGGGCGCTGCGGGCTTGGCCGCCGCGCTGTCGTGGGACAGCGGTGCAGGCAGCGTCTTTGTCTCCGCAACGATGGTCGGCACCGGAGCGGCCGCGGGTGCAGCGGGCGCCTGCGCCAGTTGCGGGCTGGGTTCCACCGGCCCGTCACGCCACATCAATCCCACCATCGTGGCCAGCATCACGCTCGCCAGGCCGGCGGCGACACGCGGCCGGGCAAGCCAGGTCCACAGTGCGGCGGCGCCGGCGAACACCCGCGCGGGTTGCGCCCGCGGCGCCGGATCGCGGTGCGCCTTGGCGCGCGCTTCGCGCAGGATCATTTCGCTGAGCGACGGCGGCGGGCCGAGCTGCGCATCCGGCGCATGGCGCAGCGCCTCGCGCAACCAGGCGTCATGTTCGGAATTCATTTCGTGCCCCCTTGCAGCGGGGCGAGGTAGGCGCCCATGCAGGTCCTGAGCTTGCTCATCGCGTAACGCAGCCGCGTCTTTGCGGTTTCGAAGCCGACCTCGAGCGCGCGCGCCACGTCGTCCAGCGGCAGCCCGTCGTCGTGGTGCAGCAAGAAGGTGCTGCGTTGCGGCAGCGGCAACTCGTCCAGGCACTGCAGCAGCCGCATTCCGGCGCTGCGCCAGAACGCGAGTTCTTCGCCGTGCGGTGCGGCGCCGGCTGGTGCCGGCCAGTACTGCCACGCCACCGCGTGGCCCGCATCGGGCTCCCACGGTGCAGCCTCGTCGTCGAGATCCAGCGACACCTCGCGCCCGCTGCGCCGCCAGAGGTCGATCACGCGGTGATTCGCGAGTGTGTAGAGCCAGGTGCGAAAACTTGCGCCCTGCGGCTGCCACTTCGCTCGCGCCTGCACCACGCGCAACCAGGTGTCCTGGAACACCTCGTCGGTTTGCGCCGCGAGCCCGGGGCCGAGCAGGCGGCGGATGAAGCGGTACAGGCCGGCGTGATGGCGCGCGTAGAGCTGCTCGAACGCCGACGCGTCGCCGGCGGCGTAAGCGCTCATCAATGTGTCGTCGGTCGCTGCGGTCATGGATTCAGTCTGCCTGATTCGAGCCTGATACGGCCGAAGTGCCGCAATGGGGTGAAAGCTTTCTGGAGTGATCTCCCCAGCCGCCACGTGACCCCGTGAGCAGGCGCCGGCCGTGTCAGTGCCCGTGCCTGTTCAACACGAGGAGCCCCGCATGTTCACGAACCCCCGCCCGCGTCGCGCCGTCCCGGCCGTCGTGATGACGATGCTGCTGGCCGCTTGCGCCGCGGCCTTCGACGAGCCGCTGGCGCATGCCGGCGGCTGGCCGCCGCTGTGGCAGGACGCGCCGCAGCCAACGCAGACTGACTTCACGCAGCCGAATTTCGAGGCGCCCTCGGCCGCGCATTGCCACCGGCCGCCGAGCACGCGTGAGGTGCCGGGCCGTGGCAGCGAGATGCAAGGCCGTGCCGAACACCATGGCGTGCAGGCCGAAGCCGCACCGATGCTGCGGCGCCGCGACGCGGCTCCGGCGGCGGAGGCCAAGTCGGCGGCGTCGCCGGCGGCCGGCGCCGTCGCCGCCGACAGCGCCTCGCGCTTCGCGCCGGACCCGTGGTCGCAACCGCAGCCCACACCACCGATCGCGCAGCGCCCTGCCCACGAGACCGTGACCGCCGGCATGGTCGACGACAACGCCGACTTCGGCGAATACCTGCGCTACCGCGAACGCAAGGCCGGTCTGCCGGTGCGCGAGCGCGACATCAGCGAGCGCTACCTGCTCGAAGTGACCGATGCGCACGGCCACCCGGTGCATGACGCCGAGGTGGCCGTGCAGCGTGCCGGTGTCGCGCAACCGCTCATGTGGGCGCGCACCGACACGGCCGGCCGCGTCTGGCTGCACCCGCGCGCGTTCCTGTCGCCGTCCGCGGCCAACGAACGCACGCTCGGGGTCGCGGTGCGCAAGGGCGGCACGCAGGCCCGCGCAATGCTGCTGCGCGGCCAGAGCTCGGCGGTACAGGTCCGGCTGGGCAGCGTCGGCGTCGCCGCGCGGCCGCGCTTGGACCTGGTGTTCCTGGTCGACGCCACCGGCTCGATGGGTGACGAGATCGCCAAGCTGAAGACCTCGATGCGCGCGATGTCGCAGCAGATCGCGCAGCTGCCCGGCCAGCCCGACATCTGCTACGGGCTGGTGGCGTACCGCGACCGCGGCGACGCGTTCCTGACCCGCACGCATGACTTCACCGACGACCTGGGCAGCTTCCAGCAGCAGCTGGCGCGCGTGCAGGCCGCCGGCGGCGGCGACACGCCCGAAGCGCTGAACGAAGCCCTGCACGAAGTCGTGCACGGCCTGAGCTGGCGCGCCGACGCGGCGCGCATGGTGGTGCTGGTGGCCGACGCGCCGCCACACCTGGACTACGGCGGCCCGCAATACGACATCGACATGCAGGCGGCGCTGGCCAAGGGCATCAAGCTGTTCGCCGTCGGCGCGAGCGGGCTCGATCCGGTGGGCGAATACATCTACCGTCAGATCGCGCAGTACACCGCCGGCCGCTTTGTCTTCCTCACCTACCGCGAGGCTTCCGACCCCGGCAGCGGCCCCGGCACGCAGACGCTGCACGACGTGAATCAGTATTCGGTGCAGACGCTGGACCGCTTGATCGTGCGCCTGGTCGGCGAGGAGATGGCGCGCTTGCGCCGTGGCTGAGCCGGCGGCGTAGCATCTGGCCATGCCAACCAGATCGTCATCCCGGCGAACGCCGGGATCCACTGCTTGAAGAGCCACGAGCGTTCAACGAAGGTGCGGCCCGTACGCCAGTGGATACCGGCGTTCGCCGGTATGACGGGGCTGCGTTTGGCGGCGCTGGCGTTGGTCGCCGCTCTGTTGACCAGCGCCTGCGGCGGCGGCATCTCGATCGGCTTTGGCTTTGGTTTCGACGACTCGCAGCCGGCCGTCAGCCTGGTGGCCGACGCCGCCAGCGTGCGGGCCGGGCAGAGCGTGAAGCTGGCGGCCGCCGCAGCCGACGAGAGCGGCATCGACAGCGTGGCGTTCTACCGCTTCGACGGCTCGAACACGGTGCGGCTCGGCACCGATGGTGCCGAGCCCTTCGAATGGATCGCCACGGCGCCGACCGACGGCCGCACCACGCTCTCGGTGTTCGCCCGTGCGCGCGACAACGCCGGCAACGAGGCCGACAGCAACGTCGTCACGATCAGCGTGACGCCCTGACGCGGCGGCTAGGTCGGCCCCGCCTCCAGCACCCGCAGGATCTCGCGCCCGTAGGCTTCGAGCTTCTTCGTGCCGACACCGCTGATCGCCGCCAGCGCGTCCAGCGATTCCGGTTGCGAGCGCGCCATCTCGGCCAGCGTTGCGTCGTGGAACACCACATAGGCCGGCAGGTTGTGTTCGCGCGCCACTTCGGCGCGCCACGCCTTCAGTGCGGCAAAGCGCTCCAGGCCATCGTCGTCCAGCTTCACCGGCGGCGCCTTGTCCTTGCTGCGCTCGACACGCGCCGCCTTCTTGCGTTTGGGCGCATCGCTGGCTTGGCGCAGCAGCATCGCGACGTCACCGCGCAGCACCTCGCGCGCGCTCGCCGTCAGTTCGAGCGTGTTGTATTCGCCTTCGGTGCGCAGGTGGCCGAGCGCAATCAGCTGGCGCAGCACGGCGCGCCATTGCACTTCGCTGACGTCGGCGCCGATGCCGAAGGTCGACAGCCGCTCATGGTGGAACTGCGCCACCTTGTCGGTGGCCTTTCCGCGCAGCACGTCGATCAGGTGGCCGGCGCCGAAGCGTTGGCCGCCGTTCTGGTGGAAGCGGTAGATGCAGCTCAGCGCCTTGCGCGCCGATTCGGTCGCGTCCCAGGTGGCCGGCGGGTTGAGGCAGTTGTCGCAGTTGCCGCAAGGCTGGCTTGGTTCCCCGAAATAGTCGAGCAGGCGCACGCGGCGGCAGTCGTGCGCCTCGGCCAGCGCCAGCAGCGCGTCGAGCTTGCCGCGCTGGCCGCGCTTGAACTCCTCGCCGGCCGGGCTCTCGTCGATCATGCGGCGCTGGTTCACCACGTCCGCCAGGCCGTAGGCCATCCAGGCGTCGGCGGGCTGGCCGTCGCGGCCGGCGCGGCCGGTCTCCTGGTAATAGCTCTCGATGTTCTTCGGCAGGTCGAGGTGGGCGACGAAGCGCACATCGGGTTTGTCGATGCCCATGCCGAAGGCAATCGTCGCGACCATCACGATGCCGTCTTCGCGCAGAAAGCGGTCCTGGTGGCGACGCCGCAGGTCGGCGTCGAGCCCGGCGTGATAGGGCAAGGCCGCAACGCCTTCGCTCTTCAGCCAATCGGCCGTCTCTTCGACCTTCTTGCGCGACTGGCAATAGACGATGCCGGCCTCACCCTCGTGTTCGTCGTGGATGAAGCGCAGCAGCTGCGCGCGCGCGTTGTCCTTCTCGACGATCGCATAGCGGATGTTGGGCCGGTCGAAGCTGCTGATGAAGACGCGCGCGTCCTGCAGTTGCAGGCGTTCGATGATGTCGGCGCGCGTCAGATCGTCGGCGGTGGCAGTGAGCGCGATGCGCGGCACGTCGGCGTAGCGCTCGTGCAGCACGTTGAGCGCCAGGTAGTCCTCGCGGAAGTCGTGGCCCCACTGGCTCACGCAATGCGCCTCGTCGATCGCGAACAGGCTCAGCAGGCCGCGCTCGTGCAGCGAGTCGAGCTGCGCGAGGAAGCGCGGCGTCGTCACGCGCTCGGGCGCCGCGTACAGCAGCACCAGTCGTCCGCCCATCATTTCGCGCTCGATGCGCTGCGCATCGTCGAGCGTCAGCGTCGAGTTCAGGAACGCGGCGTGCACGCCGGCCTCTTCAAGCGCGCCGACCTGGTCGTGCATCAGTGCGATCAGCGGGCTCACCACCACCGCGACGCCGCGGCCGGCGCGGTGGCGCGCGATGGCCGGAACCTGGTAACACAGGCTTTTTCCACCGCCGGTGGGCATCAGCACCAGCGCGTCGCCGCCCGCCACGACATGGTCGACGATGTCGGCCTGCGCGTCGCGGAATGCGGCGTAGCCGAAGACCTCGTGCAGGATGGCGAGTGGTGCGGTGGCAGTGGGGGTCACGGAAGCGGGGCAGGCGCGCAAAGGCGTGATGGTACGGGACGCGAAACGTCGCCCGCGGCCCGCCCCTTTGGGGGTTGCTGCGGCGCGAAGGCGGCAGGCGATAATTGCCGCCATCCCCCACTGTCCGCTTCGGAGCTCACGCCATGGCCTCGGTCAACAAAGTCATTCTTATCGGCAACCTCGGCCGCGACCCCGAGGTGCGCTACACGCCCAACGGCAACGCGATCTGCAACGTGACGATCGCCACCTCGCGCAATTGGAAGGACAAGACCTCCGGCGAGAAGATGGAAGAAACCGAATGGCACCGCGTGGTGTTCTATGACCGGCTGGCCGAGATCGCCGGCGAGTACCTGAAGAAGGGCCGGCCCGTCTACGTGGAAGGCCGCTTGAAGACCCGCAAGTGGCAGGACAAGGACGGTGTCGAGAAGTACACCACCGAGATCATCGCCGCCGAGATGCAGTTGCTCGGCAGCCGTGAAGGCATGGGCGGCGGCGAGGAAGGCGGCGCGGGCCGCGAACGCAGCGAAGAGCGCAGCGCTCCGGCATCACGCCCGGCCGCCAGCAAGCCCGCGCCGAAGTCGGCCACCGGCTTCGAGGACATGGACGACGACATTCCGTTTTAGTCCGAGCCCGGCTGCAGCACCTGCTGCACCATGGCCATGGCCTCACTGCCGCCGACTTCGGCCAAGCTCCTCGCCACGCCCTCGCGATCGGCAACGGGACGGTTCTGACTCACCTTCCACTTGCCCGTCAGCGACGTGAGTTCGATCTCGATGCCGACGATTGCCTGCAGCAA
>JBGQEX010000231.1:0-6553 GCA_041496605.1 Piscinibacter sp.
ATGAGCCCGGTGGTGCTGTGTTCCCACGGCGCGCGGCGCAGCCAGCGCGGGGTGGCGCGTTTTGTACTACTCATTTGCGGATCGCTCCGAAGGTCACGCCGCGCAGCAGGTGCTTGCGCAGCAGCACGGTGAATATCAGCACCGGCAGCAGGAACAGCGTGGTGCCGGCCGCCATCGCGGGCCAGTCCAGGCCGCCCTCACCGATGATGGTGGGAATGAACGGTGGCGAGGTCTGCGCCGTGCCGCTGGTCAAGAGCAGCGCGAAGGCGTACTCGTTCCAGGCGAAGATCAGGCAGAAGATGGCAGTGGTGGCGATGCCGGTGGCGGCTTGCGGCAGCACGACCCTGACGAAGGCCTGCCAGCGCGTGTAGCCGTCGACCATGGCCGCTTCTTCGTACTCGCGCGGAATCTCGTCCATGAAGCCCTGGAGCAGCCAGACCGACAGCGACAGGTTCACCGTGGTGTAGAGCAGGATCAGGCCGAGATGGGTGTCGTTGAGCCCGACGTTGCGGAACATCAGGTAGATCGGAATCGCGATCGCGATCGGCGGCATCATCCGCGTCGAGAGGATGAAGAAGAGCAAGTCAGCCTTGCCCGGCACCCGAAAGCGCGAGAAGGCGTAGGCCGCGAGCGTGCCCAGCACGACCGACAGCAGCGTCGAGCCGAAGCCGATCAGCAGCGAGTTGGTGTAGCGGTCGATGAAGCGCGATGGGCCCGCGAGGATCATCTGCTGATCGCGCACCAGGCCTTCGTACCAGGTCGTGGCCGGCGGCAGCGCCGCCAGTTCTTCCGCCGAGACACGCGAACGCGTCGTGAACAGGTTGACGTAGCCAATGAGCGACTGCTCGGCCACCACCTTGGGCGGGTACGCGATGGCGTCCTGCGGGGTGCGAAAGCTCGTCATGAAGATCCACGCCAGCGGGATCAGCGAGATGACGGCGTAGGCGATCACCACGATGCCGGCGAACAACTTGGAACGCGCGCTCGGCTCGAGCGGGCTGTGAGGAATGGTTTTCATCGCTGCTTCACCTTATCGAGGAAGCGCACCGCGACCAGCGACAGGCCGTAGATCGACACGAACATGATGATTGCGAGGGCCGAGGCGTAGCCGGTGCGCCATTTCTCGAAGGCCTCGCGCTTGAGGTGGATGGACGCGAGCTCGGTCACAGAGCCGGGGCCGCCGCTGGTGAGGTTGTCCACCAGGTCGAACATCTTGAAGTTCTCGATGGTGCGGAACAGCAGCGCGAGGATGATGAAGGGCATCACCATCGGCAGCGTGATGCGCCAGAACTTGGTCCAGGCCGAGGCGCGGTCGATCTCGGCGGCCTCGTACAAATAAGGCGGGATCGAGCGCAGGCCGGCCAGCAGCAGCAGCATCACGTAGGGAGTCCACATCCAGGTGTCCACCAGCACGATGGCCCAGGGCGAGAGCGTCGTGTCGCCGAGCATCGTGAAGGTGCCGGGCCCGCCGAAGAAGTTGATGATGTAGTTGAAGATGCCGTATTGCGGCTCGAAAAAGTACTTCCAGAAGGTGCCGACCACCGCGGGTGCAAGCATCATCGGCAGCAGGATCGCGGTGCTCCAGAAGCTGTGCGAGCGGAACCTGCGGTTCAGCAGCAGCGCGAGGCCGAAGCCGAGCAGCAGTTGCAGCGAGATCGAGCTGACCAGGAAGTGCGCAGTCGCGCGCATGTTCTCCCAGATGGCTTCATCGTTCAGCACGCGCTGGTAGTTGCTGATGCCCTCCCACAGCGTGTCTGCGTTCGGCTTGTTGGCACGGAAGTTCGTGAATGAAAGATAGATCGTCCAGAACAGCGGGAAGATGTTGAAGGCGAGCAACAGCACGATGGTCGGGCCGACGAAGAGCCAGGCCAGCGCACGATCCGACAGGCCTTGAGGGCCGAACGACGATTTCTTCATGATCTTTGAAGGGCCCGGAGACCGGAGGGCAGCGCCCTCCGGTCCCTGCGAACCCGCGGTGGGCGCCTTTTCTGGTCGCGTCACCCAACGCGTGAACGCTCCTGGTTTCACTTGGACTTCCCGATCTTTCCGTCTTCCTTGAAGACCTCTTCCCAGTCCTTCTCGAGCGCGTCGAGTGCGGTCTGCGGCGTGCCCTTGCCGGCGACGACGTAGTCGTGCACCCGGTTCTGCATCGCCAGCAGCAGCTGCGCGTAGGTCGGCTCGGCCCAGAAGTCCTTCACCATCTTCATCGAATCCTGGAAGACCTGGGCATAGGACGTGCTCGTCGCGAAGCCCGGCTGGTTGAGGATCGCGTTCAGGCAGCTGAAGCCGCCGCCGTCCCACCACTTCTGCTGGATGGCCGGTTGCGCGAACCACTTCATGTACTCGAGCGCCATGTCCTTCTTGTCGGAGTACTTGACGACCGAGATGCCCTGTCCGCCGAGTTGCGCGAACTGCTTGTCACCCTTGGGGATCGGGAAGAAGCCAGTCTTCTCGCCGCCCACCTGCGGGTCTTTCGAGATGCCCGGGAAGAAGGCGATGAAGTTCATCTGCATCGCCACCTGACCCGACTTGTACGAGTCGAGGTCTTCGCTCATGTAGGCGTTGGAGTGCCCCGGCGGCGTGCAGCAGTCGTACAGATCCTTGTAGAGCTTGAGCCCCTTGGCGGCGCCGGCCCCGTTGATGAAGCCTTTCATGTCGTACGGCTTCTTCGGGTTGTCGTACTCCATGCCGTAGGCGTACATCGTGTTGGTCACGCCCATGGTGATGCCTTCGGAGCCGCGCTCGGTGTAGAGCGCCGCGCCGTAGACCTTCTTGCCGTCGATCACGCGGTTCTGGAAGAACTGGCCGATCAGCTTGAACTCGTCCCAGGTCTTGGGCGGCGCCAGGTCGTGGCCGTTCTTCTGCTTGAACTCCGCACGGAGCTCAGGACGCGCGAACCAGTCCTTGCGGTAGGTGAAGGCCACCGCGTCGCCCATCGCCGGCAGCGCCCAGTAGTTCTTCGTGCCCTTGGGCCAGGTCGAATAACCCTCGACCGTCGCCGGAGCGAAGTCGGTCATCTTGATGCCGTTCTTGTCGAAGAACTCGTTGAGCTTGACGTAGTGCCCTTCGGTGGCGGCCGAGCCGATCCACTGGCTGTCACCGATCAGCAGGTCGCACAACTTGCCCTTCGAGTTGAGCTCGTTGAGCATGCGCTGGGCGAAGTTGGGCCAGGGCACGAACTCGTACTTCATCGCGATGCCGGTCTTGGCCGTGAAGTCTTTCGACAACTCCACCAGCGCGTTGGCCGGATCCCAGGCCGCCCAGCACAGCGTCAAGGTCTTCTGCTGCGCCTGCGCGCCGCCGCTCATCAACGCAGCCATCGCGAAGGCGCTCGCGGCGATGGCCACCTTGCTCTTGTTGAAGCTCATCCTCGGTCTCCTGTTCGAAGTGAATCGCGGCCACTTGCCGCGAGGTAGGCATGGGGCTCGGCACGCGGCCGGCCTCGACTTGGGGACACCACCCGACAGCGGTGGGCAGTGACCTTGGATCGAAGTGTAGGCACATCATTTAATAAATCACTCAATGAAAACCCTAAATCAATCAGCGATGGGCACGAAGGATGTGAAGTTGTGCCGCCGCTAGGACTTGTTGCGACGCAGTTACCGCGAAGATGGGGGTGGGCAGGTTCGCCCGGCGGCAGCTAGTGCACGCTCAGCGCTGCGATGCCTGTTGCAGATGCTGCGCCACCAAGTCGAGGATGGCGCGCGACTGGAAGCGGCCTGCCAGCTGGAGCAAGGTGTCGGCGAACCCGCGGTACTCGTCGTTGAGGCTCGCGAGGTGTTCGGCGCGCTCGCGGATGCGGCGCATGTTCCCGGTCTTGGCGAGCTGGTACAGGATTTCCAGTTCTTCCGCGGGCGGAGCCACCAACGGCCGCGGTGCGCCGGCTGCGCCGCCGGCCGGCGCATCACTCGCGTCGGGGAGCCACGTCAGCCCGAGCAGGGTGCCGATTTCCGTCAACAACCGCCGCATGTCCAGCGGCTTGGGCAGGAAGGCGTTCGCACCCACCTCCAGGCCGTTTCGCTGGTCGTCCGCCGTGGCGCCAGCCGAGACGATGATGATGGGCACGCGCTGGGTCTGCGGCACGGCACGCAAGCGACGTGTCGCGTCCAGGCCGTCCATCACCGGCATGACCGCGTCCATCAGGATCAGATCAGGGCGCAGCGTCTGGGCCAGTTCCACGCCCGTCTGGCCGTTGTCGGCCTGGAACACCTCGAAGCCCAGCGGTGCCAGCAGGTCCACCAGCGGCATGCGATTGGTCGCGACGTCGTCCACCACCAACAGCCGGCGCCGTGCACCGACATAGCCAGTGACGATGCGGCGCGGCGCGGCCGTCGCCACACGCGTGACGTCGATTCCAACGGGCAGTTCCAGGTCGAAGCGAAAGCAACTGCCCTGGCCCACGCGGCTGTCGACGTGGATGTCGCTACCCATCAGGCTCAGCAACTGCCGGCTGATCGACAGGCCGAGTCCGGTGCCGCCGAAACGGCGCTGCACGTCGGGGGCCTGCACGAACGGCTCGAAGATCGCTCCGAGCTGCTCGCTGGCGATGCCGATGCCGCTGTCCTTCACCTCGAAGCGCAAGCGCACCGTCGCGCCCGCAGGGGCCAGCGGATAGACCCGCAGTTGCACCTCGCCTGCGTCGGTGAACTTCACCGCGTTGCTCAACAGGTTCAGCAGCACCTGGCGCAACCGCTTCTCGTCGACATGCACGGTTTGCGCGAGACCCGGCTCGGTGTGCAGCGTGAGCAGCAGATTCTTCTGGTCGGCCTTGACGCGAACGATGTCGGTGACCGTGCGCAAGAAGACCGGGAGATCCACCGCCTCGGGTTGGAGCGCCATCTTGCCGGATTCGATCGCCGCCACGTCGAGGATGTCGTTGATGAGCGTGAGCAGCAATTCACCGCTTTGGCGGATGGTGTTGAGCCCGGCCGCGGTGCGTTCGTCGCGGCCTTCGTCGTTGAGTAGCAACTGGGCATAGCCGAGGATGGCGTTCAGCGGCGTGCGCAGCTCGTGGCTCATGTTGGCGAGGAACTGGCTCTTCGCCTCGTTCGCCGCGTCGGCGGCCTGACGCGCCCGCAACTCGGCGTCGGCGCGCTTGCGCTCGGTCAGGTCGAGAACGAAGGCGATGCCCATTTCACGCGAGCCCTCGAGCAGCGCGCCGCCGATGAGCACGGGCGCGCGCTTGCCGTCCTTGGTGATGTACTCCTTCTCGTACTGCAAGGCGGTGCCGTTTTGCCTCAGCTCCTGGAGTGCCTTTTCGTCCGCCGCGGCGTACTCCGGCGGCGTCATCGCGGCCCAATCGATGTTGCCTTCCTCCAGATCGGCGCGCGTGTACCCCGTGATCTGGAGGAACGCGTCGTTGGCGTCCAGGATGTCGCCGTTCAAGTCCCAGAAGAAGATGCCGATGATGTTGGAATCGACCAGGCGCCGGACGTGTGCCTCGCGTTCGAGCAACTCGGCTTCGGCCTCCCAATTCTCGAGCTTGAGGTCGGCGTAGAGCTGCGCGTTTTCCAATGAGATCGCGGCCTGCGAGGCCAACAGCTCCAGCACCGCGAGCCGCTCGGGCGTGAACGCCTGCGTGATCAGATTGTTTTCCAGATACAGCAAGCCGCTCAGTTCGCCTTGGCGCAGGATCGGCAGGCACAACACCGACTTCGGCGCGTGCTGCCTCAGATAGTCGTCGGCCGAGAAGGGGTTGGCCGCGCTCGCATCGGCGAGGACCAATTTCTCGCGGCTGTGTCGAACGTCGTTGAGGATGGACGCCGGCGCACTCGCGGCTTGCAGCGGCTGCGACCCGGACAGCGATGCCTGCACCTGCTCGCCTTCAACGCGGCCTTCAGCGGCCAACACCAGCTCGTCTTCACGCACCAGGAACAACAGGCCCTTGTGCGCACCGGCGTGTTCGATCACGGTGCACAGCAGCGTCTTCAGCAAGTGGTCCAGCAGGATGTCGCCGGAGATGGCCTGCGAGGCCTTGAGCACCGAGAGCGCGTCGAGCGGGACCGCGCCGTTGTCCGCTGGCGTGGCCGCAGTCCGCCGATACAGCGCCTCGAGCTGCCGCACCTTGGCGTCGGCCCCCCAGCATGCGTAGCAGCCGTACGCTTCGCGCAGATGCGCATCGGCGCTGGTGGCAAAACCACGCTCGCGGTAGAAGCGTGCGGCGAGTTCATGCGCCAGGGCTTCGTTCTGTGTAAGTCCGTGGGTGCGCGCCGATCCGATCGCCTGTTCGTAAAGGCGCATCGCGTCGACGTCACTGGCGTCGGCCGCTTCGGCGGGCGAATCGACACGGACGCGAATCATCTCGGCCGAGACGAGTGCGCACCGCGCCAGGACACCATCCGTGCCGTCGTCGGCGAGACGCCTGAGGCGCTGCAGCGTCTCATTCAGCACCGGCACGAGCTCCGCGCGCTGCGTTTGCGTCGCATCGGGAAACAGCGCGATCAGCGTCAGTGCGTGATAGAAGTGGTGCGTCGCCTCCAACGGACCGCCTTGCGGCAGCGTCGCACAGGCCGACTGCGCGGCCTCGCGCGCCGCGGCGTAGTGCCCGAACGTG
>JBGQEX010000232.1:0-6527 GCA_041496605.1 Piscinibacter sp.
CAAGCGCCCCTTGGCCACGTAGGCACCCAATTCCGGCAGCGTTGGCAAGGTGATGATCGTGCCGTTGTTGTTCACCGGAAAGTACGCCACCGGGTTTTGCATTTGCAGATCCACCGGTATGGCCGCCGGCACGCAGCTCGACGGCGTGGACGGGCAGGCGTAGTACAGCGTATAGCCGCCCGAATAATCGCCGGTCACGCAGATGAGTCCGCAGTCGTACCGGATCATGCCGACGCCGAGGATGCCGTTGGCCTGCAACGTGCCGACCGAGTTGAGCAGCCCCCCGTTGGCAGCGGAACCGCAGTTCGACGGCGCGGCGTAGGCAGGCGTTGTGGAGTCGTCGATGACCTGGATTGGCAGCGAACTGGCTGTCTCCCCGGCGATGTGGAGATCGGCGCTCGCCAACGGCCCCCATACCGCGCCGAGCACGAACGGGTAGCACTCCGCGGCCGGGCCGGCTGGCGTGGAACTCGCCGCATCGGCTGGGACGTTGACCGGCGCAAGCGCGACCTGTGCCAGCGCACTCTTCAACACACGAAAACCGATCGACCCGGTGTCGAGAAACACATGATCGACCGTGGCGCAATTTGTGGTCGACCCCGGACTGCACACGGTGACCGTGACGTACGGGATGTTCGCTGCGCCCAGCGAAAAACCGGAATCCGGCCCGGTGTCGACGACGATTTCGGTCGTGTTCGGGCCCGTGGGCGTGTCCACCGAAACGACCCTGCCAGTGGTCGTCGTCACCGTCGAGTTGCCGCCGCCGCAACCCACCAGTGCGATCAGCAGCAGCGCGACGCAAGGCTGAAGCCATCGAGGCACGAGCAAGCTCCTAGCGGATGTCATCGATGTTGAATCCCACGGGAATCAGTGACGGCACATACGCCTTTCCGACGAACGCGTTCAGATGGCCGGACGAGTGAACGACCACGTCGCCGCGGCGCAGCACGACGCCGCGCTTGATACCGGGTCGCTTCATCGCCTCGCTGGCCGCCGCGGCGTATTCGCTGTGATGCGAACCCAGCAACTGCTCGAGATCGGGTTTCAGGCGCGTGTGCCAGACGACCGCGAACACGGTTCCGTTGGCCGCGACGAATTCCTTCACGGTGGAGCCGTCCGGCGAGGAGATTTCGTGAACCTGGAAGGTCCCCGCCACCGCCAGCCTGCGCTGCGCCTTCATGCGCTTCTGGTCCTCCTGGATCGTTGCCTCGTCGCCACCCAATACGGCCATGGCCGCGGGAGCATGCAGCAAGGTCAACGACGACAGCAGACAGACCACGAGCCGGCGATGCCAACGCATCGTCGGCACTGCAGCCGCAGTCGTACGCCGGAACGGTAGTGCCATGACAGATGCCCTCATTGCACGACCTCGGCGATCTCGAGCTTGACGCCCTTGGTCCCGACGCTGATCGGTGCGCTCAATCCTTGCAGGTCGCCTGCCTGCGGAGTGGCGTCGCCCCGTTTGGAAATCCTGGCGCCGACCACCACATCCGACAAGGTCGACAAGCTCCGGTCCGGGACCATGGCCATGGAATCGTCGAGCGTGAAGTCCAAGGGCAGATCGCGCACTTGCCGGCGCAGCAGTGCCACCGGCATGCGAGACCCCTGAACCGGCCTGGCGAAGATGAACACCGTGTCGTCCGGCGATGTCTTGGACTTCAGTGCCTCCGAAACGCTCAGACGACCCGACACGAACGCGCCACCGGCCGCAGGGCCCTGTGCCTTGTTGCCTGCCGCCATCCCGTCGCCCTTGGCCAGCGCCGTGCCGCTGCCCAGCGCCTTGGCTTCGGCGATGCTGACCTCGATCTGCCGAGTGAATTCGGGCTCGGTGGACGCCGCGCGTGCACGTTCCCAGTATCCAAGCGCCTCGGAATAGTCCTTGCGTTCATATGCCGCGGCGCCGGCCAGTGCGAGCGCTTTGACATTCTTCGGGTCCAGCGCCAGCGCCTTGTTGATCAGCACCATGGGTTCGCCCTTCAGCGTACGCCCATGCGCAACGGCCAGGGAATCCGCATAGTCGGCGAGAACCTGGGCATCCTTGGGCAACAGTTCTACGAGCGTGGCGTAGGCCTTGCTGGCATCGGAGAACTTGCCGAGCATGTCGTAGGAGTGCGCCAGCATGGCCCACGCGGTGGCGTCCTTCGGATTCTTCTGCACCTGCGCACTCACCTGGTCGACCATCCGCTGCAGCTGCTCTTGGGACAGTGCGTGCGCCGAAGGCTCGGACGGCTTTTCCGTCGACGAAGCGCCAGCGGACGTTTCTGAGGCGGGCTCCTGCGTCGCAGATCTGCCCAATGCCAGATACAGCCCGCTGGCCAACAGGCCCGCGATGGCCAGGCCGCCGAGCGCAATCGGCAGCCTGGGCCGCGAGACTATCCATGCCGGCCCGGCAACCGGGCCCGTCGTCTCGAGCAGGCTGGCCGCCAATTGGTGGCTTTGCGCGTCGTGGGACTCCTGGCTGATCTGCCCTTGCGCCAGCTGCGAATCCAATTCGACCAGCCGTGCCTTCGAGCCTTCGATGAGCGGCAGCAGCTGCGATCGGCTGCGCGCGCGGTGAAGCCTTCCCATCACCCCAAGCGCGACGGCCACGGCGAGCAACAGGGCCGCCACGAACGCGACCACGATGGCAAGTTCAACGGAGTTCAAGCGCGCACCTCGGCGGCGAACAAGCGCCACATTCAGAATAGCTCGTACCGATAGCCGAAGTAGAAGAAGATGGAGTTGGTGGTGCCATGGCCCGTGGCCGAGTCGAGAGTCGAGTGCTCGAGAACCGTCTCGCCGAGCAGGTTGGCGCGCCGTGACACGCGATAGGTGACGCGCAGGCCGGGAGTGATTCGTTCCGTCTTGTTGCCATTGGTTTCGGTCTGCCTGTAGAAGCGTATCGAGGGCTCGACCGTGAGCGCGTTCTCGCGCAGGCCAGTCAGGTTGCTGTAGCCGAACTGCGTTCCCCTGAGCAGCGGGCTGGTCAGCACGCTGAGGTTGAAGCTGTTGATGTCGCGCAGGGAATACAGGTTGGAGCCCGTCAGCTGCGCGGAGGCGGCGTATTGCGCTCCGGTGGCTAGCGCTGCCTCGAAGTTGCCCACTGCGGGCAGCGCGCCCACCTCGCTGTATCGCAAGTCGACTGCGAGCTGCCAGCGTTCTGCGAACGGCCTGGAGACGCTTATCAAGCCTTGCTTCGCCGTGGCGCTGGTCTGCAAGGCTTGGTTGCGAACGTCCGCAAGGGTCGTGTTCGGCATTTGCAACAACGCCGTCAACGACGGCTGGCCGGAGCTGATCAACGCGTTGGTCAACTCCAGCGACGGCGCCTTGCGAATGTCGGCCAGTATGGTGATGGTCGTCTGGGCGGGTGCCTGATACGAGCCCTGCAAGGACACCGCATTGATCTTGCGGAAGTTCATGTCGTAGTCGAGCAGCGAATAGAGAGAGCCACGTTCATCCGCGTAGCGCAGCTCGGTGCCCACGGCGCGCCGGTTGCTGAAGCCTTCGCTGGTCTGGTCGATGAAGTAGATGTTGCCGCCCCAATGCTCGAAGATTCCGTCCGCCTCCATCATGGCGGCCAGCAGGCGTTGCGACGGTGCGGACACGAGCACGTTGGCAGGGACGCCGCCCATCAGGTCGAACTTCACTTTCTGCGACACCGGATAGGTCAGCGAAACCCCATCGAAAAGGCCCAGCAGCCCGCCGCTGATCGCCGACTGGCGCCCGGCTCTGATGGCGAGCCCGCTGCCGGTGCGCTTGTAGTCGACATAGGCCGCATTCAGCAGGCTGGCGCTGTGCGACGTTGACTGCAGGTTGGCCGACCCGGTGCCGCGCACCACCACCCGGGTCTCTGCCTCGGGCGAGGTGAAGCGTCCGCCGAGGTCCACGCTTGTCACGATCGCCGACTCGGTGGTCTTGCTCAACGTCGATTGATCAATGCCGGCCGCGAGGTTGACAAGCGATTGGCTCCTCGCCTTGCCGCCGTAGTAGTACTGGGCGATGCTGCCGCTGTATTTTTTCGGCGGCTCGGCCTTCTGCGCACCGGCGGCGCCGGCTTCCACGAGCGGCGTCGTCCCTTGGTCGCTCCCGAGCGCCGCGAGCCGCTGCCTGACCCGGTCGGCCCCTTCGCCCTCGGGGAACAGCCTCAGATAGAGCTGGTATTCCGTTCGGGCTCGTGCCGCATCGCCAGCGCGCTCCCAGGCAACGCCGATGAGTTCCTGCGCATCCTGCGAGAACTTGTTCGGCGGCAACAGCAGCAACTGGTTCAGCTTGTCGATCGCCTCCTCGTACTTCTTCGCCGCCAGTGCATCCCTCGCGCGCGCCATCAATTCGGCGGCCTGCCGGTCGATCTCGGACATCGGCTCGGTGCTGGGCGCCGGCGCAGCCGCCGGCTCTGGCGCCGGCGCTGGCGCTGGTACCGGTACAGGTACTGGTACTGCGGGCACCGGCAGGGGTGGGGCCGGTGGCGCGGGCGGGGCCGCTGCGCGTACGGGTTCAGGTGTTGGAGCCGGCTGCGCCACCGGGGCCTGCGCGATTTGAGAAGCCGACTTGAGAACCTCCTCACGGCGCTTGCTCAGGTCGATGACCCTCGCTTGCGGGAACCGTTGCAGCGCGATCTTGCGCGCCGCTTCCGCCTCTGCCTCGGTGGCGAAATACCCCACGTTCACGTCGATGGTGGGCACGCCATCGACGACCGAATTGAGGCTGAAAACTTCGTAGTTCTGGAACTGGACCGGAATCGGAAGGAGCTTGTCGGATTCGGCGAGCGGGACGGTCTGCAAGACGATGGCATACCGCTTCTCGGACGCTGGCGCGATCACCGCCGCGGCGCCAACGGACACGCCGCGAAAGAGGATGTCGATGGATCTTGGCGACGGCCCCTGGCGCACCTGCACGCCGACCTTGGTCTGAAATTGAAGCGTCAGTTGCTTGACCTGCCGCCCTGGAACCGGCACGTACGAAACGCTGAACTCGGGCAGCGCCCCGACAGCCCGGACCGTCCTGACCTCCTCGGTGGATTGGTTGGCGACCGATTCGTCGGTCGCAACGAGCTGGAAGGTGATCCGGAAGAGTTCCGCCGCGGTGTTCGGCGACTGCTGAAGAAAGCGCACCGTGCCGTTGAATTCGATGCGGACGATCGTGTCGTTGCCCCGCGGTCGAATCGTCACCTCATCGATGGTCTGCGCCCGCGCGGGCAGCAGGGTCAAGGTCAGAGCGAACAGCAACAACACGCGGGCGGCTCTCGCCGCGACGCGTGCAAAGCTCGCAATGCAATCAATCATGGCCGTGGCTTCTTGTTTGACGTCGGCGTTCGTACGTCACTGCGGTATCGGTCTGGGCCTCGGGTTCCCGCGCAATTGGCGCGGAACGATTTCGCCGTTGGTGATGTGGCAGCTGACGCAGGTGGTCTTGTCGGGTTGCGGCTTGAACGCAGGCGACAGGTGAGAGTAGTTGGTCGGAACCCAGGCAATCGTGCGGTGGCACGCATCGCAGGACCTCGCCGTGACGAAGTGCGACGACGACTTGCCCGGCGCCCCGGTCCCGTTGTGGCAGGTGTAGCACTGCCCTGGCAGCACGCCCTGGTGATTGAACTGGGCAGGAATCCACGCCGTGGTGCGGTGGCACGTGTCGCAGGATGCGCGCGTCACGAAATGCTTGGGTGGCAAGCCCTTCGCGGCTTGGCCATTGTGGCAGGTCGTGCATTGACCCGGCAGCACGCCCTGGTGGTTGAACCGCTGCGTCCCGGAGGGAACCGTCGGATCGAGCGGCGTCCCGTCGGGCAGCAGGCGCGGATTCGAAAGCGTGATAGCTGAACGAATAACCGGACGCACAAGCCCAGCGAATGCCCCATAGCTTGCCCTGTGGCAGCCCGAGCCAATGCAATCCTGACCTGCCTTGCGCCCCTCGTGGCCCACGGGCCTCGTCACGATGTTCAATGCGCCGAACCATTGGTATTTCGGCGTACCTTCATGGCAGCTTATGCAGGTCGCGGGCGGGTAGACCGCACCGTGGGCGGTTGCGTTGCCTTTCATGTTCATGCCGGCGAAGGAAGTGAACACCGTCGCCGCGTGGCACCTCTCGCAGGCGATGCCGACCGCCGGAACGTGCGTCAGCGGTGAGGGTGCCGTCGGTGACGCGCCGGCCGCCAAGGGCATGGTCTTGGGTTGATACGTCAGGGGCGGTGGCGAGGCGCAGGCTGCCTGCGTCGTGCATCCGGCGAAGGGGCCCCCGCCGGTGCCGGCGGTGTGGCAGGCAATGCAGCCGCTCGTGATCCCGGTGTGCATCGTCGCCATGTTCGCCGTGAGCCCCGCGACCGAGAAGTCGCCCGAGACGACGTGGCAGGTCGAACAGGTCGCCAAGTTCGTCGGGATGTGGCCGGCGGGCTTGGTCTGTCCGCTGAAGAAGTTGGTGCCGCTGTGGCACACCGAGCAGTCACCGCTGAGGGGGTGCGCCGCATCGGCCACGCTGAACGTGCTGGCCGCTGCAACGGGCCGCGTGTGGAAGCCGGTGTACTGCGCTCCGGCGGTCAGCGTCTTCGGCGCGATCGG
>JBGQEX010000233.1:0-6428 GCA_041496605.1 Piscinibacter sp.
GATGCGGGAGATCTGCATGTCCGGTTCGATGAGCGGGATGTGGAAACGGAGCCATGGTCTGGCTCATAGGGCACCGCCATCCGAAAGAGGCGGCAACAGCGATGCTCAGACCTACAGTCACCGCGCCACATCTCGACTCTACCGAGGTTCTGTGAGAACGCGATTGAAGTGAGCTGCGGGTCGTCGCCAAGTCGACGCGGCTTTCGATGAGCCGCCTTGCCCACACAGTTGTCGCTATCGGCCTGAGAAGGGCATTGACCTGCATAAGGATACCTATCGACATCCGGCGGCGCCGAGATCCAGGGCTCGATGACCAGAGGGCCCGAGACGGACACAGCCGAAGCGCCGGGGTCGGCCGGACCGGGCTTGCGCAGGAATCGGTCGGCGATCTGCATGGCTATCATTTGCCGATGGCAGGCTGCCGTTTTCGAACCGCACCGAGGATCCCGCGCAGGATCTCCAGCGGCGGTGGCGGGCAGCCGGGAACGGACGCATCGACCGGGATCACGTTGGCCACCTTGCCGCAACTGGCATAGCTCTCGCCAAAGATACCGCCCGTGCAGCCGCAGTCGCCCAAGGCGACCACCAGCTTCGGTTCCGGCGTCGCGTCGTAGGTGCGCCGCAGCGCTTCCTCCATGTGGCGTGACACCGGCCCGGTCACGAGCAGCATGTCGGCGTGCCGCGGGCTGGCGACGAACTTGATGCCCAACCCCTCGATGTTGTAGTACGGATTGCTGAGCGCGTGGATCTCGAGCTCGCAGCCGTTGCACGAGCCGGCGTCGACCTCGCGGATCGTCAGGGCTTGACCGAGGATATCCAGGAGGTCCTGGTGGATGCGCCGGACCGCGGCGCCGTCATCGTCAGCAACCTGCGGCGCCGGCTCGGTGATCACGCCGGTGCGGACAATTTGTTTGAGGATCTGCCACATCAGAGGTCGTGTCCCGAATAGCTGAGGTTGAAGGATTTATTGATGAGCGGGAAGTCGGGAACGATGTTGCCGATCACGGCATGCTCAAGCACCGGCCAGTTCTGCCATGACGGGTCGTGGCAATGGCAGCGGCGGATCGCTCCGCCTTCGAGCTCGAGCGCGACGAAGATCTCGCCGCGCCAGCCTTCGACCCAGCCCGCGCCGAGCGCGCTGCCGGCGCTCAAGTGCGGCAGCGCGCTCGGCGGGCCCTCGGGCAGGTCGGTGCACAGCGCGCGGAGCAGACGAAGCGACTCCAGCGCCTCGTCGAAGCGCACCGTCACGCGCGCGGCCACGTCGCCGTTGCGGTGCGTGGCCATCTTCACGTCGAGCCGGTCGTACGGCGGCCATGGCGGGTTGCAGCGCAGGTCCCAGGCCTGACCGCTCGCGCGGCCGGCCAGGCCCGTGAGGCCCAACTGCGCGGCCAGCTGCGGCGTCACGCGGCCAGTGGCGATGAAGCGGTCCTGCAGGCCGGCATGCTCGTCGTAGATCGCGCGCAGGCGGCGCAGTTCCGGTTCAACCGCATTGCACTGCTCGATGAGCCGCGCGAGCGCGCCCGCGTCCACGTCGACGGCAACGCCGCCAGGGACGATGCGGTCCATCATCAGACGGTGGCCGAACAGCGCCATCGACAGCCTGAGCCAGTCTTCGCGCAGGCGCGAGAACTGCGCCAGCCCAACGGCGAACGCGGCGTCGTTACCCAGTGCGCCCAGGTCGCCGAGGTGGTTGGCGACGCGCTCGCGCTCCAGCAGCACCGCACGCAGCCATTGTGCGCGCTCCGGGATTGCGCAGCTGGTGGCGGCCTCGAGCGCCATGCAATAGGCCCAGGCGAACGCGACGGTCGAGTCGCCCGAGACGCGGCCGGCGAGCCGATGCGCATCGAGCGGCGCGAGTTCGGTGAAGCGTCGATCAATGCCCTTGTGCACGTATCCAAGACGCTCCTCCAGCCGCAGCACCTTCTCGCCGACCACCGAGAAGCGGAAGTGTCCGGGCTCGATGATGCCGGCGTGCACCGGGCCGACGGCGATCTCGTGCACGCCGTCGCCCTCGACGCGTACGAAAGGGTAGTCGGTAGCCTGCCCCTGTCCCTGCCACAGGCCATGGTCGAGCCAGGGGCGGGTGTCAGCCGCACCTTCGGCCGTGATGCCCTGCAGGTCGTGCGCCGCGCGTTGCATGCGCGCAGCAGCGGGAAACAGGTTGGCCAGATCCGGATACCGCGTGCCACCGGGCAGCGGCAGTTCGATCCATGCCAGCCCATCCTCGAAGGCATAGGTTGCGCAGGCGACAGGCGTCCCGCCGGCGCGCTCGCTGCCCCACAGCGACACCAGCCGCCCGCCGCTGTTCGCGACGTCCTGCGCCACCGCGAGCCAGCCTTCGCGGTCGACCACGCCGTGTCGGATTGGCACCGGCGTGGGCAGGGGGACGAACATCGACATCTCGCTCAGCCTCCCCCGAGCATCGCGGCCGCCTGGCGGTACCAGCCATCAAGATAGGGCGGCACGTAAAGCCCCAGCATCAATCCCAGCCCGAGATGCACGAACACGGGGATCAGCGCCGGTGGGTGTGCCAGCGGCTTGAGCGTGGTCTCGCCGAACACCATCGGCTGCACGCGGCTGAACACCGACGCGAAGGCCAGACCCAGGGCGATCAACAGAAAGGGTGTGGCCCAGGGATGGTCGCGCATCGCGGTGGTGACAATGAGGAACTCGCTGGCAAATACCCCGAAGGGCGGCATGCCCAGGATGGCCAGTGAACCCAGCATCAGTCCCCAGGCCACCGTCGGGTTGACCTTGATCAGCCCGCGGATGTTTTCCATGATCTGCGTTCCTGCCGTCTGCGTCGCATGACCGACGGCAAAGAAGATCGCGGACTTGATCAGCGAATGCACCGTCATGTGCAGCAGCCCCGCAAAGTTGGCGATCGGGCCGCCCATGCCGAAGGCGAAGGTCATCATCCCCATGTGCTCGATGGACGAATACGCGAACATCCGCTTCACGTCCTTCTGCCGGATCAGGAAGAACACTGCCGCCACCACCGACAGCAGGCCGAAGCCCATCATCAGCTGGCCGGCCAAGTGGCTATGCAACGCGCCGTCGGTCAGCACCTTGCAGCGCAGTACCGCATAGAGCGCCACGTTCAGCAGCAGGCCCGACAGCACGGCTGACACCGGCGTGGGACCCTCTGCATGCGCATCCGGCAGCCAGTTGTGCACCGGCACCAGGCCGACCTTGGTGCCGTAGCCGATGAAGAGGAACGCGAAGGCCAGCGTGATGATGTTTGGATTCAGCTGGCCCTTCACCGCATCGAGGTTGGTCCACAGCAGGGCGCCGCCCTCGGGGCCGATGACCTTCTCGGCCGCCATGTAGAGCAGCACCGTGCCGAACAGCGCCTGGGCGATGCCCACGCCGCACAGGATGAAGTACTTCCACGCGGCTTCCAGGCTGGCGGCGGTGCGGTAGACGCTGACCAGCAGCACGGTGGTCAGCGTGGCGGCCTCCATTGCCACCCAAATGATGCCCATGTTGTTGGTCGTCAGCGCCAGCAGCATCGTGAAGTTGAACAACTGGTACATGCTGTGGTACAGGCGCAGGCGCGGCGGCGTCATCTTGCCGTGGTCGCGTTCGACGCGCATGTAAGGCCGCGAGAATATCGAGGTGGTCAGGCCGACGAAGGCGGTCAGCGTAACGAGGAAGACGTTCAGCGGGTCGATGTAGAACTCGCGATTCCATACCAGCGTTGGCCCGCTGTCGATGATCTGAGCCGTCAGCACGCAGGCTGCGACGAAGGTGCCGAAGCTGAAGGCGACATTGACGTCACGTGCATTGTCGCGGTGACCGACCAATGCCAGCACCAGCCCGCCGACGAGAGGGCAGGCGAGCAGGAAGGCCAGTGCGTTCAACTCGAGGTTCAACTCAGTCTTCCTTCAGCTTCTCGAGATGCCGGATGTCCAGGCTGTCGAACTGCTCGCGGATCTGGAACATGAACACACCCAGGATCAGCACACCGATCAACACGTCCAGCGCGATGCCGAGTTCGACCACCATCGGCATGCCGTAGGTGGCGGAGGTGGCGGCGAAGAACAGGCCGTTCTCCATCGCGAGGAAGCCGATCACCTGCGGCACGGCCTTCGCCCGCGTGATCATCATCAGGAAGGACAGCAGCACGCAGGCCAGCGCGATGCCCAGCGTGCCGCTGGCCAGCGCCGACGATAGCTGCGAGATCGGTATCGCCAGGTTGAAGGAAAAGATCACAACCCCGATGCCGATCAGCATCGTGGTCGGGATGTTGATCAGCGTCTCGATGTCCCAGCGGATGTTGAGCCGGTCGATGACTCGGTGCAGCAGGTAAGGAATCAACAGCACCTTGAGCACGAAGGTCACGCCGGCCGACAGGTACAAGTGGTGCTGATTCGTCACATAGCCGACGACCGCCGTGGCCAGCGCAAGAGTTGCGCCTTGCATCGTAAACAGGTAGATCAATGAGAGGATGCGCCGCTGCGAGATCATCGCGAACGCAAGCATCAGCAGCACCGCTCCGAGCAGATTGACGAATTGGGTCAGCAGCGTGCTCATCTCAGTGGTTGAGAAGTAAATGCACCAGCATGCCGATCACCGCCAGCAGAAAGGCGGTGGCCAGGAACTCGGGGACGCGGAAGATGCGCATCTTGGCGCTGGCGGTTTCCAGCACGGCCAACAGGAAGCCGCCGACTGCGAGCTTGAACACCAGTGCAGGGAGCGCCAGCAGCATGGCCGCCGGCGCCTGCGCCTCGGCCACGCCCCAGGGGAAGAACAAAGCCAGACCGACGCAGGAGTAGGCGAACAGCTTCAGGCTCGCCGCCCACTCGATCAGCGCCAGGTGGCGACCGGAATACTCCAGGATCAACGCCTCGTGGATCATCGTCAATTCGAGGTGCGTGGCCGGGTTGTCGACCGGCACGCGTGCGTTCTCCGCCAGCGACACCATCGTGAAGGCGACCCCGGCAAAGGCCAGCCCTGGGTAGATGGCGAATTCGCGATGTGCGAGTGTCTCGACGATGGTGGTGAGCGACGTCGACTTGGAGATCAGCGACGCCGAGAACAGCACCATGAGCAGGGCGGGCTCGGCCAGAAAGCCGATCAGCATCTCGCGGCGTGCGCCCAGGGTGCCGAATGCGGTGCCGATGTCCATCGCGGCCAGCGAGATGAAGACGCGCGCCAGCGCGAACAGACCGACCAGTGCGATCGCATCTGCCGCGGGTGCGAGCGGCAGATCGGTGGACAGCGTGGGGATGATCGCGCAGGCCAGCACCATGCAGCCGAACACGACATAGGGGGCGGTGCGGAACAGCCGCGATGCGTGGTCGGCGACCATCGATTCCTTGTTGAACAGCTTGTGCAACATGCGATAGGGCTGCCAAAGACTGGGCGCAGACTTGTTCTGCAGCCACGCCCGCCATTGGTTCACCCACCCGGTCAACAGTGGAGCCAGCGCGACGGCGATGACGATCTCCAACAACTGCGACAGGAAGCCCGAAGCGCTCATCGCATCACCACCACAAGCGTGGCGGCCAGGGTCAGGAAGCTGTAGAGCAGGTACACCGAGATGCGCCCCTGCTGCACCATGCCCATCAAGCGTGCAAGGTAGTTGGCCAGGTCGGTGATCGGCACATAGAGCCAGCGCCAGAAGTGGTCGTCGACCGTGACGCGGTAGCGAGGTTTTTCGTCAAAGGGCGTGGGCAGGTCGCGCTGCATCACGAAGAACGGCTCGAAGATCTGGCGGATCGGCTGGCCGAAGCCTTCTGCCGTGTCCTGCATGCGCGCAGTACCCCACGGGAAACCGCATGCCCAGGGCAGGCCGCGACGCGTCCGGCCGTGGTAAAGACTTCGCACGAGCAGATAGGCGAGCGCAAAGCTCCCCAGGATACCCAGCAGGAAGATCACCGGCCCATAGCTCGCCTGCTCCATGTTGTTCGGCGCCAGCAGCCAGCCGCTGCCCGCCACCCGGGCGCCCAGACCCGACTGGACCAACTGCTGCGTCACCGGGTCGATCAACTGGATGAACTGGGTCGGCAACAGGCCGAGCGCAACGCAGCCGAGCGCCAGCCAAACCATGCCCGTGCGCTCCCAGTGCCCGGCGTCGTGGGCGTGGGCGAGTTTCTCCTCGCGCGGCTGGCCGAGGAAGATCACGCCGAAGAACTTGACCATCGTGTAGCCGGCCAGCGCGGCCACCAGCGCGATCAGCGCCGCGACCACCGGGATCAGCATGGTCAGCAGCGGAACCGGCAGGCCCGGCGTGAACAGGAAGCTCTGCAGCAGCAGCCACTCCGACACGAATCCACCCAACGGCGGCAGGCCGGCACTGGCCATCACCCCGAGCAGCGTAAGCCAGCCGACCCAGGGCATCGTGCGGATCAGGCCGCCCAGCTTGCCAAGGCTTCTTTCCGACGTGGCATGCAGCACGCTGCCGGTGCCGAGGAAGAGCAGGC
>JBGQEX010000234.1:0-6398 GCA_041496605.1 Piscinibacter sp.
AAGAGCTGATGATCATCCCGGTGGGCGCGCCGACCTTCCGCGAAGCGGTGCGCTACGGCGCCGAGGTGTTCCATGCGCTGAAGAAGATCATCCACGACAAGGGCATGAGCACCGCGGTCGGCGACGAAGGCGGCTTCGCGCCCAGCGTCGCGAGCCACGAAGCGGCGATCCAGCTGATCCTGCAAGCCATCGACAAGGCAGGCTACACCGCCGGTGAGCAGATCGCGATCGGCCTGGACTGCGCGGCCAGCGAGTTCTACAAGGACGGCAAGTACGTGCTGGGCGCCGAAGGCCTCACGCTGTCGGCGCCCGAATGGACCGACATCCTCGCCACCTGGGCCGACAAGTACCCGATCATCAGCATCGAAGACGGCATGGCCGAAGGCGACTGGGACGGCTGGAAGACGCTGACCGAGCGACTGGGCGCGAAGCTGCAACTGGTCGGCGACGACATCTTCGTGACCAACACCAAGATCCTGAAGGAGGCGATCGAGCGCCGCATCGCGAATTCGATCCTCATCAAGATCAACCAGATCGGCACGATGACCGAGACCTTCGCCGCCATCGAGATGGCCAAGCGCGCGAACTACACAGCCGTGATCAGCCACCGTTCGGGCGAGACCGAAGACTCGACGATCGCCGACATCGCGGTGGGCACCAACGCCGGCCAGATCAAGACCGGTTCGATGAGCCGCAGCGACCGCATCGCCAAGTACAACCAGCTGCTGCGCATCGAAGAAGACCTCGGCGACGTGGCCAGCTACCCCGGCCGCAGCGCGTTCTACAACCTTCGTTGACGCCCCCGGCACGTGCGCCTCGTCACCCTGGCACTGATCGCGTTGATCGCGCTGGTGCATGCCGAGTTGTGGTTCGGCAAGGGCAGCGTGCCGCGCGTGATGGAGCTGCAAGCCAAGCTGCATGAGCAGCGTGCCAGCAACGACAGCGCGCGCGCACGCAACGAACAGCTCGGCGCCGAGGTGAGCGACCTGAAGGAAGGCCTGGAAATGGTGGAGGAGAAGGCTCGCTTCGAGCTGGGCATGGTCAGGCCCGACGAGATCCTCGTCCAGGTGTCCATGCCGAAGAAATAGCGTTCTTCGCCGATGAATTCCTTGCTGCAGACGCTGCAGCCCTTGTTCGCCGCGGCGTTCACCTTGTGGGGGTCGTCGGTCAGCTGGCTCGAGATCGTGGCGTTCATCCTCGCGATCGCGATGGTCGTGCTCAACATCCGCGTCAACCCACTCGGCTGGCCGCTGGCCATCGCCAGTTCGCTGCTTTATTTCGCGCTGTTCTGGAACAGCCGGCTCTACGGTGACGCCAGCCTGCAGATCTTCTTTGCCGCCGTGGCGGGCTGGGGCTGGTGGCAGTGGCTGCGTGGAACGCAAGCCGACGGTTCGGCATTGCATGTGCGAGAACTCGGCACGCGCGGCCGCTCGGTGGCACTGGCCGCGCTCGTCGTTGCCTGGCCGGCGACCGGCCTGTTTCTCAAGCGCTACACCGACACCGACGTGCCCTGGTGGGACGCCTTCCCCACCGCCGCCAGCGTGCTCGGCCAATGGCTGCTGGGCCGCAAGTACGTCGAGAACTGGCCGACCTGGGTGGTGGTCAACGTCGTCAGCGTGGGTCTGTTCGCCTACAAGGGGCTGTGGCTCACGGTAATCCTGTACGCCATCTTCATCGCGATGTCCTTCGCCGGTTGGGCGGCCTGGCAACGCCTGGCGGCCTCGCCCGCACGCTGACATGGCACGCGCCCTCGTCGTCGCGATCATCGGTGCCGAGAGCACCGGCAAGACCACGCTTGCCACTGAGCTGCGTGATGCCCTCGCCGCCGAGGGCCGCTCGGTGGCCTTGGTGGCCGAGCACCTGCGCGAGTGGTGCGACCGCTACGAGCGAACGCCGCTACGCACGGAACAAATACAGATCGCCGAGGAACAAAGCCGCCTCATCGAGGCCGCGGCGGCGCGCCACGAGATCGTGATCGCCGACACCACCGCGCTGATGACGGCGGTCTACAGCGAGACCGTGTTCGGTGACACCTCGCTGTACGCACAGGCCGTGATCGCCCATCGGCGCTGCAACGTCAGCCTGCTCACTGCCATCGACCTGCCATGGCTGGCCGATGGCCTTCAACGCAGCGGAGCGCACGTTCGCGAACCGGTGGATGCGCTGATCAGGACGGCCCTGCAGCGGGCCGAGCTGCCCTACGCGGTGGTCACGGGCAGCGGACCGCTGCGTCTGGCGTCGGCATTGCAGGCGGTGCGCCACGCGCTGCAAGTGCCGTCGGCGGAGCATGAAGCGGCGGCCAACCCGCGCTGGCGCTGGGTGTGCGAGCGCTGCGGAGACCCGGACTGCGAGCGGCATCTGCTGCCGCCGACATCGCCATTGCGATAAAGCTGACCGCACGTCGTACCGGCGAACGCCGGTATCCATTCGCGCCGGTCATCTCACACCGTGGGTACCGGCGTTCGCCGGTACGACACGCACGGTCAATGCGTCGCGGTCGACCCGGGCGGCTGATTCAGCGCCTTCGTGAACAGCTCACCCACATCGACGGCATCGAAGTTGTACTTCGTGCCGCAGAAATCGCAGGCGATCTCGACCCGGCCCTGTTCGACGACGATGCCGTCGATCTCGTCGCGGCCCAGGCTCCTGAGCATTCGGCCGACACGATCGCGCGAGCATGAGCACGCAAAGTGCGGACCGGTCGCGCCGATCAGCGGCTCGAAGCGCTGCAACGGCTCCTCCCAGAACAACCGGTGCAGCACGGTGTCGGCGTTGAGCGTCAGCAGCTCCTCGCGCGTCAGCGAGGCGGCCAGGATGGCGATCCGGTTGTAGGCCTCGTTGAGCCCGATCTCGTCCTCGTTGCGAGATGACCGCCCGGCCAGATTTCCGGCCCCCTCGACGGGCAGGCGTTGGATCAACAAGCCCGCGGCCACGTCATCGTTGGCGGCGAGGATCAGCTTGGTGTCCAGTTGCTCCGACTGCAGCATGTAGTGCTCGAGCACGTCACTCAGCTGTTGCAGCGGCTCGCGCCGATCACCATGCAGGGGCACCACGCCCTGGTACGGCTGCTGGCCGGGCAGTTTGTCCTTCGGGTCCAGTGTGATCGCACAGCGGCCCTGGCCGTGGATGTTGAGCATGGCTTCGAGCCTGGCATCCGGCGCCACCGCCCCGACCACTTTGGCGGTCACGCGAAACGCGAGGTCGGGCTGCACTTCGGCCACTGCCAGCTTGACCGGGCCGTCGCCGAACATCTGCAGCACCAGAGCGCCGTTGAACTTGATGTTGGCCTGCATCAGCGCGCCGGCCGCAGCCATCTCGCCCATCAGCACCCTGACCGGCGCGGGGAAGACGTCGTTGGCCGCCTCGCGCCGGCGCAGCACTTCGCGCCAGCTGTCGGTCAGCCGCACCAGCATGCCGCGTACCGGCAGTCCCTCGAAGATGAACTTGTGCAATTCGCTCATGACCACCCCTCGGCCGATGAGTACATCGCCCGATCCCCCGAGGGGATGCGGGCCGGCTTGGGAGCGGCCCGGCGCTCGTCCCGCGCAAGACGCTTCATGCCAGTTTCTTCAAGCCCGCCTTGAAGCGGCGCGCATTTTCAATGTAGTGCTCGGCGTTCTGCCGCAGGCCCTCGATCTGCTCCGGCGTGAGCGGGCGCACGACCTTGGCGGGCCTGCCCATGATCAGCGAGCCGTCCGGGAATTCCGTGCCGGCGGTCACCAGCGAGCCCGCGCCGACCACGCACTGCCGGCCGATCTTCGCGCCGTTGAGCAGCACCGACTGAATGCCGATCAGCGACTCGTCGCCCACCGTGCAGCCATGCAGCATCACCTGGTGGCCGACGGTGACGCGCTCGCCCAGGGTGACCGGATAGCCGATGTCGGTGTGGACCACCGTGCCGTCCTGGATGTTGGTGCCGCGGCCGATGCTCAGCAGCTCGTTGTCGCCGCGCAGCACCGCGCCGAACCACACGTTCGCGTTCTCGCCCAGCGCAACAAGGCCGATCACCTGCGCGCTGTCGGCCACCCAGGCCCCGGTAGCCAGCTGGGGAACGTGGTCATCGAGCTGATAGAGCGCCATGGCGATTCACCGTTGAGGACAAGCTGATAATTCTACGGATGCGCCCCATGTCCCTTCGCGAGCGCGCCCTGCAGCTCGTGTGCATGGCCGATCCGGCCGCCAAGGCCGAACACACGCGTGCCTTGTTCGGGCAGATCGATGGCTGCCAGATCGACTGCGTGACGCCACTCGAAGAGCCAGCGGGGCTACCCGGCCGCCCTGCCCGCCCGCGTCTCGTGCCGCCCAAGGACGTGCCGACCCGTTCACCCTTCACGCTCGAAGGCCGCGCAGCGCTGCTGCATGCCATCACGCACATCGAGTTCAACGCGATCAACCTCGCCCTTGACGCGGTGTGGCGCTTCGCCGGCATGCCGGTCGAGTTCTATCGCGACTGGATGCGCGTGGCGTCGGAAGAAGCGCTGCACTTCACGCTGTTGCGGGAGCACCTGCGCAGCCTGGGCAGCGACTACGGTGACTTCGACGCGCACGACGGCCTGTGGCTGATGGCACAGCGCACCGCACACGACCTCATCGCACGAATGGCACTGGTGCCGCGCACGCTGGAGGCCCGCGGCCTCGACGCCACGCCGCCCCTGCAGGCCAAGTTCTCGCGTGCCGGCGATGCCCGCGCGGTCGAGATCCTGGGCATCATCCTGCGCGACGAGGTGGGGCATGTCGCGATCGGCAACCACTGGTACCGCTGGCTGTGCGAACGCGATGGGCACGACCCCGTGCACCTCTACGCCGAGTTGGCCAGGCGCTACGACGCGCCACGCCTGCGCCCGCCGTTCAACCGCGAGGCACGCACGGCCGCGGGTTTCACCGAGGAAGAAATCGCCTGGCTGAGCGGCTCGATATAGGTTCAGGCCGGCGTGTAAACGATGTCGCGTTGGCCGTTCGAGAAGCTGCTCAGGGTCTGCGACCAGGCCTGCCCCGGCCACAACAGGTCGACGCGGCCGCTGCTCGGGCGGTATGCCGCCGTGTAGAGCGTGCCATAGCCGCGGCCATAGGCCGACTGGATCAACGGCGCGTGCAGCAGCGCGGCGGACACGTCGTGGCTGCTCCCGCTGGTCTCGATCAATCGGTTCAGCGCCTCGCAGCGCTGGACCGAACGCGTTGCGCGCGCATGCTCGGGCCATTCGACGCGATGCTGGAAGTTGGTGACCGCCGCTTGCTTCGTCACCTCGGCGACGCGGTCCGGCGCAACAAACACGGTGGCCCAGTCCGCTTGGGAATCGAGCAGCGTGATGTTGTAGGTCATGTTGATCGGCTGGCGTTTCAGCATCTGAACCGCTTCGGCCGTGCTTTGCGCCAGCTCGAGCACGTGACGCAGCAGCAGTGGCACGCCGAACCCGTCGCCGACTTGCTTGCGTCCGCCGAAAGACAGCGACGCGGCGAGCCCGGCTTCGTTCATGCCGTCGAGCACGCCCCACAGGCAGTCGCCCAGCGCCACCACCCGCTGCGCGTGCCAACGCGTCGCCAGCCAGCTGCCTTCAAGCAACGCCGGCGCGTAGTCGTAGTTGCGCAGCAAGGCCGGCTCTTCGTTGCCGCGCGGGTCGATCCACACCGCCTGCGAACAGCCGGCGATGAACGGCGGCGGGCACCACAGCGACAGGAATCGCGCCTCGATGTCGCCGCCGCCCGCCAGCTCGGTCAGGCGCTGCCACAGCGGCACCAGTTCGGGCATGTGCCGGCGCAGCGCGCGCCGGCATTCCAGAAAGGTCGGTCGTCCGAGCGTGCCGCTGCGCAGGTACCACGCCCGATAGCCCGGCCACAGACGGGCGAAATGGGCCTGCCACAAGGGTCCGGGTTGGTCTTCGATCAGCGTTTCGAATCGTACGTGTATCGACATCGGGCGGCGCCTACAGCATCTTGAACGCCCCCGGGGCCGGCGACTCCTGCTGCGCCGCCACGATCGGCTTGCCGCCATAGTAGTTCTTGATGCCGCGGATCCAGTCGCGCGCACGAATGTTGAGCCTGAAGTTGTCGTCCATCGAACGCCCACGCGTGATCAGGATGCCCAGATCGGCACCTTCGTAGCGGTAGTCGCCCGGCCCGGTGATGCGCAGGAAGAAGGCCTCGCGCTCGTTGTCGATCGCGCGCCGCTCGAGGTCGAAGCGCTGGTACGACACCGCGCCGTCGTCGCTCATGCGGTAGATGCCGGTCGGCGGCGCGTGGGTCACCACGTCGACCTTGTCCTCGGTGTACTTGATGACCAGCTGCGACCACGAGTCGATGAAGTGCGGCTGCGCCCAGCGCTCGTTGAGCTGGTGCACATCGAGCTCGAACGGCATGCCCGAGAACTCCAGCAGGTGAAACAGGAACAGCGGGGCATCGGC
>JBGQEX010000235.1:0-6384 GCA_041496605.1 Piscinibacter sp.
CAGACCTCGGGACAGGAGCTGAAGGTGGTGGTGCCGCAGCCGGGTCTGGATCTGGACGAGCTGGCGGCGCTCGACTTCGAACACCGATTCGTTCAGCCGATGGACGGTTCGGCCGCGGCGCACAACACGCACTGGGCGATCGCGCACTGCCTGCGCGACCCGCGCTGGCGCTTGAGCGTGCAGACCCACAAGTTCCTTGGCTTCCGATGATCTACGAACTCTCCCAGCGCTTCCACTTCGAGGCCGCCCACACACTGGAACGCGACATCGATGCCGACGCGAGCCGGCGCATCCATGGCCACACCTATCACGCCGAAGTGACCGTGCGTGGCCTGCCCGACCCGCGCAGCGGCATGCTGATGGACCTTGGCCATTTCAGGCACTTGCTCGACGAGGTGAAAGACCGGCTCGACCACCGCCTGCTCAACGAAGTCGACGGGCTGGGCACACCGACGCTGGAGGGTTTGTGCGCGTTCATCGCGGCCCGGCTGGCCGGGCGCGTGCCCGGCCTCGCCGCGGTCACGCTGTGGCGCGCCGCGTCGGGCGACACCTGCCGGCTGCTGCTGATAGGTTCTTAGTCGACGCTGAGCAGGCCGCGTTGCCACAGGCTGCGCGCCTGCTGGAACGGCGTGTCGGCGTCGGCAAAGGCGGCAGCGTCGTTGGCCAGCCGCAGCCAGCCGCGGGTGTCGTGGTAACTGCCGGGCACCGGCTGGTCCGCGCGCACCTGTTCGAGCCAGGCGTGCACTTGCGCGTACTGCTGCGGATGCTGCCTGGCCGTCCAGGCCAGCCCGACCAGGTCGGCAAAGGCTTCTTCGCGCCGCGTTTCGCGCATGTCGCGGCGCAGCTCGACGAGCCGGGTGTCCGGGTCCGGGTCGTCGACGGCGTCGACGAAGCCGGCCGGCAGCGTGTGCCATGCGCCATGCACGTAGCGCCAGCAATGTCCGAGCTCGTGCGCCGTCATTGCCTCGACGATCGCCGGCAGCAGCGCCGGGGCGAGTGGCGCCAGTGTCGCCTCGGCCTCGGGGTTGCCGCGCATGGCCAGCACCAACTTGCAGCGGCCGTCGACGAATCCCATCGCGAGCGGCGCATCACCGGCCTTGGCCTGCGGTTGCACGACGATGTCCAGCGGCAACTGCTGTTCCTTCGCGTAGGCGATCACCGGCCAGCCGGCGCGCAACCACAGGCTCTCGGTGTCGGTGAGGGCGGGGCCGGCCGCCACAGGCAGCGACGCCAGCGCCAGCGCCACGGCGAACATGCGTTTGCACATGGCTTGGCATTTGATCTGCGAGCTGCCCGGCGCAGCGGCCGGAAAAGCGGGGATAAAAACCAGCCAGATTGCGGCCCGCGCAGCCACTGCGTGCTCTGAGTGAATGCCCACATGTCGCCGACAATCGCGCGCCAAGGGCTATCCTGCCCGACGCGAGTTGCGAAACACTGGACCTCCGTTCACATGCCACCTGCCAGCGCCGTGACTGAGCCCACGCCCGACAAGCCACTGCCGGCCGACCCCGAGCTGGCGCGCCTGGTGGCGGGGGAACAGCTGCGCATGGTGTTCGCGCACTCGACCATGGGCAGCGTGATCGCGACGGTGTTCGCGCTGTTCCTGGCCTCGCATTTGCGCCCCCAGGTGCCCATCACGGAGCTCGCGATCTGGGTGGCGCTGAAGATCGCCGTGGTGCTGCCACGCATCGCGCTGGCCTACATCTACCGCATCAAGGGCGGGCCGAGCGGGACCGGCTGGCAACGCTGGACGGTCGGCCTGCTGGCCCTGGACGGCGCGTGCTGGGGTCTGGGCGGCGCCTGGTTGATGGGCGGCAGCACCGAGATCGTTCCGGTGGTGGCGGCCAGCCTGTCGTGCGTGGCGTCGGTGGCGACCTTCGGTCTGCAGGTGCGCCTGGCGGCCACCGCGGCCTATGTGGTGCCGATGATCGGCCCCACCGCGCTGGCCCTGCTGGCGCGACGCGACGAGTTCGGCCTGTTCGCAGGAGTCGGGCTGATGCTCTTCCTCGGGCTGATGCTGGTCACCGCGCAGCGTTCACAGAAGCGCCTGGCCGAGGTGTTCACGCTGCGCTTCTTGACCGACCGCATTTCCGCCGAGCGGGCGCAGGCGCTGGCGCTGGCCAAGCGCGAGAGCGCGGTGAAGAGCCAGTTTCTCGCGACGATGAGCCACGAGTTCCGCACGCCGCTGCACGGCATCCTGGGCCTGACGCGGCTCATCCGCACGGAACAGGCCGACCCCAAGGTGCAGCACCGGCTCGGCTTGATCGAGCACTCGGGCGAGCACCTGTTGCGCCTCATCAACGACCTACTCGATGTCTCGCGGATCGAGGCCGGGCGGGTCGATATCCGGCCGGTGCGCTTCGAGCTCAACGCGGAGCTCGACGAGCTGGCGGACGTGTACCTGGTGCGCTGCGACGAGAAGGGGCTGGAGTTCGTCACCCGCATCGAGCTGCCGCTGCCTTGCTGGGCGCACGGCGACGCCACCCGGCTGCGCCAGGTGCTGCACAACCTGCTGGGCAACGCGCTGAAGTTCACCGAGCGCGGCAGCGTCGAGCTGCAGGTGGGCCGGCGCAGCGACGGCGCGATGGAGTTCCGCGTCCAGGACTCAGGAGCCGGCATCGCCGCGGCCGATCTGTCGCACTTGTTCGAGGCCTTCTGGCAAGCCAGTGGATCCGCCGGCACGCGCGCCGCCGGCTCCGGCCTGGGCCTGAACATCGCGCGCGAGATCACCCGCGCGATGGGCGGCGACATTCGCTGCGAGACCGAGCTCGGTCGCGGGTCGCAGTTCGTGCTGTGGCTGCCGCTGCCCGAGGAGGCGCCGCCCGACGAACTCGAGGCGGGACGCGACGCGACGCTGAGCCAGCGTTCGGCCGTGGCGCGGGCCCAGGTCTTGTTGGCCGAAGACAACGACGTCAATGCCTTGCTGATCCAGGCCATCCTGGAACGCCACGGTTGCGCGGTGACCCGCGTGGTGAACGGCGTCGACGCGGTTCACCACGCGGTGACCGACGGCCAGCGCCCGGACGTCGTGCTGATGGACAGCCAGATGCCGGTGATGGATGGCCTGGAGGCGGCGCGCCGCATCCGCGTGCTCGAGCTGTCGCAGGGGCTCGCGCGCGTGCCCATCGTGGCCTTGACCGCCAACACCGCCGACGACGATCGGCTGCGCTGCGAGCTGGCCGGCATGGACCAGTTTGTCGGCAAACCCTTCACCGAAGACGAACTGCTGCTCGCCCTCGGTGCCTGCCTGCCGCCGGCGCCCGCGCCGCTGCGGCCCGGCCCCTGACGCCGCGCGGCTCGCCCCAGGTCAGGCGGCCAGGGCCAGGTGCCGCGCGGGCTGCGGGACGGCGGCCGGCCGCGACAAGGCGGCAGTGAACAGCTGGAGGTCCGGGTGGTGGGTGCGCACCATGAACTCGTAGAACGGGTGTTGCGTGGCGTGCCAGTTGCGCTCGGCCGCGGTGACGTCGAAGCCCAGCACCCGGTGCGGCAGGTTGCCGGCATGCGCCAGCGCGACCGATTGCCCGTTGCCCAGCAAGTCGGTGAAGCCGAGCCGCTGATACTGGCGCACCAAGCCGTCGCTGCGCGCGCCGATCACCATCCATTGCACCTGATGCGCCAGGCTGTACAGGTAGGTGGACTTCATCAGCGCCAGCTTCACGCGCGGGTCGGCGTGGCCCGGCAGCACCGACAGCCGGGTCACTTCGGCCAGCACGCGATGCGCGAGCGCGGCCGGAAGCGCCGCGCTGTGTTCGATCTGCAGCGGTTCGCGCGTGTTCGTCGCGAGTCTGGCGGTGCCGACCACATTGCCCGTTTCCTTGTCGCAGGCGATCAGCACCGCGGTGTCGGGATGCCAGTCCAGCTCATCGGGTTCTGCCAGCACGCTGTGCAGTTGGGGCAGGTGGTGGCCGTACGAGACCGCGCGGACGCGGCAGGCCGCCCGCAGGTCGGCTTCGGAACGAGCGACACGAACGGTAAAGCGAAGAAGCTGCATGGGCATGGCGAATCCCTCTGATTGGATTGGATGTGACTGTTCCCGAACGAGCACGCTGAGCAGCGGCCACGCCACCGAGGTGACGCCGGCCTGCGCTGCGGGCAACGATGGCGTAAGCGAACGCCGTACCCGTATCGCGGGTTCGGCGCCGGCGCGCAGCCAGCCGATCGATTCTTGTGGCCCATCAAGCCGGCCCGCCATCCATGGGGCGGCGCGACACCATGGCGCGCGCCGAGGATCAGGCTGCGAGCGCGGCGTTGCTGCCGAATGGCGGGCAATTGGCGGGCGGTTGGCGGGCGAACCGCGCGACGCGACGCCGGCAGTGCACGGCGCGAGATGCTGCGTGCTGCGAGTCCGTGGCCACGGGCGCGCCTGTCACCCGGCGCGCGGCGGGTGACGGTCCGTGTCAAGCGAGGTGAGCCGCGTTCGCTTTACTGACGCTGTTGCTTCAAGACGCAACCCGGCGGCGGTAACAAGCGGATGCTGCGTTGTCGTCGCGTGGCCTTCCTATTGGCGGATAGGTTCTAAGCGCCGAACAGCCAGACCGCGCCGGCCACCGAACCCAGCATCAGTGCCAGGCCGGCGCTTCGCACGGCGATCGAATCGGCCGCGTGCGGCGCCTGGATGCCGGCCTTGTCGCCATGCAGCATGGGTCGAATCAAGTTGTCCTTCTTGACCACCAGGTAGGCGAGCACGGCCACCCCATGCAAGGCCACCAGGGCGTACAGCGCCCACTGGAGCTTGACGTGGACCGAGGTGGCCAGGCTCACGGTCGTCTCGCTCGCGAAGCGCACCAGCGCCCCGTCGGTGCTGATCGAATCGGAACTGAACAGGCCGGTAAGCACCTGGGCGACGAGAACGCCAAGCAGCGCGAACACCGAGACCGCACCTGACGGGCTGTGCCCCGCGTGGCGTTCGACGGTGCTGCGCAGCTGCCTGAGATGCGCCAGCACGACACCCGGTGCGTACAGGAAGGAACCGAAGCGCGCGTAGCGGGGCCCGATCAGCCCCCAGACGACGCGGAAGGCCAACAGCCCGAGCGTGGACGCGCCCAGGCGCACGTGCCACTCCATCCAGTTGCCGCCCAGCTGGGCACTGACCACCGCACCGACGATGCAGCTGAGCAGCGACCAATGAAACACGCGGGTCGGCAGGTCCCAGACTCGCACTCCCGCGGGACGGCGTTGGCCGGCCGGGGTGCACAGGGCGTCTAGGGGCGAGGCGGTGTCGTCCATCACGCCTACTGAGCCCGGTAGGCGTCGTGACAGGCCTTGCACGACTTGCTCGTCGCGCCGTATGCCGCCCGGATGGCGTCCCGATCGCCGCCATGCACGGCGGCTTTGAGCTTCACCGATTCGCTTTGCAACGCTTGGGCCAATTGCTTGAAGCGTGGTGTCTCTTTCCAGATCTCGGGTTTGGCCTTCGTGGTGCCTTGGTCGGAGCCGGCGGGGTAGTAGTCGACGACGATGCGACCGATCAACTCCACGGCCTCGGCGCTCGTTTCGAGCGTCGATTTGTCGAACGCCAGGTCACCCTTGAGCATCGCGTTGATGCGCGACATTTCCTGGCCCATCAAGTAGTAGCTGGATTGCCGCGCGCGGATGGCTTTCTCCGGCACCGCCTGCGCCGACGCGAATTCCGGCATGCACAGCAAGCCTGCCGCGACCAACGCCACCCCTACGCCCTGCCGCATCGCGGCGCCCATTGCCCGTTGCTTCACACCAATGCTCCCACTGTCTTGAGGATTGCCAAGCAGCATGGCTGCCCAATTCCACGCCGGCGCCGCGCCCAACGCGCCGCGCCGGCCGTGCTCCGGATCGCCGAAGGCGAGAAGTGTATCGGCACGATTGCGTTTGCGGTGGCCACGGTCTCGGCCCGCCAACATCCAGCCGCGCGAGTCCTGTTGGCGTGACGATGCGGGGATGGAACTGCGAGCAAGTTGCGGGCCCAGCGAACACGGAAGGCTCGACATGTTGCGCGCGTGTCACGCGGCGGCGCGGGCAGTGAGCCGCATCGCGACAAGGCGCATTGCACTGTGAGCATCGCGTCAACCCATGACCAAATTGGTCGAACCAGCGCAGCGCGCGTCGCTTGGCAATGAAGTCGAACGGCTGAATGTGCAAGGGCTTGTAAACGCCTGATAATGCGCGCGCCTTAAGACTGTAACCTTCGCGCGAAGATCGTATGGCGCCACGACCCATGCGACTTGATGTTGGGCGGCGGCCTCGAGCTCGAATGCGAAGCCGCCGGAATCAGACCGTGGGCGGACCACCCGGCTCCGCCCGGAGGACACACGTGAAACGAAGAGACCTGGTATTGGGAGGGTCCGCGCTGTTCGCGGCTGGCTGGAGTGCGCCGGCGCGCGCGGATTCGCCGCTCGTCAAGTTCGGCCA
>JBGQEX010000236.1:0-6334 GCA_041496605.1 Piscinibacter sp.
CAGACGAAGTGCACCTCGTGGCCCTGCATGCGCTGGAAGCGCACCCAGATGTCGGCCTGGATGTACTCCATCATGTGCCCGACGTGGAACGGCGCGTTGGCGTAGGGCAGGGCAGTGGTGACAAAGAGCTTGCGGGTCATGATCTTCTCGCGATGGCCCCCGAGCTGACGGGCCGGAAAAGCCCCGATTCTAGGGACAGCGACATGTCGCGCTGAATGTGCCTGCCGAAGCGGCGCAGGCGGCACGCGCCGGCTGGCGGGTCCGGCCTTATCCTCGAAGGGTCGTGCGCTTCGGGCTAGACTGTTTGATATTCCCCGCCAACTCCTGCCCACCTCATGGCCGTCACCGAATCCGCGCTGCTTGACGCGCTCAAGTCCGTCACCGATCCGAACACCGGGAAGGACTTTGTCTCGACCAAACAGCTGAAGAACCTGCGCATCGACGGCGGCGACGTGGCGTTCGAGGTGGAGCTCGGCTACCCCGCGAAGAGCCAGATTCCGGGCTTGCGCAGGGCGCTGATCGCGGCGGCACGCACGGTGTCGGGGGTCGAGAACGTCAGTGCGAACCTGGCCACGAAGATCATTCCACACGCGGTGCAGCGTGGCGTGCAGCTGTTGCCGAAGGTGAAAAACATCGTCGCGGTGGCGTCGGGCAAGGGCGGCGTGGGCAAGAGCACCACCGCGGTGAACCTGGCGCTCGCGCTGGCCGCCGAAGGCGCTACGGTGGGCATCCTCGACGCCGACATCTACGGCCCCAGCCAGCCGATGATGATGGGCATCGAAGGCCGGCCCGAGTCGGCCGACGGCCAGACGATGGAGCCGATGCAGAACTACGGCGTGCAGGTGATGTCGATCGGCTTCCTGGTCGAGGCCGACAACCCGATGATCTGGCGCGGCCCGATGGCCACGCAGGCACTCGAACAACTGCTGCGCCAGACCAACTGGGCCGACCTCGACTACCTGATTGTCGACTTGCCGCCCGGCACCGGCGACATCCAGCTCACGCTCAGCCAGCGCGTGCCGCTGACCGGCGCGGTGATCGTCACGACGCCGCAGGACATTGCGCTGCTCGACGCGAAGAAGGGCATCAAGATGTTCGAGAAGGTCGGCGTGCCGATCCTCGGCATCGTCGAGAACATGGCCGTCCACGTGTGCGAGAACTGCGGGCACGTCGAGCACATCTTCGGCAATGAAGGCGGCAAGCGGCTGGCCGCCGAATACGGCATGGACTACCTCGGCGCGCTGCCGCTGAACCTGAGCATTCGCGTGCAGGCCGACAGCGGCCGCCCGAGCGTGGTCAGCGACCCCGACGGCGAAATCGCCGGGCTGTACAAAACCGTCGCGCGCCAGGTGGCGATCAAGATTGCCCAGCGCGCGAAGGACTTCTCGTCGAAGTTCCCCACCATCTCGATTTCGAAGAACACCTGATGTCCGAACGTCGCCCCTCCGTGCAGGTGGCGGTGGTGATGGAGCGCGAAGCCCAGCCCAACCGCTGGGAAGACTGGCGCTTCAAGGTAGTCGAGGTGGTAGCGAACGAGGTGCCGTTCGGTGTCGCGCCCCATGTGCTGCGCGACGACGGCAAACAGCGTCACACGCTGTTCCCCGGCTTCACGCTCGAGCTGTTCGCCGACGAAGGCGAGGGCTACCACCTGAACCTCACGTCGGGCTCGCCGGTGTGGTTCGTGATGTGGCGCGTCGACGACGAGGACCCGTCGCAGGCGCGACCCGAAGCTGTCAGCCTGTCGTACAACGAGGCCGGCCGCTGGCTCGACGCGCAGGAGCGTGTGGACAATGTCGCGCTGCAGAGCGACCTGCGCGAGTGGCTGCAGGCCTACACCGACGCGTACTACCGGCCCGAGGCGAAAACGCGCAAGCGGCCGGCGTCGTTCCTGCCGCCGGAGCAACGTAAGTGAGGCCGTGATGAGCAGCGAAGGCTTCCTGTCTCGCTGGTCGCGTCGCAAGGCGGGCGTGCAGGGCAGTGGCTTGCCTTCGGAAACGCCGGTTTCGCCCGTGCACCCTCACCCCAACCCTCTCCCGCTCACGCAGGAGAGGGAGCCAACGTCCCTCGCCCCGCAGGGGAGAGGGATTGAGGGTGAGGGGTTGGCGCCCGTCGATGCGCCGCCGCCGACGATGGACGACGTGGCGCAGCTCACCCGCGACTCCGACTTCTCGCGCTTCGTCGCACCCGATGTCGACGAAGGCGTGAAACGCGCCGCGATGAAGAAGCTGTTCTCCGACCCGCACTTCAATGTGATGGACGGGCTCGACACCTACGTCGAGGACTACAGCCAGCCCGACCCGATCCCCGAGGCGATGCTGCGGCGCATGGCGCAGGCGCAGGTCCTCGGCTTGTTCGACGACGAGGAGAAGGAACCTCCGTCGCCCAAGGCATCTCCCGATGGCGAAGCCGTGCTGCCGGTGCCACAGTCGCCTGCCGAACCGGAATTGACCGCCGATGAAGACCCTGATCTGCGACTGCAACAAGACGATGCCGCTGGACCCGCAGGCCCTGAGCCGGGCGCTCCCGCCTGACGCATCCGACGGGCTGCAGACACTTCACAGCACGCTGTGCCGGCGCGAGGCCGGCGCATTCCAGCGCGCCGCCAAGAGCGGTGACGATCTGGTGGTGGCCTGTACGCAGGAAAGCCGGCTGTTCGTCGAACTCAACGCGCAGACCGAAGGCGCGCCCGGCCTGCAGGAGCGGCCGATCCGCTTCGTCAATATCCGCGAGACCGGCGGCTGGTCAAAGGACGCGAAGACGGCCACGCCGAAGATCGCCGCGTTGATCGCCGCGGCGCAATTGCCCGACCCCGATCCGGTGCCGACAGTGAGCTACCGATCGGGTGGCCGCGTGCTCATCATCGGCGCAGGCGATGCGGTGCATCGCGCCGCGGCCATGCTCGGCGACAAGCTCGAAGTCAGCGTGCTGCTCACACAAGCCGGCGGCGCTGTGGCCCAAGAGCGCGCCTACCCGGTGCACGCCGGAACCGTCAAGGCGATCAGCGGCTGGCTCGGCCGCTTCGAGGTGGCGTGGGAAAGCGGCAACCCGATCGATCTGGATCTGTGCACGCGCTGCAATGCCTGCATCAGGGCCTGCCCGGAAGATGCCATCGACTTCAGCTACCAGGTCGACCTGGCGAAGTGCCGGAGCCATCGGGATTGCGTGCGTGTCTGCGAAGCCGCCGGTGCGATCGACTTCGCCCGCGCGCCGCAGCAGGTGAGCGAGTCGGTCGACCTGGTGCTCGATCTCCAGGCCACGCCGTTTCTCTCGCTGCACCAGCCGCCGCAGGGCTACTTCCGCCCCGGCGCCGACGAGCGCCGGCAGTTCGACGCGATGCTGCAGCTGCGCGAGTTGACCGGCGAGTTCGAGAAGCCGAAGTTCTTCCACTACAAACCCAAGCTGTGCGCGCACAGCCGCAACGAGACGGTGGGCTGCAACGCCTGCATCGAGGTCTGTTCGGCACGCGCCATCCGCAGCGACGCCCATGGCAGCGGTGGCGTCATCGTCGAGCCGCAGCTCTGCGTGGGCTGCGGTGCCTGCAGCACGGTGTGCCCGAGCGGCGCGATGGTGTTTGCCACGCCGACGGCGGCGCACCAGGGGCAACGCATTCGCACGCTGTTGCACACCTACCAGCGGGCCGGCGGCGTCGGCGTTTCGGGCGGGGCGGCGCTGCTGCTGCACAGCCAGGGTGCCGGCACGCGCTGGCTCAACGAACTGGGCCGTGCCGCCAGCATCGATGCGGCCACCCACGGCGTGCCGGCGCGGGTGCTGCCGGTGGACCTGTGGCACACCGCGAGCGTCGGGCTCGATCTGTGGCTGGCGGCGTTCGCCTATGGCGCGAGCCAGCTGTGGCTGCTGCTGACGGACGAAGAAGCGCCCGAGTACCGCGACGCGCTGGCCGAGCAGGCGGCTGTTGCCAACGCGCTGATGCAGGGCCTGGGCTATGACGGCGAGCGCGTGCGGCTGCTGTCGGTGCGCGACGCGCGCGACCTGGCCGAGCTGGATGCCGCGCTGCAGGCGCCGCCGGCACCGACCGTCGCGCAGGCGGCTGGCTTTGCCGTGCAGGCCGACAAGCGCGCCACGCTCGATCTGGCGCTCGACCACTTGCTGGCGCAGGCGCCGCAACCGGCGCCGCTGATCGCATTGCCGGCGGGCAGTCCGTTCGGCAACGTGCTCGTCGACGCCGACAAGTGCACGCTGTGCCTGGCCTGCGTCGGTGCGTGCCCCGCGAGCGCGCTGGCCGACAACCCGGAGCGGCCGCAGCTGCGCTTCATCGAGAAGAACTGCGTGCAATGCGGGCTGTGCGAACGCACCTGCCCCGAGCAGGCGATCCGCCTCGAGCCGCGCCTGTGGCTGGCCGATGGCGGCCGCGCGCGCAAGCAGCCGCGCGTGCTCAACGAGGTCGAGCCCTACCGCTGCATTCGCTGCGGCAAGCCCTTCGGTACGCTGAAAGCCATCGAAGCGATGATGGGCAAACTGGCAGGCCACTCGATGTTCCAGGGCGCGGCGGCCGATCGCCTGAAGATGTGCGGCGACTGCCGCGTCATCGACATCCATACGAACCGCGACGAAGTGAAGATCACTGACATTCGATGACCCAGGCCCTGCACTTCAGTACGCCGGACGACCGCGAGGAGCTTGCTCGCGCCGAGGTCTACGGGCTGCTGGCGCAGCTGTTCTACGCGCCGCCATCGCCGACGCTGTTTGAACAACTGCAGGTCGCGCCCACGGTGGCGCCGACGCCCGGCGGCATGCTTGAAGCCAGCTGGACCGAGCTGGTCGCCGCGACGAGACGGCTCGCACTCGACCAGGTGTGCGACGAGTACGACGCGCTGTTCACCGGCATCGGCAAGCCCGAGGTGTTTCTCTACGGCTCGTTCTTCATCGCCGGCGCGCTGAACGAGAAGCCGCTGGCGGCGCTGCGGCACGACCTGCGCGCCTTGTGCCTGGAGCGGCCAGAGACCGTGCCGGAAACCGAAGACCACCTGGCCAGCCTGTGCGAAGTGATGCGTTACCTGATTGCCGGCGACGACCTGGCGGTCAGCAATCTGGCCCAGCAGCAGCGCTTCTTCAACGCCCATTTGCGCGGCTGGGTCGAAGCCCTGTGGACCCAGCTGGCGGACCATCCACGCGCTGACTTCTACCGTGTGCTGTCGCTATTCGCACGCGACTTCTTTGCCGTGGAGGGGCAGGCGTTCGACCTGCTCGACTAGTAGGCCGGCGCAGGGCCACTCCAGTGGCAGGCACGCTCTAGGGACTGACCCTGATGACGCTATGCAACATGGTGCATAGAGTCGTAGAGGGAGTTCGTCGAGTGTCGGGAAAGTTCATCCTGGAGTCACGATCATGAAGTCGAGTGCGTTCGATCAAGCCAAGCCGCTGAAGCGCCGCGGCCTGCTGCTCGGTGCCGGCGTGGCGGGCGTTGCCGCGCTGGCGGTGAAAAGCCTGCCTGTCGCCCCGACTGAGGCGACGCCGGCTGCGGTCAAGCCCGCGGCCGATTCGGCTGGCGGCTATCAACTGACGCAGCACGTGCTGCGCTACTACGAAACCGCCAAGGTCTGATTCCGGGCTGCCGGGTCCACGCTCACAGCTTGCAGGAGGAATCATGTTGCTCACGCGCAAATCGTCGGACGCGGGCGCTGCCACGTCGTCTTCACTGGTGGAAAGCCTGGCGCGAGGCGTTTCGCGCGCGATCCCGACCATGGACCGCCGCGCCTTCCTGCGCCGCTCGGGGCTGGGCGTCGGCGCCGGCTTGGCGGCGTCGCAGCTCACGCTGGTTCGCAAGGCGCAGGCCGACAACGGCACGGCCATGGCCAAGACCGGCAGCGTGGTCGTGCGGCGCACTGTCTGCGGCCACTGCTCGGTGGGCTGCGCGGTCGATGCGGTGGTGGAGAACGGCGTCTGGGTGCGCCAGGAGCCGGTGTTCGACTCGCCGATCAACCTCGGCGCGCACTGCGCCAAGGGCGCTGCGCTGCGCGAACACGGCCATGGCGAGTTCCGCCTGAAGACCCCGATGAAGCTGGTCGACGGCAAGTACCAGCGCATCAGCTGGGACCAGGCGCTCGACGAGATCAGCGCCAAGATGCTCGAGCTGAAGAAGCAGAGCGGGCCGGATTCGGTGTTCATCGTCGGCTCGTCCAAGCACAACAACGAGCAGGCCTACCTGCTGCGCAAGTGGGTCAGCTTCTGGGGCAGCAACAACTGCGACCACCAGGCGCGCATCTGCCACTCCACCACCGTCGCGGGCGTTGCGAACACGTGGGGCTATGGCGCGATGACGAACTCCTACAACGACATGCAGAACTCGAAGGCGGCGATGTACATCGGCTCCAAC
>JBGQEX010000237.1:0-6330 GCA_041496605.1 Piscinibacter sp.
ACTGCCTCGAGGAAGGGCAGCGACTCGATGTCGCCCACCGTGCCGCCGATTTCGACGATCGCCACGTCCACCGCGTGGTCGGTGGCGAAACCGGCCCCGCGTTTGATGAATTCCTGGATCTCGTTGGTGACGTGCGGGATCACCTGCACGGTCTTGCCGAGGTAGTCGCCACGGCGCTCCTTCTCGAGCACGCTCTTGTAGATCTGGCCGGTGGTGAAGTTGTTCGTCTTCTTCATCCGCGTGGTGATGAAGCGTTCGTAGTGGCCGAGGTCGAGGTCGGTCTCGGCGCCGTCGTCGGTGACGAACACCTCGCCGTGCTGGAACGGCGACATCGTGCCCGGATCCACGTTCAGATACGGGTCCAGCTTGATGAGGGTGACTTTGAGGCCGCGCGATTCGAGGATCGCTGCAAGTGATGCAGCCGCGATGCCCTTGCCCAGCGAGGACACCACACCGCCGGTGACAAAGACGAACTTGGTCATTGCGTTCAGCACCGTGGAAGTGCTGTGGTGGTAAAGCGCGATTATAGGTGCGGGACCCTGGGCGGAAACGGCGCCCTATGGTCACGTCACCCCGGCGAAAGCCGGGGTCCACCACGGCGGGGCACCGCGCTACGCGTGGATCCCGGCTTTCGCCGGGATGACGTGTCTAGATGATCTTCTCGCCCGGGTGGGTGATCTTCTTCATCGGTTCGTACCGCGACGATGTGACGCACAGCGGGTGCTGCGTCGCGCCGCCGGTCCACTGCGGGTCTTCGATCGACTCGAACACCTGCCGCAGCCGCTGGCCCCAGGTGCCGCGAATCATGTGGAAGTACGGGTTGTGCTCGTCGATGCAGACGATCTGCGAGCTTTGCAGCGTGTTGGCCTCGTAGACGAGCAGGTCCAGCGGCAGGCCCACCGTGAGGTTGGATTTCAGCGTCGAGTCCATCGACACCAGCGCGCACTTGGCGGCTTCGTCGAGCGGCGTGGCGGGCGTGATCATGCGGTCGAGCACCGGCTTGCCGTACTTCGATTCGCCGATCTGGAAGTAGCAGGTCTCGCGCGTGGCCTCGATGAAGTTGCCGGCCGAGTAGACGAGGAACAGGCGCATTGCCTCGCCCTTGATCTGCCCGCCGAAGATCATCGATGCGTTGAACTCGATGCCCGAGGTTTTCAGCGACGGGCCGTCCTGGTCGTAGACGCGGCGCACCGCGCTGCCGAGCACGCGCACCGCGTCGAACATGCTCGTGGCGTTCCAGATGGTCAGCGGCGGCTCGTTGCCGTTGTCGAGTTTCTCGACCTGCAGGATCTCGCGCACCGACTGGCTGATCGACAGGTTGCCGGCCGACAACAGCACCATGAATCGGTCGCCGGGCCGCTCGTAGACCATCATCTTGCGGAAGGTGCTGATCTGGTCGAGGCCCGCATTGGTGCGCGAGTCGGACAGGAACACGAGGCCGGCGTCGAGTTTGATGCCTACGCAGTAGGTCATGGCGTCACCCCGGTCGCAATGGCTTTACGGGCTGGTTCCATTCGACTCTCCACAAGCAAAGACGGGGTTGGGACAAGCGCGAGCATAGCAACGCCAGCCTGTAAGGTCTGACAGCTTGTGGCGGGTGGTGCGACGCAACATCATCGGACCGCTGGAATGCCGCACAGGGAAGCTTTGGACTCCCCGATGGCGCGCCAGGGGGTAGAAAAACAATGATCGAATCGATCTCACGTGCACCAGCCACCACCGTCGGCAGCGGCAGTTGCGGCGCCGGGAACTGAGAGGACGATGCGTGGACGACCGCAACGTCGACCTGTCGCTGATCTGCCGGGTGCAGGCGCGCTTGTGCGCTCTGCCGCTCGCGCACGTGGTCGAGACCATGCGGCCGCTGCCTGTCGAAGCCGTCGTGGGCGCGCCGCACTTCGTGCGCGGGCTGGCGGTGATTCGGGGTGCCCCGGTACCGGTCGTCGACACCGCGCGCCTGCTCGGCGCACAAGACGCCCCCGCCGATCGCTTCGTCACCGTCAACGCCGGTGAGCGCCGGGTGGCATTGGCGATGGGCAGCGTGCTGGGCGTGCGCGCCGTCCCGGCCGGCTCGCTGCACCCGCTGCCGCCACTGCTGCACGAGGCCAGTGCCGACGTCATCGCAGCCATCGGCCTGCTCGACGCCGAGCTGTTGCTGGTGCTGCACAGCGCCCGCTTGCTGCCCGAAGACGTCTGGGCCGCGGGCGACGCGCCAGGAGCCGCCGCATGAACGCCGCAGTCGATGCCGCTCGGGTCGAGCGTTTTCGGACCCTCGTCGCGCGCCACCTCGGACTGCAGTTCGACGACGCGAAGATAGGCTGGCTCGCCGACGTGCTGCGCCGGCGCATGGAATGCAGCGGCGTTGCGGCCGAGCCGTACCTCGCGCGGCTTGCGGCGGGGCCGTCGCGAAACGAGCTCGGCGCTCTTGCCCAAGAGCTGACGGTCGGGGAAACCTACTTCTTCCGCAATATCGACCAGTTCCATGCGCTGCGCGAGTGCGTGCTCCCCGAGCGCCTGCGCGCCCAGGCCAAGCGCCGCGGCCTGCGCATCCTGTCGGCCGGCTGCGCCTCGGGCGAAGAGGCGTACACGATCGCCACGACGCTGCGCGAGTTGCTGCCCGACCCGTCGTGCGAGCTGTGGATCCGTGCCGTCGACCTGAACCCGGCAATGATCGAGAAGGCACTGCGGGCCCGCTACACGACCTGGGCCTTGCGCGAGACGCCGCCCGCGATGCAGCGGCGCTGGTTTCGGCCGGAAGGCCGCGAGCTGGCGCTGGATGACGCGATTCGCTTCGCGGTGAGCTTCGACGAGCGCAATCTCAGCGAAGACGACCCCGAACTGTGGATGCCCGGTGCCTACGACGTCGTCTTCTGTCGCAATGTCCTGATGTACTTCGCTGCGCAGAACGCGCAGGCCTTGGTGGCGCGCATCACGCGCTCGCTGGCGCCGGGCGGGTACCTCTTTCTCGGCCATGCCGAGACCCTGCGGGGTCTGTCGCAGGCGTTCCATCTGCGGCACAGCCACGGGACCTTCTACTACCAGCGCAAGGACGGCGTTGCGCCGGCGGCGCAGCCATCGCCGTCGGAGGCCGACGTGGCGGGGGATCCCGCGCTGGCCGCGGTCGTCGAAGGGTCCGGCACCTGGGTCGAGGCCATCGGCAAGGCCGCCGAACGCATCCGAGCGCTGACCCAGGCGCCCATCCCGACCGGCGCGGCGGCAGCGGGGGCCCCCGCGCGCTGGCATCTCGGACCGGCGCTCGAACTGTTCCAGCAGGAGCGCTTTGCCGAAGCGCTGGGCTTGGTCCAGGCGCTTCCGCCCGATTCGGCGCGCGACCCCGACGTGCTGCTGCTGCACGCGGTGCTGCTGGCGCACAGCGGCCAACTCGCGAAAGCCGAAGACGCCTGCCACCGGCTGCTCGCGATCGACGAGTTGAATGCGGGTGCGAACTACGTGCTGGCGCTGTGCCGCGAAGGCGCCGGTGACCGTCGCGGCGCCGCCGACCGCGACCAGGCCGCCGTCTACCTGGACCCGACCTTCGCCATGCCGCGCATGCACCTCGGTCTGCTCGCCCGACGTGCCGGCGAGCGCGAGACGGTGCGGCACGAAATGGCCCATGCGCTGGCGCTGCTGCAGCGCGAGGACGCGTCGCGCCTGCTGCTGTTCGGCGGCGGCTTCAATCGCGAAACCTTGCTCGCGCTGTGCCGCGCCGAACTGCAGGCCAGTCAGGGATCGACATGAACGCCCACGCATCGCCACTCGCCCAGCGCGCGGCCGAATTGCGGCGCAATTTCGATCGCAGCTTCGCCGAGCCGCCGCACAACCGGCAAGCGGCGTCGCTGGACCTGCTGGCGATCCGACTGGGCGGCGAACCCCATGCGTTGCATCTGGCTGCCGTGACCGGCTTGTTCGCCGGCAAGAAGCTCACGCGCCTGCCGCAAGCCGCGCCCGAATTCCTCGGCATCGCCGGCTTTCGCGGCACGATCGTGCCGGTCTACGACCTGCGCGTGCTGCTCGGCTGCGCCGGCGGCGAGGCGCCGCGCTGGCTGGTCGTCGCCGCAACCAGCCCCGTCGGGCTCGCCTTCGACGGCTTCGACGGCCATCTGCGCCTGCCGCTCGATGCCATCGCGCCGCAGGGGCCGGGCGAGTCCGCCCGGCCGCATGTACGCGAGCTGGTGCGCGTCGCCGGGTCGGATTCGCCGCTGCGCTCGCTGATCGACCTGGGCTCCGTCGTCGCTGCCCTTCAGCAGTGCGTGCAACGCGACGCCCCCACCCCACGACAGGAGCGATGAAGATGATTCAACACTGGACCTTCGGTCGAAAGATCAGCGCGGGCTTCGCGGTGATCGTCGCGCTCACCATCGTGATCGGCACGATCTCCGTCTACGCACTGCGGGGTGTCGTGGCGAGCAAGGACAGCATCATCACCGTCAATGCCCAGGTGCTCGTGGATGCCGAGCGACTCAATGGGCGACGCGACGAGAAGGCGGCGGCGTTCCGTGGCTTCCTGCTCACCAGCGAGGAGCGGTATCTGGATCAGCTGCGAGAAACCCGGCGCGAGATCGCCGCGATTCTCGAACGGCTGAAGCGCAATGCCACGACGGACGAAGGGCAGCGGCTGGTCCTGGGCATCGAGCGTTTCGAGGCCGAACACCAGAACGTGATCGAGCGTGTGATCGCGCTGCGGCGCACCGGCGCCAGTGCCGAGGCCGTGAGCCGGGCTTTCGATGAGCAAGTCTCACCGATTCGCACGCGGCTGAACGAAAGCATCGACGCGTTCGTCGCCAGAGAAGTACGGCTGCTCGACGAGGCCAAGCAGGCGGGGACGGACAGCGCGTCGTCGGCGATCACGCTGGTGCTCGTCGTGGTCGCGGCCGCGGTCGTGTTTGCGGTGCTGGTGGCCTTCGTGCTGGCGCGCGCGCTGGGCCGCCAGATCGGCACTGCCGTCGGCCACGTGCAGAGCTCGTCGTCGGAACTGCAGTCTGCCGCCACCCAGCAGGCGACCGGCGCCCGCGAGCAGGCGACGGCGATGAGCGAGATCACCACCACCATCAGCGAGCTGCTGGCCACCTCGCGGCAGATTGCCGAGAGCGCGCAGCGCGTCGCGCACATTGCTGGCCAGACGGTGAACTCGGCGCGCAGCGGAGAAAGCACCGTCGAACAGGCGCACGAGTCGATCGCCAGCATCCGTCGCCAGGTCGACCTGGTGGTGAACCACATGCTCGAGCTGGGCAAGAAGTCGCAGCAGATCGGCGCCGTGCTCGACATCGTGTCGGAGCTCGCGGAGCAGACCAACATCCTGGCCATCAACGCGACCATCGAGGCCGCGGGCGCGGGTGAAGCGGGCAAGCGCTTTGCCGTCGTGGCCGACGAGATCCGTGAGCTGGCCGACCGCGTGGCCAGCTCGACCAAGGAAATCCGCACCCTGATCGACGATGTGCGCAGCGCCGTCAACACCACGGTGTTGTCCACCGAGACCGGCTCGAAGGCGGTGGACAGCGGATCCCGGCAGTTCGGTGACGTGGCCATCGCGTTCAAGCAAATCGCCGGCCTGGTGACGGCCACGACCGAGGCGGCGCGCGAAATCGAACTGTCGACCAAGCAGCAAACGAGTGCGGTCGAGCAGGTCAACGTCGCCATCGCCAACGTGGCGCAGACGACCAAGGAGACCGAAGTCAGTTCGGGACAGACGCTCGAAACCGTGTCGCAGCTGGCAAGCCTGTCGAAAGACCTGCTGCGTCTGGTGCGGCCGCAGACTGCGGTGGCCTGAGATGTCGACCCCCACGTCGCGTCGCGCCGGCTGAGACATGGCCCGCGACCCTTACAAGTATTTCCGCGTCGAGGCGCGCGAGTTGCTGGAGCAGCTGGGCCAGGGTGCGCTGGATCTGGAGAAGCAGGACGGCGCGACGCAGACACTTGTGCCGCGGCTGCTGCGCCTGGCGCACACGCTGAAGGGCGCGGCGCGTGTCGTCAAGCAGCCTGAGATCGCCGACTGGGCCCATGCCGTCGAGGACGCCTTGGCGCCGTGGCGTGAAGCGACCGAGAGCGTGCCGCGCGAGTGCATCGACCGGGTGCTGGCCCGGCTCGACCAGATGAGCACCCAGGTTGCCACGCTGCTGCCCGTGGCCGACGCTGCGTCCGCGGGGTCTGCCCAGCCACTGCCCGAGGAAGCGGTGCGCACGCTGCGCACCGATGTCGCCGAGATGGACGCGCTGCTCGATGGCGTTACGCAAACGCATGTCCAGATCGCTGCACTGCGGCGCAGTGGCGAGCGCGTCGCCGGCGCGGGTGCGCTCGCGCGGCGCCTGCTGGACCAGCTGACACCGCGACGCGGCC
>JBGQEX010000238.1:0-6293 GCA_041496605.1 Piscinibacter sp.
GGCCGGCGCCGACATCGGCTACGTCATTCCGCGCGAAGGCGCACTTGCGTGGCTCGACTGCTGGACCGTCACGCGTGGCGCAGCCAACAAGGCACTGGCCGAGGCGTGGATCAACTACATGCTCGAACAGCCGGTCAGCCACGCACTGACCGAACGCCAGGGCCTGGCCAACACGGTGGAGGCCAGCGACGGCGCCGAACGTTCCAACAAGATCATCTGGCTCGAGACGGTCGAAGACGTGAACCGTCGCACCACGCTGTGGGGGCGCATCGTCTCGGGCGACCGCCCGGTTGCACTGGGCCTGCCGCTCGGCGCGCCATGACGTCCCCGATGACGCCCGCGCAACCATGAGGACCGGCATCCGTTTTCGCTTGGGGCTGCTGTTGGCGGCATTCGGCGTGCTGGCCACCGGGCTGACGGGTCTGTATTCGTATTCGCAGAGCCGCACGCTGCTCGTGCACGCTGCCGAGCGTGACCTGTTGACCGCCACGCAGGTGTTCGGCCGCCGCCTGTCCACCGTGATCGGCGGCGTCAGCGACAACGTTCGCTTGCTGACCGAACTTCAGCTCACGCGCGGCATCGCCTTCACCGATGGCACGGCGCCCGACGTTCAGCTTGCCGCACTGGCCGATACCTTCCAGGCGATGCTCAACGCCAACCCCGAGTACTTCCAGATTCGCCTCATCAGTGCCGACCAGCACGGGCTGGAACTGGTACGCGTCGACCGCGACGGGCCCGCCGCGGTGCGTGTCAGCGCCGAGCAGCTGCAGGAGAAGTCGCATTTCCCGTATGTCTTTCGCACGCTGAAGCTGGCCCGCGGCGAGATGTTCCTGTCGAAGATCGGCATCCACCACGAGCTCGGCTCGCATGCCGCGCTGAACCAGCCGACCTTGAATGTCGCCAGCCCGGTGGTCAGCGGTGACGGGAAGGTGCTTGCGCTGGTCGTCATCGGCGTCGATGTCAACCGGGTGTTCGGCCAGCTTCAGGCCGACCTCCCCGCGTATCTGAAGCTCTTTCTGAGCAACGAATGGGGTGACTTCCTGATTCACCCCGATCCGTCGCAGACCTACGGCTTCGACCAGGGACGGCGCGTGCTCATGCAAGACACCTTCACCGACATGCGTCCGTTGCTGCAGGGCAGCGCCCAACCCGTGCTGACCCGCGCCGACATCGGCCAAGGCGAACCCAACCCGGTGCTCGCCTCGTTCATCAAGCTGCCGCTCGGGCGCGACGCCGAGCACAGCTTCGTCGTGCTGGGCATCGCCGAGCCGCTGTCGGCGATTCTCGAGTCGACGCGCATTCTCGGCGGCACCATCGCGCAAATCGTGCTGGCATTCAGTGCCGTGGCCATCGCGCTGGCCGTGCTGGCGGCACGCGTGGTGACGCGGCCGCTGAACCAGATGACGCGCGAAGTGAAGCGCTTTTCCAGCGAGCACGTGGTCGGCGAGCTGCCGACGCGGCGGCGCGACGAAATCGGCGAGCTGGCGCGCGGCTTCGACGAGATGCAGTTGCGCATCAAGTCCTACATGGCCGAGCTCGACGCCAGCCGCAGGCACCTCGCGCATGTGGCTCGCCACGACACGCTGACCGGCCTGCCCAACCGCGCCGTGTTCATCGACCGGGTCGAACACGCGATACTGGCGGCGCGCCGCAGCGGGCGTTTCCTGGCCGTGCTGTTCATCGATCTCGACCGTTTCAAGGACATCAACGACCGCTACGGCCATGCGGTGGGTGACGAGATCCTGGTGCTGGTGGCCGGCGCATTGAGATCGGCGGTGCGCGAGGTCGACACGGTCGCGCGTCTGGGGGGCGACGAATTCGTTATCCTGCTGGAATCGATGGACGAGGAGCGCGACGCACGGCGCGTCGCGCAGGCGCTCCTCGACCGCGTCGCCGAGCGCATGAAGACGAACGGTCGTGCGCTGGAGCTTGGCCTGAGCATAGGCATCAGCCTGTACCCCCGCGACGGATCGACCGCCGCCGAGCTGATCCAGCGTGCCGACGAGGCGATGTACCTGTCCAAGCAGCAGGCCGGCAACCGATACAACGTGTTCGGAAACGTGAGTTGATGGTGGAATGATGGAAAACCTGAACTGCAGTTTGAAAGGACGGCCATGAGCGGCAACATGGAGCGAGTGCTCCGTCTGATGGCGGACAAGGGCGCGTCCGACGTGTACTTGTCGGCCAACACGCCCATCCTCATCAAGATCAATGGGCAGATCTTGCAGCTGAGCGATCAGCCGCTCACCCACGCGCAGCCGCGGCAGCTGCTGGCGGAGTTGCTGACACCCTCGCAGCTCGAGGAGCTCGACGACACCGGCGAACTCAACGTCGGTGTCGGGCTGGCCGGCGTGGGCAGCTTTCGCTTGAGCGGTTTCAAGCAGCGCGGCTCGATCGCGGCCGTGTTTCGCTGCATTCCGTTCGACATCCCGGCGCTGGAAAGCCTGAACCTGCCGCCGCTGCTGAACACGCTGGTTCTTGAAAAACGCGGGCTGATCCTGCTGGTCGGTGCCACTGGCACGGGCAAGAGCACCACGCTCGCCTCGATGCTCGAGCAACGTAACCAGCAGATGGCCGGCCACATCCTGACCATCGAAGACCCGATCGAATTCCTGTTCACCAACAAGAAGTCGGTGGTCAACCAGCGCGAGGTCGGGCGCGACACGCAGTCGCTGCAGGTCGGCCTGCGCAACGCCCTCCGGCAGGCGCCCGACTGCATTCTGATCGGCGAAATCCGCGACCGCGAGACGATGACGTCGGCCATTTCGTACGCGCTGTCGGGCCACCTGGTGCTGTCCACGCTGCACGGCAACAACAGCTATCACGCGCTCGGCCGCATCCTGTCCTTCTATACGCCGGAGGCGCGCCCCGCGCTGCTCTCCGACCTGTCGGCCGGCTTGCGCGCCATCGTGTCGCAGCGACTGGTGCGCGCCACCGCCGGCGGGCGCATTCCGGCCGTGGAAGTGATGCTCAACACCAAGCTCGTGTCCGAGCTCATCGAACAGGGCGACTTCAACAGCGTACGCGAGGCGATGGAAAAGTCCTTGGCCGAAGGTTCGCAAACCTTCGAGCAGGACCTGGCACGACTGATCACGCAGAACGTCATCACCCGCGACGAGGGCCTCGCATTCGCCGATTCGCCGACCAACCTGATGTGGCGCCTGCAAAACGACATGAACCCGGTGTCGCGCGTCGTGGCCAAGAAGGAGGAATCGGACGACCAGCCGACCTTCACCGAAATCACGCTCGACGTCCGCACGGACAGCCCGAGTACGCGCAGCGCGACGCTGACCCGATACTGATGTCGAGAACCCTGCAGCTCACCGAGCAACTGATCGCCTGCCGCTCCGTCACGCCGGAAGACGGCGGATGCCAGACCTTGATCGCCGAGCGCCTGCGCGCCGCCGGCTTCAGCTGCGAGGCCCTGGCCAGCGGCCCGACCGACTTTCGCGTCACCAACCTGTGGGCGGTGCGCCGCGGTGCCTCGGGCGGCAAGCTGCTCGCCTTCGCCGGCCACACCGACGTGGTGCCCACCGGCCCGCTGGCGCAATGGCGCAGCGACCCCTTCGTGCCGACGCATCGTGACGGCCGCCTGTACGGCCGCGGCGCGGCCGACATGAAGACCTCGCTCGCGGCGATGGTCGTCGCCGCCGAGGAATTCGTGGCCGCCCACCCGCAGCATGCCGGCTCGATGGCGCTGCTGCTCACCAGCGACGAAGAAGGGCCGGCGAACGACGGCACGGTGAAGGTCTGCGAGTGGTTGCTCCAGCGCGGCGAGCGGGTCGACTACTGCATCGTCGGCGAACCCACATCGGTCGAGCAACTCGGCGACATGATCAAGAACGGCCGGCGCGGCTCGCTGTCAGGCAAGCTCAGCGTGAAGGGCGTGCAGGGCCACATTGCCTACCCGCACCTGGCGAAGAACCCGATTCATCTCGTGGCGCCGGCGCTCGCCGAGCTGAGCACCATCGAATGGGACCACGGCAACGCCTACTTTCCGCCCACCAGCTTCCAGGTATCGAACATCCACGCCGGCACGGGCGCCGGCAACGTGATTCCCGGCGAGGTCGTGATCGACTTCAATTTCCGCTTTTCCACCGAGTCGACGCCCGATGAGTTGAAGGCTCGCGTGCACGCGCTGCTCGACCGCCATGACCTGAGCTTCGAACTCGCATGGACACTCGGCGGCGAGCCGTTCCTGACCCCGGCGGGCCGCTTGAGCGAGGCGCTGTCCCAGGCCATCCGCAGCGAGACCGGTGTGGTCACGCAACTGTCGACCACCGGCGGCACCTCCGACGGCCGCTTCATCGCCAAGATCTGCCCGCAGGTGGTGGAGTTCGGCCCACTGAACGCCAGCATCCACAAGATCGACGAACACGTGGCGGTCGATTCGATCGAGCCCTTAAAGAACATCTACCGCAGGACGATGGAAAATCTGCTTCTATGACTCTTATCGACTTCATCACGGCCCAAGCCGCCCGCCTCAAACAGGCGGGCGTTTCGTTTGGGCACGGCACCACCAACGCCTTCGACGAAGCGGCCTGGCTGGTGCTGTGGGCGCTCGGCATGGAGCTCGACGCACTCGAGGCCCATGCCAAGCGCGAACTCTCGGCCGACGAGCAGGGCAAGGCCGAGGCGCTGATCACGCAACGCATCGAGACCCGGCTGCCGGCGGCCTACCTGACGCACGAGGCGTGGCTGCAGAACGTGCCGTTCTACGTCGACGAGCGCGTGATCGTTCCGCGTTCTTTCATCGCCGAGTTGCTGGTGGACGACGAGGGCAGCGGCACGCTCGACGCCTGGCTGTCGGACCGTACGCACCGCGTGCTCGACCTGTGCACCGGCAACGGCAGCCTGGCGGTGATCGCTGCGCTGGCCTACCCCGACGTCGTGGTCGACGCCGTCGACATCTCCGACGACGCGCTGGCGGTGGCGCGCATCAATGTCGACAAACACAAGCTCGGCAAGCGAATCACGCTCGTCAAGTCCGACCTGCTCGCGAACGTGCAGGGGCCCTACGACCTGATCTTGTGCAACCCGCCCTACGTGAATTCGCAAAGCATGAGCGCCCTGCCCGCCGAATACCGGCATGAGCCGGCGTTGGCGCTGGCCGGCGGCACCGACGGCATGGACCTGGTGCGCGCCATCGTGCGCGACGCGCCCTCTCGAATGACGCCCGACGCCGTGCTGGTGCTCGAGATCGGCAACGAACGCGCGAACTTCGAACATGCGTTTCGCCGCCTCGAGGTGGCGTGGCTGGAAACCAGCGCCGGTGACGACCAGGTGCTGCTGGTCACGCGCGACGCGCTGGCACGCTGGAGCCGCGCATGATCAGCTTGCGTGAAGTGACGCTGCGCCGCGGCGTCAAGGTCGTGCTCGACAGCGCGACCGTGACGCTGCAGCCCGGCGAGAAGATCGGCCTGGTGGGCCGCAACGGCGCCGGCAAGTCGTCGCTGTTCGCGCTGCTGACCGACCACCTGCATGCCGATGCCGGCGACGTCGCCATGCCGCCGCGCTGGCGCGTGGCCGAAGTGGCGCAGAACATGCCCGAGACCGACGACGGCGCGACCGACTTCGTGCTGCAAGGCGACACCCGCCTAATGGAAGCGCAGGCACAGTTGGCGCAAGCCGAAGCGGCCGACGACGGCCACGCGATCGCTGACGCGCACCACGCGATCAGCGACGCTGGCGGCTTCGATGCCCGACCGCGCGCGCAGGCAATGCTGCTCGGCCTGGGCTTCAAGAGCAGCCAGCTCGACGGCCCGGTGAACAGCTTCTCCGGCGGCTGGCGCATGCGCCTGCAGCTCGCCCGCGCGCTGATGTGCCCGGCCGACCTGATGCTGCTCGACGAGCCGACCAACCACCTCGACCTCGACGCGCTGGTGTGGCTGGAAGCCTGGCTGCAGCGCTACGACGGCACGCTGATCGTGATCAGCCACGACCGCGAGTTCCTCGATGCGATCACGCGCGTGACGCTGCACCTCGAAGACGCCAAGCTCACGCGCTACACCGGCAACTACACCGCGTTCGAGGAGATGCGCGCCGAACGCATGCTGCTGCAGCAAGCCAGCTTCGAGAAGCAGAAGGAGCGCATGGCGCACCTGCAGAAGTTCATCGACCGCTTCAAGGCCAAGGCCAGCAAGGCCAAGCAGGCGCAGAGCCGCGTGAAGGCGCTGGCGCGCATGGAGAAGCTGGCGCCGGTGTTGACGGCGGCCGACTTCTCCTTCGAGTTCCGCGAACCGGCGAGCCTGCCCAACCCGATGCTCTCGATGCAGGACGTGTCCTGCGGTTAC
>JBGQEX010000239.1:0-6264 GCA_041496605.1 Piscinibacter sp.
GCGCCGTTGCGCGGCAAGGTCGGCCAGCCGTCGGTGCCGATGGCGCTGAACCCGGATGGCGCGTTCTCGATCGGCATCAAGATCGGCCGGCGCAGCCTCGACGTGCTGCTGGTCGACTTCGCCGCGCAGGTGCGCGAACGCCTGACGCTGGATTACGAGTTCCCCGACCCCGGCACGCTGTTCGACGAGATCCGGGTTCGCCTGCAGGCGCTGCGCAAGACCTTGGGACCGAAACGCGCGCACCTGTTGCACGGCATCGGCATCGCGGCGCCGCTGTCGCTGGGCGGCTGGCAGTCGCTGCTCGGCATCGCGTCGGCACAGGCCGGCAAGTGGGCGGCCATCGACATCCGGGCGCAAGTGGCGACTATGACCGATCTGCCGGTCGAGTTCGTCAAGGACACGGCCGCCGCCTGCGTCGCCGAGCTGGTGTCCGGCCGCGGGCGCAGCCTGCGCAGCTTTCTGTACATCTTCGTCGACACCTTCATCGGCGGCGGGCTGGTGATCGACAGCCACTTGCGCAGCGGGCTGCACGGCAACGCCGGCGCGGTCGGCTCGATGCCGGTCGCCGGCAATCATCGTTCGGGCGGCCAGGGCGGCGGCGTGCCGCGCCAGCTGCTCAGCGTGGCCTCGCTCGTCAACCTCGAGGCGCTGTATGCCCAGGCCGGGCTCGACGTGCACGCTGCCACCGACGCACGCGCCGTCGCCGCGCCATGGCGGCGCCACACCCGCGTGTGGCTGAAGCAGGCCAGCCCGGCGATCGCGTTGGCGATCAACAGCGCCACCTGCCTGCTCGACCTGGACGGCGTGATCATCGACGGGTCGTTCAGCCGCGAGCTGCTGGCCGAACTGCTGGACGCGGTCGCGCTGTCGCTGGACGGCACCAGCTGGGAAGGCGTGGCCCGGCCGGACGTGCTGGCCGGCACCATCGGTTCCGACGCACGCGCCCTCGGCGGCGCGCTGCTGCCGCTGTATGCGAATTTCGCGCCGGACCGTGACCTGTTCTTGAAGACGGAGCCGTAATAACAGGCAGGTCCCACGAAACGTTTGCGCCGCAGGACAATCACAGAACTCAACACCTGCTCTGCCGGGTTGGACTAAGCTGGTTTCGCCGCTTTAACGAGTGTCCGCCGCGATGAATCGTCCCGAGACAAGCCTTCCGCCTGCTCCCACTGGGGGCATGCCGGCGGCGCCGCGAAACGCGCCGCCGCCGGCGGTGGCGAGCCACGACGCGTTGCCGGCGGGCACATGCGTTGAGGAATTCGTCATCGAGCGTGTGCTCAGCGCCAGTGGTTTCGGCATCGTCTACCTGGCCAGCGACCCGGCCTTGAAACGCCAGATCGCGATCAAGGAGTACTTGCCGCTGGCGCTTGCGGCGCGCGCGACCCGCGATACGCAGCTGCAGTTGCGCGCACCGGCGCATGCCGAGGCGTTCGAGCGCGGCCGGGGCGCGTTCATCGAGGAGTCGCAGCTGCTGGCACGCTGCAATCACCCGTCGCTGCTGCACGTGACGCGCAGCTGGGAAGCCAACGGCACCGCGTACCGCGCCATGCCCCACTACGCCGGCCACAGCGTGCTCGCGCTGCGCCAGACGCTGAACGAGCCGCCCGACGAGGCCTCGCTGCGTTCGTTGCTCGACGGCGTGCTGGGGGCGCTCGAGGTGCTGCACCGGGCCGGCCGCATCCATGGCCAGATCGCGCCAGGCCGCATCCTGCTGATGCCCGACGACCACCCGGTGTTGCTCGACTTCGGCGCCGCCCGGCGCGCCGTCGTCGGCGAGCAGACGCAGGCACTGATGATGTTGCTGGAGCCGACATTCGCGCCGATGGAGCAGATCGCGCCATCGTCGGGACAGCCGATCGGGCCCTGGACCGATCTGTACGCCTTGGCGGCCACGGTGCACTACTGCGTCAGCGGCCGCCTGCCCGCCGCGCCGTCGGGTTGGTTGCCCGAACCGCACGAGCCGCTGGCCGAAGTGCTGCGCCGCCTGCAGCGCAATCTGCCGCGTCTGCACTACAGCAAGGCGTTCATCGACGCCATCGACGCGGCGCTGTCCGTGCGGCCGCGCGATCGACCGCAAAGCCTGGCGCAGTTTCGAGCGTTGCTCGACATCCCCGTCGCACCCGCGTCGGCTCCCTCTGAACCGGCACCGAAGGTTGCTCCGCAGCCGGTACCGCAAGCAGTACCGCAAGCAACGCCGCAATCGGCACCGCAGCCGGCACCGCAAGCAGCAGCGCAGGTGGAGCGTCCAGCACGACAGGCGGCACCGCCGGCAAAACAGGCAACACCACAGGCGGCACCGCAGGCAACACCACAGGCAACACCACAGGCGGCACCGCAGGCGGAATCACCAGCGCCGCAGCCAGCGCCGCAGCCGGCCCGCAACAACAACGTCGCCGACGCCGACGAACCCACGCTCGTGGTGCCGCGACCGGTTGCCGCGCGCAGCCCGGCGGCCGCGTGGCCAAACGAGGCGATCACGGTGTTCCGCGCCGAGCCGCTGGTCACGCCGCGCGCGCCAGCTCCTGCAAAGACGGCCCAGCCCCCGATCCACGTGCCAATCGCCTCGGCGACGCGCCGCACGCCACCGCATCGCGGCTACCGCCATGCGGCGCTGTGGGGCGGGTCCATCGTTGCGCTCGCGGTATTGGGTGCCGGCGCGTGGACGCTGGGCCAGCGACACATGTTCGACGACGTGACCGACATGCTGGGGCGCGCCGCGATGCTGATCGCCGGCGCGGACCCGCAACGCAGCGCGCGGCCCGGCGCAGCCCCACCACCCGCGACACCACCGGCATTGGCCGACGCGACCGAGTTGCCGCAAGCACCGACCGGCGCGATCGCTTCTCCCACGGCAGTCGAAGTCGCCGCCCCGGCCACCGCACCGGCCCCGCCCACCCCACAAGCCGCGGCGACGCCTGCCACGGATACCGCCATTGCACCGGCAGCCGCCGCCATTGCGCCTCGCAATGCCCAGGCCGCCGAGCAGCCGGTGGCCACGCCGCGCACAGCGCCGCCGGCGGCGGCGGCGGCGAAGCCGGCGATCGGCCCGCGCCAGGTCTGCGGTGAGCGCACCCAATTCGCGCTCTACCGTTGCGTGGTTGTCTTGTGCGCGCAGGCGAAATGGGCACAGCACGCCCAATGCAAGTGGCTGCGCTCGCACGACGACGTTCCCGAGGAATAACCGATCGTCTGCGGCGTGCGCGGCCGGCGGGTGAGAACCCCGCAGCGCCAGCGCGATTCAAACGATGGAGCCTAACGCCCAGAAACGCCTCACCGCCTGTGGCTCGCCAGGTCAGGCGAGTCAGCAGGCGGTGAGTTTTGAAGGACGAGCGAGCTACCTCAGTGCAGGCGCACGATGTCCGCCTCGCGGCCCGAATCGAGCCGGTACATCAGCAGCAGGCCGGTCTGCGACGGCGACGCCACATCGCCGCCGGGCACGGCCGCAGTGCCGATCTTCAGCGACGACCGCGGCGCGACCGTCGGGCTTGCCGAGCCGGTGGCCACGAACTTCGGCTTGGACGGTGTGTAGGTCATGGGTGTGTCGAACTGATCGGTCAGATTGCCGGTGAAGTAGTTGTCGAATGCGAACAACGTGAAGTTGAACGTCGTGTCCTTTGTGATCCCCAGCGCTTCGGTCGGCACAGTCAGGATCGCGTTCGCCGATTGCAGGTCGGCGTCGGTGTAGAAGAACGTCGAGACGGCGCCTGTTTTCAGGTTGGCCACGCTCACCACGTTGATGCCGGTGGCGCCGAACCCGCCGGATTCGCTATTGAAGACGACGAAGTCGTCCTTACCGTCGCGGTCGGTGTCGATGTACACGTCGAATTCAGCCGGATAGTTCGGGTGCGCGCGCCGACCGAAGGTGTTGACGGCGAACTGGAGTCCGGTCTTGTTGCTGCCCAGATCCACGAGCCGCACACCCACCGCGCGCAGATCGATGAACGCGAAGTTGTCGCCCGGCTGGGGCAGCAGCGACGCGGCGGCGCGCCGGCTGACACCGGTCAGCGAGAACACGTCGACGTCGCCCGCGGCCACGCCGGCGTTGCGCAGGCGAATCGATTCGCCCGCCTTGGCGCTTCGGTCGTCGACACTCATGTCGCTGGACATGCGCGGCAGCACCTGCCACGGCACCGACAAGGTGTCGCCGCCGGCGGTGAGCGTCAGGTAGCCGTCGTACTCATTGCCGTCGAGCAAGGAGCCGCTGCCACCACGCGACCCGCCATCGAGCCCCCAATCGGGCAGCTTGCGCGCGTCGATCAGCATCACGACGGGCACGTCTTCCTTGCTGTGCGCTCCCACCCAGACCTTCGATGGGACGAACAGGCGTACCGCGCCGCTGGCCCCGTCGTCGGCATAGCGGAAGCTCGACTTGACACTGAAGAACCGGCCGCTGTTGCCGAAGTTCTCGACCAGCAGCTTCTTCTCGAGCACGGTGATGCCGGTCACCGACTGGAAGCCGAACGACAGCGCCGCCGACTTGCCGCTGCGATCGCGTGCCAGCGAAGTCAGTCCGAGCGCGCGGTTGACGCGCAACTCGCCCGCGCCGATGCGCGTGATCGGCGCCAGCCGGCCGGGGAGCAAGGCGTTGTTGGTGTAGACCTGGGTCTCGGCGCTGTTCATCAGCAGCGCCTTGATCTGCTCGGGTGAGCGGGTCGGGAAGGCCTGGACCAGGATGGCCGCGGCGCCGGCGACCATCGGCGTGGCGCCCGAGGTGCCGCCGAAGCCCTCTTGCCCGTTGCCCGAACCGGCAATGGCCGACACCGACGCGCCGGGCGCGCCGATCTCCGGCTTGATGGCCGAGAAGCTCATGCTCGGCCCGCGCGCCGAAGAGCCGACCATGCTGCCTACGAGCGGGATGCCGGTGTTCGACAGCGTGACCTGCACCGGCGCGGCCTTGTTGTCCTTGATCGATTTGGCGAGCGACTGCTGGATCACCAGCGTCGGCACGAACACGCTGCCGCCGCCAGGGGCGAACGAGATGGCGTCGCCCGCGGCGACGAGGCCGATCAGCACGCCGATCGCGCCGGCCTTGGCGGCGCGGTCGACCTTCAGGCTGACGGAACAGGCGCCGCGGTCGATCAACGCGACCTTGCCCGCCGGGTCGTCGAGATAGGTGTCCGCGGTAGGGGTCGTATCAGTGACCGGGCAGCCGCCGCCGACGACGGACACGGCGCCCGAGAAGCCTGCGCCCACCGGCGCCCAGTCGACGGTGGCGGTGTTGGCATAGGTGCCGGCGATGGCCGCCGGCGAGTTGACGACCAGCGGGTAGGCCTGGTCCTTGGGCACCGCCGTCTGCGCGACGCTGATCACCCCGGGCGTGGACGACGGCGACGACACGATGTAGGGCCGGTTGGCCGCGTTGCCGGCAGCGGCGACCACCACCACGCCGAGCTTGACGGCATTCGCCGAAGCCTGGCTCAGGTCGTCTTCCTGCTGGCCGTAGTCGGAGCCGAGCGACATGTTGATGACGTCGACCGCATCGCTGGTGTCGCCGTCGCCATTCGGGTCGAGCGCAAAGTCCATCGCCAACAGCAAGGAGATGCCGTTGCAGCTGGTGGCCACCGAGCTGCAGACCTTGATCGCCACCAGCGACGCGCCGGGCGCCACACCCTTGTGCAGGCCGTCGGCGCTGTGGCCGGCGATGATGTCGGCCACATGCGTGCCATGGCCCTGGAAGTCGATCGGGTCATCGTCTTCGGTGCGGCAGTCGACGACATTGGGCGGGCAGTTCGGCCAGACGTCACCGACGAAGTCATAGCCGTCGACCACCTTCGCAGTCGGGAACAGGCCGTCGCGCGTGGTGTTCTTCGGGTCGCTCGTACTGGCGCCGTAGGCTGACGCATACGCGGCCGCCGTGCCGGCACCGCCGAGGTTGTAATGCGTGTAGTCGACGCCGGAGTCGATCACCGCGACGCGCACACCGGTGCCGTCCTTGCCGGCCGCCTGCGCGGCGGCGGCGCCGACGTAGGGCACCGTGTCGGCCAGCGCGAGCTGGTAGTTGATCACCGGGCGCAGCTTGCTCACCCCCGGCAGCTGTGCAATCGCCTTCAACGAAGCGGCGTTCACCTTCACGGCCACCGCGTTGTGGGCGACGACGACGCGACCGAGTTCGCGCGCGCCGAAGCCGCCCAGCTGGTTCATCAGATCGTTCTGCCTGGCGCGCAGCGTGTCACGGTGCAGCCGCACATCGCTCTTCAGGTTGCTCTCGGCCGCGCTGATCGTCTCGCGCGCCGAACCGCTCAACGCGCGCCGTTGCACGTCGAC
>JBGQEX010000240.1:0-6256 GCA_041496605.1 Piscinibacter sp.
CGCAGGCCCTCTTCCATGGCGATCGGGGCGATCAGCTTGACGGTGATGCTGACGTTGTCGCCGGGCATGACCATCTCCTTGTCCTTGGGCAACTCCACCGCGCCGGTGACGTCCGTCGTGCGGAAGTAGAACTGCGGGCGGTAGTTGTTGAAGAACGGCGTGTGGCGCCCGCCCTCTTCCTTGCTCAGCACGTACACCTCGGCGGTGAAGTGGGTGTGCGGCTTGATGGAGCCGGGCTTACAGAGGACTTGGCCGCGCTCGACGTCTTCACGCTTGGTGCCGCGCAGCAGGATCCCCACGTTGTCGCCGGCCTGGCCCTGGTCCAGCAGCTTCCTGAACATCTCCACGCCGGTGCAGGTGGTCTTTTGCGTGGCCTTGATGCCGACAATCTCGATTTCCTCGCCGACCTTGATCACGCCGCGCTCGATACGCCCGGTCACCACGGTGCCGCGACCGGAGATGGAGAACACGTCTTCGACGGGCATCAGAAAGGCGCCGTCGATGGCGCGCTCGGGCGTGGGAATGTAGCTGTCGAGCGCGTCGGCCAGCTTCATGATGGCTTGTTCGCCGAGTTCGCCCTTGTCGCCTTCCATCGCCATCTTGGCGCTGCCGTGCACGATGGGGGTGGCGTCGCCGGGGAATTCGTACTTGTCGAGCAGCTCGCGCACTTCCATCTCGACGAGTTCGAGCAGCTCGGCGTCGTCGACCATGTCGCACTTGTTGAGAAACACGATGATGTAGGGCACGCCCACCTGGCGCGCCAGCAGGATGTGCTCGCGGGTCTGGGGCATCGGGCCGTCGGCGGCGCTCACCACCAGGATCGCGCCGTCCATCTGCGCCGCTCCGGTGATCATGTTCTTCACGTAGTCGGCGTGCCCGGGGCAGTCGACGTGCGCGTAGTGGCGCTTGCTGGTCTCGTATTCGACGTGGGCGGTGTTGATGGTGATGCCGCGTGCCTTCTCCTCGGGCGCCGCGTCGATCTGGTCGTAGGCCTTGGCTTCGCCGCCAAACTTGGCCGCCAACACCGAGGTCAGCGCCGCCGTCAGCGTGGTCTTGCCGTGGTCAACGTGTCCAATCGTGCCCACATTGACGTGCGGCTTGGTCCGCTGAAATTTGCCTTTTGCCATTTCAATTTCTCCGTATCAAAGAGCATGTCCAGTGTGGTGTTTAAGGTTTCCGGTGAGGTGCTGTTCCGTTTGCCACTGGCAGCAACCGGCGCCCCATCGAAGACCGAAAAATGAAGGGCTCGCGAAGCGATGCCCGCCGTCCTGTCTTACTGCTTTACTTACCGCGGGACGTGATGATGGCGTCGGCCACGTTCTTCGGAGCTTCGGCGTAGTGCTTGAACTCCATCGTGTACGTGGCGCGACCTTGCGACATCGAGCGCAGCGTCGTCGAGTAGCCGAACATTTCCGACAGCGGAACTTCAGCCTTGATGACCTTGCCGCCGCCAGGCATATCGTCCATGCCCTGCACCATGCCGCGACGCGACGACAGGTCGCCCATCACGCCGCCGGCGTAGTCTTCCGGCGTCTCGACCTCGACGGCCATCATCGGCTCGAGGATCACTGGATTGGCCTTGCGGCAGCCGTCCTTGAAGCCGAACGACGCAGCCAACTTGAACGCGTTTTCGTTCGAGTCGACTTCGTGGTACGAACCGAAGGTCAGCGTGACCTTCACGTCGACCACCGGGTAGCCCGCGAGCACGCCGGCCGGCAACGACTCTTCCACACCCTTCTTGACCGCGGGAATGAACTCCCGCGGCACCACGCCACCCTTGATCGCGTCGACGAACTCGAAGCCCTTGCCCGGCTCCTGCGGCTCGATCTTCAGCACGACGTGGCCGTACTGACCCTTGCCACCCGACTGCCGAACGAACTTGCCTTCGACATCCGACACAGCCTTGCGAATCGTTTCGCGGTAAGCCACCTGCGGCTTGCCGACGTTGGCTTCAACGCCGAACTCGCGCTTCATGCGGTCGACGATGATTTCCAGGTGCAGCTCGCCCATGCCGGAAATGATGGTCTGGCCCGACTCTTCGTCGGTCTTGACGCGGAACGACGGGTCTTCCTGCGCCAGGCGACCCAGCGCGATACCCATCTTTTCCTGGTCGGCCTTGGTCTTGGGCTCCACCGCTTGCGAAATCACCGGCTCCGGGAAAATCATCTTCTCGAGCGTGATGATCGACGTCGGATCGCACAGCGTTTCGCCGGTGGTCACTTCACGCAGGCCCACGCACGCGGCGATGTCGCCAGCCAGGATTTCCTTGATTTCCTCACGCTGGTTGGCGTGCATCTGCAGGATCCGGCCGATGCGCTCTTTCTTGCCGCGAATCGGGTTGTAGACGGAGTCGCCCGACTTCAGCACGCCCGAGTACACGCGCACGAAGGTCAGCTGGCCGACGTACGGGTCAGTCATCAGCTTGAACGCAAGTGCAGCGAACTTCTCGTTGTCGTCGGCGTGGCGCACGACCTCCTTGTCGTCTTCGTCATGGCCCGGCACCGGCGGGATGTCGATCGGCGACGGCATGAATTCGATGACGGCATCGAGCATGCGCTGCACGCCCTTGTTCTTGAAGGCGGTGCCGCAAAGCATCGGCTGGATTTCTGACGCGATCGTGCGGGTACGGATGCCGAGCGTGATCTCGGCCTCGGTCAGCTCGCCCGATTCCAGGTACTTGTTCATCAGCTGTTCGCTGGACTCGGCTGCGGCCTCGACCATGTTCTCGCGCCACTTCAGGGCCTCGGCCAGCAGCTCGGGCGGGATCTCGCGATAGTCGAACTTCATGCCCTGCGAGGCCTCGTCCCAGATGATGGCTTTCATCTTGATGAGGTCGATCACGCCGGTAAAGCTCTCCTCGGCACCGATGGGCAACACGATCGGAACCGGGTTGGCCTTCAGGCGAGTCTTCATTTGCTCGTAGACCTTGAAGAAGTTCGCGCCGGTGCGGTCCATCTTGTTGACGAACGCGAGGCGCGGCACCTTGTACTTGTTAGCCTGACGCCAGACCGTTTCCGACTGCGGCTGCACACCGCCCACCGCGCAGTACACCATGCAGGCACCGTCGAGCACGCGCATCGAACGCTCGACCTCGATCGTGAAGTCGACGTGCCCGGGGGTGTCGATGATGTTGATACGGTGCTCGGGAAAGGACAGTTCCATGCCCTTCCAAAAGCAGGTGGTCGCCGCCGAAGTGATCGTGATGCCGCGCTCCTGCTCCTGCTCCATCCAGTCCATGGTCGCAGCGCCGTCGTGCACTTCGCCGATCTTGTGGTTCACACCGGTGTAGAACAGGATGCGCTCGGTCGTCGTGGTCTTGCCGGCGTCGATGTGAGCCGAGATACCGATGTTCCGGTAGCGCTCGATCGGGGTCTTGCGGGACATGATGTCACTCCAAATGCAGGGGCCGCTCGCGGGTTCGTACAAACCCGATGAGCGGCCAAGAAAAACGGTGGATGAACTTTAGAAGCGGAAGTGCGAGAACGCCTTGTTGGCTTCTGCCATACGGTGCACTTCATCACGCTTCTTCATCGCGCCGCCGCGGCCTTCGACCGCTTCGAGCAGTTCGTTGGCGAGCCGCTGGGCCATCGACTTCTCGCCACGCTTGCGCGCCGATTCCTTGAGCCAACGCATCGCGAGCGCCACACGCCGCACGGGGCGAACTTCCACGGGAACTTGGTAGTTTGCACCGCCAACGCGGCGTGACTTCACTTCGACCATCGGCTTGATGTTGTTCAGCGCGACAACGAAGATTTCCAGCGGATCCTTGCCGGACTTCTTCTCGACCTGCTCCAGCGCGCCATAGATGATGCGCTCGGCGATGGCCTTCTTGCCCGACTCCATGATGACGTTCATGAACTTGGACAGATCGACGCTGCCGAACTTCGGGTCGGGCAGGATTTCGCGTTTGGGGACTTCGCGACGACGTGGCATTTCACTCTTCCTTTTGCTTCAGTTGGCGAAGGGCCAAGGCCCTCGCCTCGGGCGCCACCGACTTCTGGGGCCACCCACTTACTCGGCGAAAATTCGCCGAAATCTTTACCGGCCTTCAGGCCGGTTTTCCTGTTGGCGCAGCGCGCTTTGGCGTAGCGCCCCTTAAGCCTTCTTCGGGCGCTTGGCGCCGTACTTGGAGCGCGACTGCTTGCGATCTTTCACGCCTTGCAGGTCGAGCGAGCCGCGCACGATGTGGTAGCGCACGCCCGGCAAGTCCTTCACCCGGCCGCCACGCACCAGCACCACGCTGTGCTCTTGAAGGTTGTGTCCTTCGCCGCCGATGTAGGAAATGATCTCGAACCCATTGGTCAGGCGAACCTTGGCCACTTTACGCAGCGCCGAGTTCGGCTTCTTCGGGGTCGTGGTGTACACGCGGGTGCACACGCCACGGCGCTGGGGGCCGCCCTGCAGCGCCGGCGATTTGGACTTCGTGACCTCGGTCTCGCGACCGTGACGCACGAGTTGGTTGATGGTAGGCATTTGGTAACTTGTTCCCGTTTGAAGTCACTTGGTTTCCGGCAACAAGCCAAGCGCTCCACTGGGAAACGAGCCCGAAGCCGCACGCTGGCTGAACCATGCACGGTGGGCCGCCCGACAAAGAGCGCAGCAGAATCTGCCGAAAAGCCTGCGATTATATTCGGGTCAACCCCCTGCCGCAATAGAAGGGCAGGTCGAGGCCCTCCAATGTTGTCGCCCCCCGCCTTTTCGTGCATTGACCACGCCCGGCCGGCCAGCCGCCAGGCGGCGCCGGCGCTCGTTCTCGACACCAATGTCGTCCTCGACTGGTTGGTGTTCCGCCATCCTGCGTGTGCCGGCTGGACCCAGCTGTTCGCCGGCGGCAAGGTCCACTGGCTCGCCAGCGCGGCCATGCGCGGCGAGCTCGCGCATGTGCTCCAGCGCGGCGTGGCGAGTTCGTGGGCGCCGGACTTGTCCGCGCTGTGGGCGGTATGGGACAGCCTGGCCAAGCCGGCCGAGCCTGTTTCACTCACAGGCGCTGCCAGCCGGATCCGCTGCACTGATGCCGACGATCAGAAGTTCATCGATCTGGCGTTGGGCCACGGCGCCCGCTGGCTGTTGAGCCGGGATCGGGCCGTTCTGAAACTCGCTCGGCGCGTGCGGCCACTCGGACTCGACGTCCTGACGCCGGAAGCCTGGCTCACCGCGTTCAGCGCCGGCTGAGCGCGCCCAGCAGCAGCCGCGCGCCGGCAATGTTGGTGGCGCATGCGACGTTGTGCACGTCGCAGGCGCGCACCAAGGCGTTGATGTCGGGCTCGTGCGGTTGCGGTGTCATCGGGTCGCGAAGAAAGATCACCGCGTCGATGCCGCCGACCGCGAGCCGCGCACCAATCTGCAGGTCGCCGCCCATCGGGCCACTGAGCAGGCACTCGACCTCGAGCCCCGCTTCCCGATGCAGGCGGCTGCCGGTGGTTCCGGTGGCGACCAGATGGCAAGTCGACAGGAATGGCGCGAACTCCCGCGCCAGCTGGACCATGTCGTCCTTCTTGTGGTCGTGGGCGATCAGTGCGATGTTCATGCGCCATCTTAGACGCAGCAAGAACAAGGGGCGGCCGAAGCCGCCCCTGTGAGCAACGCGTCGCCGCGCTTACTCAGGCGTGTTGTCGCCGGCGGCAGTCGCCGCATCGACCTGTGCCATCTGGACCGCCGCCAATTCCTCGGCCTCCTGCATGGCGATGGCGCGGCGCTCGGCGTCGTCCATTTCCTCCTTGGCCTTGCGGGCCTGGTGGAAGGCCATGCCGGTGCCGGCAGGAATCAGGCGACCCACGATGACGTTTTCCTTCAGACCACGCAGCTCGTCGCGCTTGCCCATGATGGCAGCCTCGGTGAGCACGCGGGTGGTCTCCTGGAACGACGCCGCCGAGATGAAGCTGTCGGTCGACAGCGACGCCTTGGTGATGCCCAGCAGCACATCGCTGTGCGTGGCGGGCAGCTTGCCTTCGGCGACCATCCGGTCGTTGGTGTCCAGCAGTTCGGAACGCTCGACCTGCTCGCCGGCAATGTAGGCCGTGTCGCCCGGATTGGCGATCTGAACCCGACGCAACATCTGCCGAACAATCACCTCGATGTGCTTGTCGTTGATCTTCACGCCCTGCAAGCGGTACACGTCCTGCACTTCGTCGACGATGTAGCGCGCGAGTTCCTCGATGCCCAGCAGGCGCAGGATGTCCTGCGGATCGGCCGGACCGTCGACGATCGACTCGCCCTTGTTGACCACCTGGCCTTCGTGCACGAGGATGTTCTTCTC
>JBGQEX010000241.1:0-6206 GCA_041496605.1 Piscinibacter sp.
AAGTCAGTCGAACTCCAGGGAAGCGAACCTTCACCCATTTCGCTGAACGGCCAGGTCCAGACGTTCGCGCCATGATGGCGAGCGTCGCTTCAAGACTGCAAGCTGTCCTTCGTTTGCAGCGCGTGACGGGCAGCCCGCGACCCACAGCGGTCTATCGTTGCCCGAAGTACGCCAGCCGAATGCAGACGCCGGTGCCACGGCGGCCCACCGGGCGTGCATGGTGTGTCGATATCGCGGAGAGTCGCAGGGAGGCGGTGCCTGATCATCGGTGGCTCGGCGGGGCGGTGCCGACGGTCGTCGCGGGAACACCTCTCCAGGTCTGAAGCTCGCCGGCGGCAATGGAGCGCGGTGGATTGGCGCCCGGCGCAGCCACCCTGCTATGGCAATCATCGCTTGATTGCCCGGATCGCTGCGACTCGTTTCTGAAGCGTTTCCGCTTCCGTTCCCCGGTCCGTCATTCTGTAGAGATCAGCTAAGTTCTCAAGGCTCTGGGCCACATCGGGATGATCCGGGCCGAGGGTATTCTCCCGGATCGCCAGCGAGCGCTTGAAGAGCGGCTCGGCCTGCGCGTACTGGCCTTGGGTCCGGTACAGCCCCGCGAGGTTGTTCAGGCTTGTGGCCACGTTGGGATGATCCGGGCCCAGGGCCTTCTCCGCGATCGCCAGCGAGCGCTTGTAGAGCGGCTCGGCCTGTGCGTACTGGCCTTGGATTCGGTACAACTCCGCGAGGTTGTTCAGGCTCGTGGCCACGTCGGGATGCTCGGGGCCTCGCTCGCGCTCGGCAACATCGAGTGCCTTCTTCGCTACCGCAGCGCTGCGATCGTACTTGCCCTGTTCGTAAAGAGACCTCGCTTCCTTGACTAAGGCCTCCCATTCGATACTCCCCGCACCCGCCGCCGGGACAAGTAGCAGCGCGCACGACAGTATCGTCACCAAGTGCTTTTTCATCGTGTGCCCTCCGCTCGATCGCTGGGTCCTACGGGGCGCGATATGAGACTAAGTTCATCGGCACCTCCAATTTCAGGCAGTCTCAATGTCTCAAGGCATCGGGGGGGTGCACGTGTCGCATGGGCGGTCACGGCGCGACGATGGTGGTGTTGACCATGGTCACCGATGCCGTGAGGCCGAGGGCACGTCCGGTCAAGGTGGTTTGTGCAGTCTGGCCAGCTGTCGAGATCGTGACCCCCGACAGCGCGATGATGGTGCCCACCATGGCGCCGCCATCTTCGATGCGGGCAGCGCTGCCGACCTGCCAGATGACGTTCTTGGCCTGGGCTCCATTGATCAGCAACACGCGGCGCGGGGTGGCGCTCAGGCCGACGGTCAATGAGGACGCGCTCTGGAACACCCACATCGCGTTGGCGTCACCTTGCGCATCCAGGGTCAGGTCGCCGGTCGTGATGGCGAACGATCCACCGGCGGAGGTGTAGACGGCCGCCGTCAGCACTCGCCCGCCGAGTTGGCCGGCTCCCGGGTCGCTTCCCGGGGGCATCGCGGCCAGGTCGTCGTAGGCGGACAGCGCATCGGCACGCGCCTGGGTGGCGATGGCCATGGTCGTGGCGTTTCCCGGTGCGGGCGGGGCGCAGTAAACGCTGCCATTGACCGCGCCGCTGTTCAGCGTCGTCTGCGTGTAGACGTTGGCCGCGTCATTGAAGCCGGTGATCAGCGTGCACGCCGCGGTGGTGCCGAGGTTGCCGTTGACAACCGTGTTGATGCCCTGGTTGGTGACGCCGGCGGCGCCGAACGCGCCGAACAATGCGGCAGTGCGCAGATTGACCGCACGCCTGCAGGGCTGCGTTCCGGTCGTGAAGCCCCAGACTCGAGTACCGGCCAGCGCATTGCCCGCCAGATCCTTCACACCGGCGCTGCCGGACATGATGGTGGCGACGAACGGCCTGCTGGCTGCGAAGCCCGCCGCGTTGGAGGGGACGAAGCTGGCCACCCGGCTCGGTGCGTCGTAGGTCACGTTGCCCGCGACGGCAACGCCGTTGTCGCTCACGCTGAACGTCGTGGCGTTGATCGTGGCCGCATCCATCGGCTCGCTGAAGGTGGCGCTGACGGTCTTCGCCAGGCAGACGCTGCCGGTGCCGTCGGCCGGGCTGATGGCGGTCACGGCGGCGGCAGTGGTGTCACCCACCGCCGCAGTGGCGAAGGTCCAGACGTGGTTGCTCCCGTTCGGCAACGCCGCGGTGGTGCCTGCCAGCGCGTTGCCCGCCAGGTCGGTCGCCGCCGTGGTGATCGTGGCGGTGAACGAGGTGTTGTTCGCCAACGTGATGGGTGTAGACGGCGTGAAGGTGGCCGTTCTGGCTGCGGCCGAGTAGCTCACGGTGCCGGCCACCGGTGCCCCGAGCGCGGCGTTCGCCACGGTGAAGCTGGTGCCGGACATCGTGGTCACGTCCATGTCCTCGCTGAAGGCTGCCGTGATCTTCGCGTTGTTGGGCACGTTGGAGGCAGCCGCGGCAGGCACCGTCAGGATGACGGTGGGCCGTGTCGTGTCGGCGAGTGCGGCGGTGGTAAAGCTCCACACGAAGTTGCTGGCCAGCGCCAGGCCCGTGTTGTCTTGTGCCGCGGTCGTGACGGTGGCCACGCACAGCGTGCTCGGCGGAAGCGCCGGGTTGGGCGTCAACGTCGCCGTCTGGGTCGCGGCGTCGTAGCCGACGGTTGCGGTCACTGGGGTTCCGGCTGGACAGGCCACCATGAAGCTCGTCGGCGTGAGTGTCGCGGCCGCCATCGGTTGGCTGAAAGTGGCGAACACTCGGCTGTTGGTAGCCACGCCGGTGACGAGCGGCGCGCTGACCACGGGCGATGTGGCGGTGATGATGGGTGCGATGCCGGGCCCGCAGCCAGCCATGAAGGCGGCCAGCAACGCGGGGATCAAGCCGATCGGGGATTTGAAGAGGTTGTGGAACTGGTTCATGTTGTCTTCCTTGTGCCCGCATCGCGCGAGTTGCGTCAAATTCGTGCGTCAAAGAGAAGCTTGTAGGAGGACGCAGCGCACACGTCGGTGCGCTGTTCTGCACAACGGCCGAGTGTTGTGTGCGGTCGGTCTGCGACGGTGAACCTCTTTCCCGTGTCGCGCAAGACCTGCCCTCGAAGGTTCATGCAGCGACCCGCGCGTGCCGGTCACGCTTGTCAACGGCGCGATGCGCTGTACGACACCTCGGGGCCATACACCCGTACACCGAGCCCGCAGCCCGCGCGACGCGACGTTTGGGCTGTCGATGGAGGCCCAAATCGCTGGTTGTCTCCGCTGTCCGGATCGCCCGAAAGCAGCCAGCCACGAAGGACAGGTCCTGGCCGAGACACGTCGACCAACGACGCGCCGGATTGCGGTCACTCGAAAGGGAGTGTGGGTCGATCGACTGCTGATCGATGACATGGCCGTCGCAGTTCGACCCGATATCGCGGCGTCCGCAAGGGAAATCAGGCGAGACATCCGGTGTCGTGTGCCGAACCAGACATATCGCCATGGCGGCTTGTGTAGGACGCAGCTGAGTCGGATCGTGGGCGACGACATGAGGCGGCGACAGGCCCGTGCTACCCTGGCCGTCACGCACAACCCGTTCGAACCAGGGTCAGCCGATGTCTCGTGCCATCGCGAAGAAGACCGGATCCCGCGCCGCCCCACAAGCCGTCCTCGTGCTCCAAGGGGGTGGGGCGTTGGGCGCCTACCAGGGTGGTGTCTTCGAAGCCCTGTGCGAGCACGAGATGGTGCCCGATTGGGTGGTCGGAACGTCGATCGGGGCGATCAACAGCGCGATCATCGCCGGCAACCCGCCTGAGCGCCGCGTCGAACGGCTGCGCGAGTTCTGGCACCTGGTCGGTCGTGACGATCCATTGACGCCATTCGCCGCCAATCCGTTCACCGCCTGGCTGGCGCCCTGGTTCGACGCTGGCGGCCTATGGAACACTCTGACCCACGGCATACCCGGCTTCTTCGAGCCACGCCGAGGCGGTGTGCTGAACCTCAACCAGATGGTGCCGACGCCGGACGCGAGCTTCTACGACACGGCGCCGCTGCGCGCGACGCTCGAGCGCCTGGTCGACTTCGACTATCTGCACACCAGGCGCATGCGCTGTACCGTGTGCGCGGTCGAGGTCGGCACTGGCGAGCTGGTCGCCTTCGACAGCCGCAAGCATCGGCTCGCGCCCGAGCACATCATGGCCAGTGGCGCACTTCCGCCGGGCTTCCCGCCGGTGATGATCGAGGGCAAGGCCTACTGGGATGGCGGCATCTACTCGAACACGCCGCTCGACATCGTGATGGACGACGCCGAGCGCCGGGACACGCTGTGCTTCATGGTCGACCTCTGGGACCCGACCGAGGCCGAACCCCGCTCGATCAGTGCGGCCATGGCGCGGCAGAAGGACATCCAGTACGCCAGCCGCACGCGCGAACACCTCGAAGACCACCGCACGATGCAGAACATGCGCCGCGCGATCGAGATTCTCGCCAGCCGCCTGCCGGCCAGGGATCGTGACGACCCCGCGCTGCAAGGGCTGAGCGGTCTGGGCTGCACGAGCACGATCAACATCGTGCGGCTGATCATGAAAGCGATGCCGAGCGACGACCACAACAAGGACGTCGACTTCTCCCGACAGCGCCTCGCCGCGCGCTGGCAGGCCGGCGCGCACGACGCCGAACGCGCGTTGCGCCACAAGCGCTGGCTCGCGCCGCTGCCGGCGCCGGTGGGCATGGTGATCCACGAACTCGTGCAGGAAGAAACCCAGGGCCCGCCATGACCGAAGACGAGGTGCGCGAGCGTGCATTCGCCATGCCGATCCACAACCCCGCGTACCCGCCGGGACCCTACCGGTTCGTGGACCGCGAGTACCTCATCATCACCTACCGAACCGACCCCGAGGCGCTGGCCAGGATGATCCCGGCGCCGCTGAAGCTGGCCGAGCCGGTGGTGAAGTTCGAGTTCATCAACATGCCCGATTCGACCGGCTTCGGCCACTACTGTGAGTCCGGCCAGGTCATCCCGGTGACGCTGGGCGACGAGCACGGCGGCTACGTGATGTCGATGTACCTGAACGACCATCCGCCGATCGCTGCGGGGCGCGAGCTCTGGGGCTTTCCGAAGAAGCTGGGCCAGCCCGAGCTGCACGTGCACACCGACACGCTGATGGGCACGCTCGACTACAGCGACTTCCGCGTCGCCACCGGCACCATGGGGTTCAAGCACCAGGCCCTGGACCCCGAGAAGGTCAAGGCCTCGATGGCCGCGCCCAGCTACCTGCTCAAGATCATTCCGCATGTCGACGGCACGCCGCGCATCTGCGAGCTGGTGCGCTACGGCCTGATCGACATCCACGTCAAAGGCGCCTGGACCGGTCCGGGGGCGCTTGACCTGCATGACCATGCGCTCGCGCCGGTGGCCGACCTGCCAGTGCTCGAAGTGCTGTCGACGGTGCACATCGTCGCCGACCTGACCTTGCCGCTGGGCAGCGTGGTCCACGACTACCTGGCCCGATAGTTCCCGGTCTCTCGAGACGTCACTTCAAAGGGATGGACGACATGCAACTCAAGGACAAGGTCGCGATCATCACCGGTGCCGCCAGCGGCATCGGCAAGGAGATCGCCATCGAATACGCGCGCGAAGGCGCCAAGGTGTGCATCGCCGACCTCTCGGCGGACGCCGCGGCGGCGGCCGCCAAGGAGATCGTCCAGGCCGGCGGCACGGCCATGCCCGTGACCATGAACGTCACTGACGAGGCGCAGGTCGATGCCGGCGTGGCACAGGTGGTCGCCGCCTATGGTGGCGTGGACATCTTGATCAGCAATGCCGGGATCCAGATCATCAGCGCCTTGGTCGATTTCAAGTTCGAGGACTGGCGCAAGCTGGTCGCGATCCACCTCGACGGCGCGTTCCTGACCACCCGCGCCTGCATGCGTGCGATGGTCCAAGGCGGCAAGGGCGGCACGATCCTGTACATGGGCTCGGTCCATTCGCACGAGGCCTCGCCGCTGAAGGCGCCCTATGTGGCAGCCAAGCACGCACTGATCGGGCTCGCGAAAGTTGTCGCCAAGGAAGGTGCCAAGGACCGCATCCGCGCCAACGTGATTTGCCCGGGTTTCGTGCGCACGCCGCTGGTGGACAAGCAGATCCCCGAGCAGGCCAAGGCTCTGGGCATCAGCGAGGCCGAGGTGATCAAGAACGTGATGTTGAAGGAGACCGTCGACGGCGAATTCACGACGACGCA
>JBGQEX010000242.1:0-6173 GCA_041496605.1 Piscinibacter sp.
AGCCAGTTGCGCTGCAACAAGCGCCTGGAGATCGTTCCCGGCGCGACCCATCTGTTCGAGGAGCCGGGTGCGCTCGACGCGGCAGCCCACCTGGCCGGCGCGTGGTTCAGCAACCATCTTGCGCAGCGCAGGGCGGCGTGACCGCGCTTCGCGCCGAAACTGCCGATGCCGGCCGCGCGCCGGCAGCCAGCGACAACGAGCAGGTCGCCGACATGCTTCGCGAGATGGCAGCGCTGCTCGCCGCGCAAGGTGACAACCCCTATCGCGCCGCCGCCTATCGGCGCGCCGCCGACACCGTTGCGGCGCTGCCGCACAGCGTGCGCGAGACCTTCGAGCGCGAGGGGATCGCCGGGCTCGACACCTTGCCGGCGATCGGCGCCGGCATCGCCGCGGCCATCGGCGAGATGCTGTCGCGCGGGCGCTGGAGCCGGCTCGACCGCCTGCGCGGCGACGGCGATGCGGACGCGGTGTTTCGCACCATTCCCGGTGTCGGCCCGGAGCTGGCGCGGCGGCTGCACGAGGCGCTCGGCGTCGACACGCTGGAAGCACTGGAAGTTGCCGCCCACGACGGCCGGCTCGATCAGGCGCCGCGACTCGGCGCGCGGCGGGCGGCCGCGATTCGTGCTGCGCTGACCGACATGCTCGACCGCGGCCGCGCGCTGCGCCGCGGCGCGGCCCGCCCGACATCGGCGCAGGAGCCGCCCATCGAATGGCTGCTCGACGTGGACCGCGATTACCGCGCCGCAGCCCAGGCCGGCAACCTGCCGAAGATCGCTCCGCGCCGCTTCAACCCAACGGGCGAAGCGTGGCTGCCGGTGCTGCACACGCAGCGCGGCGACTGGCATTTCACGGCGTTGTTCTCCAACACGGCGAGAGCGCACGAACTTGATCACGTGCACGACTGGGTGGTGCTGTACGGCGAAGACAAGGACCACGCCGAGCGCCAGTACACCGTGGTCACGCCGGCGGCCGGAACGCTGGCTGGGCGGCGCGTGGTGCGCGGCCGCGAGGCCGACTGCCGGGCCTGGTATGCCGCGCACTGACAGGCCATCGGGACTTTGGATTCGAGCGCCGCGCGGCGGCAAAGGAGCTCACATGTTGAAGATGTTGATTGCGGTGGACGGCTCGGAGCACGCCAATCACGCCATCGAGGCGGTTGCGAAGCTGGCGCGGGCGTCGGTGGGCCTGGAGGCGATCCTGGTCAACGTGCGTGGGGAGTCCATGGTCAGCGGCGATTTCACTGCCGATGTGATCGAGCGCATCGAGGCGGCCCAGCGGCAGCAGCAGGACGATCTGCTCGCCCGCGCGCTCGAACACGCGAACGCCTGCGGCCTGACCGTCAGCACAATGAAGCGCCCTGCGGGCCAGGCCGCTGCCGAGATCGTTCGTGTCGCAGCGGAGTGCGCCGCCGACCAGATCGTGATGGGCACGCGCGGCATGGGCGCGATGGGCAGCCTGTTCCTCGGTTCGGTCGCACAGCGCGTGATCCACCTCGCCGGCGTGCCGGTGCTGATGGTCAAGTGACGCTCGTGCACCGACCGAACGCGTTCAGGGCGTGTCGACGACGAGCGGCGCCGGCCCGCTGTCGACGTTCAGGCGCGACAGCGGCAGGCGAACGGTGACTCGGCCCCCGCCGTCCGGCGGGTTCTCGACCTCCAGCTGGCCGCCGAACATGCTGGCGCGTTCTCGCAGCCCCATCAGGCCGTACGAGCCTTTCTTGCGCAAGGCCTGCGGGCCGAACCCGACGCCGTCGTCCTGCACGACGAGCACCAGGTCACCGGCACGGTGACGCATCTCGATCCACACATGGCTCGCGTGCGCGTGACGCGCGACGTTGGTCAGCGCCTCCTGCACCATGCGGTACAGCGCGATGACCGCCTGGTCGTTCAAGAGCGCCTCGCTTTCGTCGAGGTCGAGATCGACCTCGATGCCCATGCGGCGGGCGGCTTCGTGCGCCAGCCACTCGATGGCGGCGTTCAGGCCCAGGTCGTCGAGCATCAGCGGCCGCATGTCCGCAGCGATGCGGCGCACCGAGGCCACGGTCTGGTCGAGCAGCTCCTGCATCGCCGCGGCGCGTGCCGCCACCGCGTCGCGGTCGGTGGTGGTGCGCAGGCTCGCCAAGTCCATCTTCAATGCCGACAGATGCTGGCCGAGTTCGTCGTGCAGTTCACGCGCGACCCGCTTGCGCTCGTTTTCCTGAATGCTCGCCTTGACCTTGGCCAGCGACTGCAGGTCGCTGTGCGTCTGCTCCAGCGCGTTGTGCATGGTCTTGAGTTCGGTGACGTCGCGCATCACCACCAGGATCGCGGGCTCGCCGTGATCCTCGAAGCGTGTCGCGGTGGTTTCCACGATTGCGACGCTGCCGTCGGGACGTGCGATCTTTTCTTCGACCGGCGGCAAGGCGTCGGCGCCCGCGAGCAGCTGGGCTATGCGCTCGCGCACGAGTTGCACCGAGTCCGGGTGAATCAGGTCCAGCGGTGACATCGTCAGCATCGTCGCCTCGTCGGTGCCGAACAGGCGCGTCGCGGCTTCGTTCACATAGCTGATCCGGTTGTGCTTGTTCACCAACACGGCCATCGGCAGGTTCGCGATCAGGCGGCGGTTGTGTTCTTCGCTCTCGCGGATGGCGCTCTCCAGGCGCGCGCGTTCGGTGATGTCGCGCACGATCACCGTGTAGAGCTTCTTGTCGCCTTCGGAAAGCGCCGAAATGGACGCCTCGATCGGAAACTCGGTGCCGTCGCCGCGCAGGCCCCACAGCTCGGACTGGCGACCCATGGAGCGCGCCGTCTTGCCGTCGGCGCCGAAGGCATCGACGTCACGCCGGTGCTGGGCGCGAAAGCGCTCCGGAATGAGTTGCGAAAGCGGCGAGCCGAGCAATTGTTCCACCGGTCGCTGGAACATGGCCGCCGCGGCCGGGTTGGCCATCACGATGTGTTGCGTCTCGTCGGCGGTCAGGATGGCATCGGTGGCGGCATTGATGATGCCGCGCAGCCGCGCCTCGCTGTACGACAGCGCCGTGGCCGCCTGCTGCAAGGATCGCGTGCGTTCCTCGACGCGCAACTGCAGCGTCGCGTTGGCCTCGGCGCCCAGGCGGTTCAACTGCTCGCGGGTCGCCATCTCGCGGCGGATCGACACGTACAGCGCGCCGAGCAGCAGTGCCGCGGCGGCACCGAGTGCGCCGGCCAGTTGCAGGTTGTTGCGGAAGCTGTCCCGCTCGGCCGCCCGACCCTGCGCCAACAGGCGTTCTTCCTCGTCGGCCATCCGGGCCAGCACCGATCGAACGGCATCCATCGTCCGCTTGCCGTCGCCCGAGCGGATGGCCGACGCGGCCGCAGCGATGCCGCCGGTTCTGGCCGATCGCTCGACCTGCGACAGCTGGGCGCGCCGCTCGTCGACCAGCAGCCTCAGCTTGGCGATGAGCTGCTGTTGCCCCGGGTGGTCCGACGTGAGCGCGGCCAGGTGCTCGATACCACCCGGAAGCTGCGCGGCCGCGGCATCGTAGGCCGACTGGTAGGAAGCCTCGCCGGTCAGCAGTTGGCCGCGCTGCTCGCTCTCGAGTCGAGACAGCGTGGCGAGAACGACCGCGAGCTGCACCTGCACCTCGTGGGTTCGCTCCGTTCGTGCGACGTCATCGCGCAGCCGGTCGATCGAGCGCATGCCGAGGGCGCCGACGATGGTGAAGACCAGCACCGAGATTGCCAGCCCTGCAAGCAGCTTTCTGTCGAATGAGAACTTCATCGCGAAACGTCCCTTGCGATCCTGGTGAGCGTGTCACGCGGGGTCGGTCGGGGTCGATGCCTGCGGCAACTCTCCATCGTCCAGCTGGTGCTCCAGCCCGTAGCGGATCAGCGCCGCCATGCTGGGCAATTGCAGCTTGTCGAGAATACGGCTCTTGTGCGTGCTGACCGTCTTCACCGACAGGTGCAGTTCTTCGGCGATGTCGGTGAGCCGCTTGCCGGCGACGATGCGGCGCAGCACCTCGAGCTCGCGGTCCGAAAGCTGGGCGTGCCGCGGCACGTCCACCCGGCCGTTGAGTTGCTGCACCACGCGCTCGGCCATGCTGGCTGTCACGTAGGCGCCGCCGGCGGCGACCTTGTGCACGGCGGTGACGAGCTCCCCGGCGGCGCTGTCCTTGGTGACGTAGCCGTTGGCGCCGGCCTTGAACGAACGCAGCGCGTACTGCTCCTCGGCATGCATGCTGAGCACCAGCACGGCCACCTGCGGGAAGTCGCTCTTGATGCGGCGTATCAGGTCCAGGCCATTCATGCCCGGCATCGAGAGGTCGACGATGGCCAGGTCGGCGATCTCGCTGCGCAAGCATTCGAGCGCCTGGAAGCTCGAGCTGGCCTCGGCCACCAGCCACGCTTCACCGGTGGCTTCGAGAATGCGCTTCAAGCCCTCGCGGACGATGGTGTGGTCATCGACGAGAAGCAAACGCAGCGAGGGGGTTAAGGGCGGCACCGTCATGGTCTGCATAGATTGCGCCTACCGCGCCGCCACGGCAAGCGCATCGGCTCGGAGCGCAAAGCGAAGCAAGCGCGACCCATCAAGCCACTCCCAAAGCCCGGGTTCCCCGGGCCGATGGGAGGCGCCCCCTCGGGGGGCAGGAGCGAAGCGACGTGGGGGTCAACCAATCGTCAACCGCCTGGATGAGCCTCCCGCCTTCTTCGGCAGCGTCAGCTCCAGCACGCCGTTCTGGTACTTGGCGTCGGCCTTTGCTTCATCGACGGCGCAGGCGAGCGTGAAGCTGCGGCTGGCGTAGCCGTACTGGCGTTCGCTGCGCAATACGCGGCCGTTCTTCTTCTCTTCCTTGTCTTTCTTCGTTTCGGCGCTGATGGTCACCTGGTTGCCTTCAATGCGAACGTCGATGTCTTCCTTGCGAACACCGGGCACCTCGGCTTTGACGGTGTAGTCGGCGTCGTGCTCGGTCAGCTCGATCTTGATCTGCGGCGACCGCTCGGCCAGGTCGGCGCGCCACGGACGCAACAGGTTGCGAAACGCCTCTTCCATCGGGTCGAGGGCGAACAGGTCGGGAACGCGCAATTCATTCATGGTGAACCTCCAGAGGCTGGGTTGATCGGGTGGAGCCGACGCGCAGCCGCGTCATCCACACTGCGTATCCTCATCTGCTGGACGAGGACATGCATTGAGCCGACGCAACGTCGACCGGTGCCCGCCATTCGGAAAATTCCGAACCGCGCTGTCAGATTCCCTCCAGTGACGGCGGAACACCCTGACATGAAATCGGCCCGCGCGCCGATACCCGGCACGCGCGCGATCGGCCAAGCTTGCGGCATGCGTCGGGTCGGCGCAGCCTTCAACCCCGTGAGGTCCGTGATGAGCGAAGCCATCCAACTGCAACTGCCTGAACGTTCTGTGGCGGCGAATGAAGACTGGTTTGCGCGCGTGGGCTTGCGCGCGCCGAGCACCCTGTCCGACCTGCTGCATCTGATGGGCGTTGACGACGGCGACCGGTACGCGACCGATGCGCTGGCGATGCCGGTGCGGCAGATGCGCGCCGAAGCCACGCTGTTCCACGAAGGCGCTGCGGCCGAAGCGATCTACTTCGTCCGCGCAGGAACCTTCAAGTGTTTCCAGACCGCCGAAGACGGCTACGAGCAGGTGCTGGGCTTTGCCTGCCGCGGCGACGTGCTCGGTTTCGACGCCGTCTGCAGCGCCAAGCACCCGAGCGCCGCCGTCGCGTTGGAAGACTCGAGCGTCTACGTCGTGCCGGTGCGCGACTTGTTCAGCCTCGGCGAGCGCGCGCCCGCGCTGAACCGTGTACTGCACTTGGCGATCAGCCGCGAGCTGATGCGCCGCGGCGAAGTCGCCGAGGTGATGGCGGCCGTCGGCGCCGAAGTGCGGCTGGCGCGCTTTCTGGTGCAGCTCTCGGGCCGCATGGCCGCGTGCGGACAGTCGCCGCGCCGCATCGTGCTGCGCATGAGCCGGCGCGACATCGCGAGCCACCTCGGCGTGGCCCACGAAACGGTGAGCCGCTCGTTCACCGCGTTGGTAGAGCGTGGGTATCTGTGCGTGCGCAACCGGGAAGTCGAGATTCTCGACCTCGAGGGCCTGAGGGATTCCTCGCGCAGCACTCGCGGACTGGCTGAAGAAATGAAACAACGTCACCACGCGCAAGGGCCTGCCGAACACATCGACGCGTTTCACGGCGC
>JBGQEX010000243.1:0-6092 GCA_041496605.1 Piscinibacter sp.
AGACGTGCTGTACCTGATCTGGCGCGAACCCTGGATGAGCGTGGCGCGCGACACCTACATCTCGCGCATGCTGGCGCAGGTGCAGTGGAACACGCTGCCCGAGGTCGACGGCGGCGCGCACGGCGCGGCGCGCTATCCCGTGGTGCACGGCGACGAGCCCTGGCTCGCCGACGCCCAGCAGGTGCTGCTCAGCAGCGAGCCGTATGCGTTCGGTCCGCAGCATGTCGAGGCCGCCCGCGCCTTGTGCCCCCGCGCGCGCGTGCGCATCGTCGACGGCGAACTGATCAGCTGGTATGGCGCACGCGCCGCGGCCGGCCTGCGCTACCTGCGCGAGCTGGCGGCGTGAGTCGGCCCCGGCGCGGGGCCTTCCTATTGGCGGATAGGTTCTAAACTGCGCGTCGCACCGCGCTGAACGCGGGCGTCATCAACAGAGGGAGGATTCATGAACGCAAAACTGATCGCCGGCGTCGCCGGCGCTGCGGTGCTCGCGGCGGCGGTGGTCGTCGGCGGCGCGGCCGTCACCGGCAGCCAGGCGAAGAAACAGCTGCAGGCCGTGCCGCTGGCCTGGCAGACGCAGTGGCCGATGCTCAAAGTGGTCGATCAGAGCTACGACAAGCACCTGTTTTCGGCCACCCACAAATTCACCTTGCAGATCGGCTGCACGCCGGCCGCCGGCGCGGCCTCGGGCGAGCCGCTGCTGCTCACCTTCAGCCAACACGTCCAGCACGGCCCGCTGCCCGGCTTGCGCAGCGTCGCCGCTGCGGTGATCGACACCGAGCTGGTGCTGCCCGAGGCGCAGCGCAAGGCGCTCGCCGAACTCACCGGCGACCAGCCGCCGCTGACGGCGCACACCGTGGTCGGGCTGACAGGCGCCCACCACACCCGGCTCGTGACGCCGCAGTTCCAGGTCCGCGGGCCGAAAGGCGAGCAGTTCGGCTGGCAGGGCCTGCAGATGGACATCGACAGCAACGGCTCGACGTTCAAGTACGACCTGTCGCTGCCGGGTGCAAGCGTGTCGGCGCGCGACGAGAAGATGGCGATCGACATGAAGCTCGCCGGTATCAAGGCGCACGGCGAAGCGAACGGCAGCGGCTCGCTGTGGTTGCGCGCGGGCAAGGCCGAAGGTGAACTCGGCTTGTTGGAACTGTCGATGGCCGGCCCCGCGGCGCAGGCGCAGGCGCCGATGAAGCTTTCATTCAGCCAGCTCAAGCTCAGCAGCGACAGCTCGCTCGACAAGGGCCTGATCTCCGGCACCGGCCGCTTCAGCGGCCGCGGTGCAGTGGGCGACCTGAAGCTCGACAAGATCGACGTGCAGGTGTCGATCAAGCGGCTGCACGCTGCCAGCTACGAGCGCCTGATGCAGCACATGATGGACGTGTCGAACACCTGCGACGCGGGCCAGGCGGCGGTGGCGCCGCAGATGCTGCTGGCACAGATGCAAGAGGACCTGCTTGGCCTGCTGCCGTTCAGCCCGGAATATTCGCTCGACAAGCTGGCGCTGGAAATCGACGGCAAGCGCGGCGAGGCGTCGTATGCGTTCGGCGTCAACGGCGTCAGCGAGGCCGAGCTCAAGCAGCCGCTGCCGGCGCTGCTGATGAGCAAGGCGCAGCTGCGCGGGCAGGCCAAGCTGCCGCTCGCGTGGGTCGAGAGTGCGTTTGTGCGCTTCGGCGGCGGTCAAGGCGACACAGCGGCGCAGGCCGAGATGATGAACGTGATGCTGACCCGGATGACCACCGACGGCTTCGTCGTGCGCGAAGGCGACATGCTGAGCACGCAGTTCAGCTTCGACAAGGGCCAGATGCTCGTCAACGGCAAACCGCTCGCCCGCCCCGGCGCGCCCGCCCAGTAACCCGCGCATGGACCTGCTCAAGCCGCTGATCGCGTTGCTCGCCATCGTCAACCCGATCGGCGTGGTGCCGTTCTTCATCCACTTCACGCAGAACCTCAGCCCGCAGCAGCGCCGGCGCACGATTCGCGTCAGCGCCTTCAGCGCGTTCCTGGTCATCGCGCTGAGCGCGCTGGCGGGGCAGAAGATCCTCGAGTTCTTCGGCATTTCGCTGGCGTCGTTCCAGGTCGGCGGCGGCACGCTGCTGCTGATTTCGGCCATTCAGATGCTCAGCGCGCAGCCCATCGAAGGGCGCAAGGACGACGTGAGCGAAGGCACCAGCAAGGTCGATGCCGGCGCCAGCATCGCGGTGGTGCCGCTGACCATCCCGCTGCTCACCGGCCCGGCCACCATCTCGACGATGGTGATCTACGCCGAGAAAACGCGCCACTGGTGGCAGCTCGCGGTGCTGGTGGGCTACGGCGTCGTCGTGGCGCTGGTCACCTTCGCGGTGTTCTCGGCGTCGGGGCGCATCGCCCGCGCCCTCGGCCAGACCGGCATCAACATCATGACGCGGCTGATGGGGTTGATCCTCGCGGCGCTGGCGGTGGAGCTGCTGGCCGATGGGCTGACGAAGCTGTTTCCGGTGCTGGCCGGCGCGATCCGCTGACCGGGAGCCCGCCATGACCGACATCACCTACGACTACATCGTCTGCGGCGGCGGCACCGCGGGCTGCCTGCTCGCCAACCGCCTGAGCGCCGACCCGACGCGCAGCGTGCTGCTGGTGGAGGCCGGCGGCAACGACGACTATGTGTGGATCCACATCCCGGTGGGCTACCTGTACTGCATCGGCAACCCGCGCACCGACTGGCTCTACAGCACCGATGCCGACCCCGGGCTGAACGGGCGCCAGTTGCGCTACCCGCGCGGCAAGGTGCTGGGCGGCTGTTCGAGCATCAACGGCATGATCTACATGCGCGGCCAGGCGCGCGACTACGACCATTGGCGTGCCTTGGGCAACGACGGATGGAGCTGGGCCGAGTGCCTGCCCTACTTCCTGCGCCACGAAGACTTCTACAAGGGCGCCGACGCCTTCCATGCCGCGCCCGGTTTCGATCGCAGCGGCAAACGCCCCGGCGGCGAATGGCGCGTCGAGCAGCAGCGCCTGCGCTGGGACATCCTCGACGCGTTCGCGCAGGCCGCGCAGCAGGCCGGCATCCCGCACAGCGATGACTTCAACCGCGGCGACAACGAAGGCGTCGGCTATTTCCAGGTCAACCAGCGCGGCGGCATCCGCTGGAACGCTGCCAAGGGCTTTCTGCGGCCGGTGCTCAAGCGACCCAACCTGCAGGTGTGGACCGGCGCGCAGATCGCGCGCGTGATGCTCGAGGCGAGCGACGGCGGCCCGCGCGCGGTCGGCATCGACGTTGTCCCGCACGGTGGCGGCCAGCGCGTGCGCGCCCGCGCCGCCCGCGAGGTGATCCTGTGCACCGGCGCCGTCGGCACGCCGCAGCTGCTGCAGCTGTCGGGCATCGGGCCCGGCGCGCTGCTGCAGCAGCACGGCATCGCCGTGGCGCACGAACTGCCCGGCGTCGGCGAGAACCTGCAAGACCATCTGCAGATTCGTGCCGTGTACCAGGTCGACGGCGTGAAGACGCTCAACACGATGGTGAGTTCGGCGTGGGGCAAGGCCCGCATCGGCCTCGAATACCTGCTCAAGCGCAGCGGGCCGATGAGCATGGCGCCGTCGCAGCTGGGGGCCTTCACGCGCAGCGACAGCGCGCAGCCGCACCCCAACCTCGAATACCACGTGCAGCCGCTGTCGCTCGACGCCTTTGGCGAGCCGCTGCATGCGTTCAACGCCTTCACCGCCAGCGTGTGCAACCTCAACCCGACGAGCCGCGGCCAGGTGCGCATCCGCACGCCGCGCGCCGACGACGCGCCGAGCATCCGCGCCAACTACCTGAGCACCGACGCCGATCGGCGCGTGGCGGCACAGAGCCTGCGCGTCACACGCCACATCGTCGCGCAACCGGCGCTCGCGCCATTCAAGCCGCGCGAAGTCAAACCCGGCGTGCAGTTCCAAAGCGACAACGAGTTGGCCAAGTTGGCCGGCGACATCGGCACGACGATCTTTCACCCGGTGGGCACCGCGAAGATGGGGCCGGCCAGCGACCCGACGGCGGTGGTCGACGCGCGTCTGCGCGTGTATGGTGTGCAGGGCCTGCGGGTGGCCGACGCGAGCGTGATGCCCACCATCACCAGCGGCAACACCAATGCGCCGACGCTGATGATTGCCGAACGCGCCGCCGAATGGATTCGGCAGGACGCGGCGTAGCGGACAGCGGCGACGCCCGCTTCGGCGCTGCGGCACACTGCAAGGCATGAGTCGACCTAGACCTCCCGATGCCCCGCTGCTGGTGGCCTGCCTGTGCGCCGCCTGGTGCGACACCTGCGCCGAATACCGCGCGGTGTTCGACGCGCTGGTGCGCGAGTTCGGGGCGCAGGCGGCGTTCGCCTGGGTCGACATCGAAGACCACGAAGCGGCGCTCGGCAACGTCGATGTGGAGGACTTTCCGACGCTGTTGATCGCGCGCGGCGACGCCATCGGCTTCTTCGGCCCGGTGCTGCCGCACGCCCGGACGGCGCAACGGCTGGTGCAGGCCGCCATGCAGGGCGAGCTGGGCACGGTGGCCGACGACCGGCTCGCCGGCCTGCCCGCCCGCGTGCGTGCGCTTGCGATTGACTAGCGAGTCATCGTGGCCATCGCCTGGCGCATTTCCTCGGGGCTCACGTCCCGTGTGTGGGTCCCCACCGACCAGCGATGGCCAAACGGATCCTCGAGCTGGCCATAGCGATCACCCCAGAACATGTCCGCGACGGGCATGGTGACTTTCGCCCCGGCTGCAACGGCCTGCGCCACGACCGCGTCGACGTCCTCGACATACAGATGGATCGTGACGGGTGAGCCCTTCAGCGAACGCGGCCCGAGCATGCCCCATTCGGGCGACTCGTCGACCAGCATCAGCGCCGAGTCGCCGATCCGAACCATGGCGTGCATCAGTTTGCCTTGAGCGCCGGGCAAACGGGCCATCTCGACGGCATTGAATGCGCGTTTGTAGAACTCGATGGCGTCGGCCGCGCCGGCGCAGGTCAGGTGTGGCGTCAGGGAATGCATCCCATCGGGAATCGGTTTTGCCGCCGGCTTGGACATGGTGATCGCTCCTCGTTTGAAAAAATGGCTGAAAAGGTTGGAGCTCGCGCTGGGATGGCAGCGGCTCCATCTGCACGACGTTTGAACGGGCGCCAAATCGACAGCATGCCAAGAATCTTTCAATCTGCGGCACCAAGGCTGCGGTGGCGGCACGGGCATTCTTGTTTCAAATGGCCTGAGCCCGGCGACGCTCAAGCGGCGGCGCGCAGCAAGGCGGCGAACGCGGCGTCTGTCTGACGGGCGCTGCCGCGCTCGACTTCGATGACCTGCATGCGCGCATCGCCTGCCATGGCGCTGCGCTCGAGCAAGGCGCGGTCGGTGCTGCTGTCGACGACCAGAACCACCTGCTCGGCGCGCAGCCGGGCGGCGAGTTCGCGCAGCTCGAACTCGCAGCCCAGGCGCTCCGCACTGAATCCGCGCAGGTCCATCACCACCGCGTCGGCGCGCTGGATCAGCTCGACCACCGTTGCCTGCCAGGTGTTGTCGCGGCAGCAGAATTCGTTGACGCGGTAGCGCCCATCAGGGTCGGGCTGCTGGTCCAGTGCGGCCAGGCGCTGTTCCAGGTCGGCTTGCGAATTCACGAAACCGGCGCCGATGTTGCCCAGCGCAAAACGCAGGAAGTCGCCCGGGTCCACCGTGCGCGCAACCACATCCGGCGCCGCGATCATCGTCACCGGGCCCACCAGCTGCCAGCGCGACGCGATGCGGTCGAACAGCGCTTCGGTGCGCGCGGTGTCGCCGAACACGCGCAGCAACAGCAGCATGCGCGGCGCCGGCCGGGCCGAGGCGCCATAGGCGCGGCGCAATGCCCACACCAGCAAGGGCGCGTGCATCAAGTAGGCTGCCGCGCTGCCCCCCAGAATCTGCAGCAGCGGCCCCACACCCGGATAGACGCTGACCAGCTCCACCGCATTGTTGGCCACGATCAGCAGCCACCAGGTGCGCGCGAGCAGCTGCGCATCGGAGAAGCGCTTGGCTTCGTAGTCGCGCGCCAGCGCCTTCAGCCGCCGCCATGCGAGCAGCCCGGCCGGCAGTGCCAGCACGATGAAGCC
>JBGQEX010000244.1:0-6067 GCA_041496605.1 Piscinibacter sp.
CCACCAAAGGCAATCACCATGGCACTCGACAAAGTTCTCTACACCGCTCACGCCACGTCCACCGGCGGGCGCACCGGCACCACCGAATCGTCGGACGGCGCGATCAAGCTCAACCTGAGTACCCCCAAGGAGCTGGGCGGCGCCGGTGGCCCCGGCACCAATCCGGAGCAAATGTTCGCCGCCGGCTACTCGGCTTGCTTCATCGGCGCGATGAAGGCCGTGGCCGCGAAGCAGAAGATCGCGCTGCCGGCCGAGGTGTCGATCACCGCCGACGTGGGCATCGGCCCGATCCCCGCCGGCTTCGGAATCCAGGTTGCGATGGCGATCAGCGTGCCGGGCATGGCGCGCGAGGCCGCCGAGGCTCTCGTGAAGGCAGCACACCAGGTGTGCCCGTATTCGAATGCAACGCGCGGCAACATCGACGTGAGCCTGACCGTCGTTTGAGCCAACGCGGCGCGCGTCAAAGCAGCTGCAGCATCAGCTCGACGCGCGCCTTGGCGGGCGGCAGGCCGTCTGCGGCCGGCAGCGCATCACTGGGCGTTGCGACCACCCGGCCGTCGCCGCAGCGCGTGCTGCGCAGCACGCGCACGCCGCTGGCCTGCGCTTCGAGCAGGGCCGCTTCGAGCTCGCGGTGCAGCGTGCCGTTGCCGGTGGCAGCGACAACGAGGCCGTGCACGCCGGCAGCGCACAAGGCCTGAACCACGGTGCCGCCGGCCCCGGCATGACTCATCACGATCTCGACGCGCGGCCAGGCCGATGCGTCGGCAGGCAAGGCGTCAAGGCCCAACGCCTCGCTCTGCGGCCACGAGCGAAACAAGCGCAACTCGCCTTCCTCGACGCACGCGATGGCCCCGGCATCGCCTGAGCTGAACGCGTCGATGCGGTAGGGATGCACCTTGCGCACGTCGCGCGCACCGTGCACCCGGCCTGCCAGCACCGCGACCACGCCGCGCGCCCCCGGCGAGCGCGCGACGCGAACCGCGTCGAGCAGGTTCTGCGGCCCGTCGGCCTGCAGTGCAGTGGCCGGCCGCATCGCACCCGTCAACACCAGCGGCTTGGTCGGCGCGAGCACGCGTTGCAGGAACCACGCCGTTTCCTCCAACGTGTCGGTGCCGTGGGTGACAACGACACCGGCGACGTCCGGGCGCGCCAGATGGTGCGCACAACGCCGCGCCAGCGCGTTCCAGACCGCGTGGCTCATGTCCTTGCTGTCCAGCTGCGCCACCTGCTCGACCTCCAGCGTCGCGCCGCTCAGGCCGGGTATGGCGCGCAGCAACTGCGCCACGCTCAGCTGTGCCGCGCTGTAGCCCACGTTGTCGGCCGCGTCGGCCGAGGTGCCGGCAATGGTGCCGCCGGTGCCGAGCACGACGATCGCTGATGCTTTGCTTTGCATTTTTCTCGAAGCTGGATGAAAATACAGGTACTGGATGAATGTTCAGTTGCAGCGCCTCAGGCCATCGATTCCGCCCCGGAGCGCTCACTGTCAACCCACGAAGGACCGCCGTGCACGAAGCGCCAAAACTCACCGACCGCCAGCAGCAGATTCTCGACCTGGTTCAAAGTGCCATCGAACGCACCGGTGCGCCCCCCACGCGGGCCGAGATCGCCAGCGAACTCGGTTTCCGTTCGGCCAACGCGGCCGAAGAGCATCTGCAGGCACTGGCCCGCAAGGGTGTCATTGAACTGGTGGGCGGCACCTCGCGCGGCATCCGATTGAAGTCTGACACATTGCGCGCGCTCAACGAGAGTCGCGGCAAGCAGTTCAGCCTGCCCTTGCCCAGCCTCGCGCAACTGTCGCTGCCGCTGGTGGGGCGCGTGGCGGCCGGCAGCCCCATCCTCGCGCAGGAACACATCGACCAGACCTACCTGATGGAAGCCAGCATGTTCCCGCGCCGGCCCGACTACCTGCTGAAGGTGCGCGGCATGAGCATGCGCGACGCCGGCATCATCGACGGCGATCTGCTCGCGGTGCAGAAAGCCAAGGACGCGAAGAACGGCCAGATCGTCGTCGCGCGGCTGGGCGACGAAGTGACCGTCAAGCGCTTCAAGCGCACCCGCACCAGCATCGAGCTGATCCCCGAGAACCCCGACTTCAAGACCATCGTCGTGCCGTTCGGCGATGTCGACTTCGAGCTCGAAGGCCTGGCGGTCGGGCTGATCCGCAACAACATGCTGATGTGATGAGGCGGGCCGAGCGCCGGGCCGCTCCCAAGCCGGCCAGCGCCCCCCCGGGGGACCGGCCGATGTACTCATCGGACGAGGGGTTGTCATGAGCGCCGTGGTCATCAAGTCACCGAAGGCTGCCAGCGCGTCGCAGTGCCAGACGCTGGAGCAGCTGCCCAACATCGGGCCCTCGCTCGCCGCGGACCTGCGGCTGATCGGCATCCATCACCCGCGTGAGCTGCGCGGCAAGGACGCGTTCGTTCTGTACCAGCGCTTGTGCGCGGCCACCGGCGAGCGCCAAGACCCTTGCGTGCTCGACACCTTCATGGCCGCCACCGATTTCATGAGCGGCGCACCGGCGGCGCCGTGGTGGAAGTACACGGCACAGCGAAAGGCCTTGTTCGGGCACGTGTGAGCATCGCCGAACCCCAGCGCGGCGTGCCGGCCGCCACTACCGCGCCGGCGACAACACCAGGGTGTGCTGCGCCACCCCGCTCCACACCGGCACGTATTCCACCTTGGCCCAGTGCTCGACGAAGCTGCGGTACAGCGGCGAGAACAGAATGCCCGACTGGCCGCTGGAGTGCATGAAGCGCGACTTCGACAAGTCCGCAAGGTCGTACAGCGCACGCAGGCTCGGGCCGTGTTCGTCGAGGTACAGCTCCCCTGTCGTGCGGTCCGGGCTGAGGCTCACGCGCGAGACGTTGAGCGTGTAGGTGTCGCCGCCCACCGGCGTGCGCAACTCGAACCACTTCGCCAACCGCTTGACATGGCTGAACGGGCGATGCTCTGAGCGCGCAATGTGCGCGCGGCCCCATTGCCAGGCCGGCACGTCGTCACCCTGTGCCGCCTGCAGCTCATCCAACGCCTGCGTGAAGGCCGCGTCGATCTGCTGCTCGCAGGTCTCGACCGCCACGGTGGTCTTGTCATCGCACCACCAGCCGTCGTTGCGCTCGAGCACGCCCTCCAGCGCGTCGCGAAAGCTGCGGCCGGCACGCGCCCACAGCGCCTCGCCGATCTCGTCGGCGAACACCGACTGGGTGAGGTTGCGCGCCCAGGCCCAGAAGATCAGCGGCGCGGCCCGGTCAGCGTCCATCGTGCCATCGAAGTTCGCGAGCTCGGCCTGCGCAGCCGCCGCCAAGGGGCGCGGCGACTTCGCCTTCTTCAGGAACGGCAGCAGGCGACGCGTCGCCAAAGACAGCACGTCGGCCTGCATCTCGTGCAGGCTGTCCAGGCTGTGCGTCGGCTTGGCGGTGAGCATCTGTTCGATGCGTTGCATGCGGTACGGTGCCGCCCATTCGTTGGTGATGTAGTGCGGGTAGTCGGCCGGGTGGATGCGCTGATTGGCGGTGGCGATCCAGCCGCGCGCCGGGTCCACCTCTCTGGGCGTCAGCGTCGCATCGAGGCTGCCCGCCCAGTCGTAACGCGCGTCCCAGCCCGGCGACGGCACCTGGCCTCGCAGATCGTTCTCCGCTTTGCGCAAGGGAACGCGCCCGGCCGACACCTCGCCGATGTGGCCCGCGCGGTCGGCCACCACCATGTTCTGCATCGGCGCCACGTACTTGGCCGATGCCGCGATGAACTCGGCCACCGACTTCGCACGGTTGAACCCGATGGTCGCGTCCAGCGTGCCGGGGTCCGGGTCGAGCGCGGTCCAGCGCATCGCCAACGCATACGTCGGCTTGAGCGCCGGGCCGATGACACCTTCGGCAACCCGGCCCGCATCCGAGATCACCGGCCCGTGTCGCGTGGCGCGCGCCGTCATCGTCACGTCGGGCTTGCCCTTGACCTTGATGACCTCGTCGAAGGTGTCGAACCGGGCCCAGCCCTCGGGCGTCTGGTACTGCGTCGGGTCGTCGGGCTTGATGCGTTCGATGTAGAGGTCCTGAACGTCGGGCCCCGTGTTGGTGAAGCCCCAGGCGACGTTCTCGTTCTGTCCGAGCACCACGCCGGGCAGCGCGGGCATGCTCGCACCGGCCACCTTCAGACCCGGCGCTTCGATGCGCACGAAGTACCACAGTGCCGGCACGCTCAGCTTGAGATGGGGGTCGTTGGCGAGCAGCGGGTGACCGGTGTCGCTGTGCGAGCCGTTGAGCACCCAGTTGTTCGAACCTATGCCTTCCACGCCGGATTCCGGTGCGAAGTTCAGCGCCTGCTGACCCAGCCTTGCGTCGACCTTCAGCTCGCGAAACAGCGCTGCATAGTCGGTACCGATCAAGGGCTTGTCACCCGGGTACGGCGGCATCAGCTCGTCGATGCGATTGACCGGGAGCCTCAGTGCCAGGCGCATGCGCAGCATCTCGCTGGTCCAGTTGCCGCCCAGGTCCCACGCCATCATCGTCAACCACGCCATGCTGTCTTGCGGCGTCCACGGCTCGGGCTGCAGCCCGAGCACCACGAACTCGGGCGGGCGCGCTTTCATGGCCCCGTTGACATAGGCGTTGATGCCTGCCGTATAGGCCGTGATGACCGCCTTCGCATCCGGGCTCGCGTTCGCCCACTGCACTGCGGCCGTACGCTTGACGCCCAACGCGCGCAGAAACTTGTCGTTGTCGAGCGCCGCCTCGCCGAAGGCCTCGGCGAGGCGGCCCGAGCCGATACGGCGGTGTGTCTCGAGCTGCCACAGCCGGTCTTGCGCGTGGACGAAGCCCAGGCCGAACATCGCGTCGTCGATCGAAGCTGCCTTGATCGTCGGAATGCCCAGCCCGTCGCGCTCGATGCGGATCTCGGCGTGGGGCCCGGCGATGCTCAGCGTGCCGTCGGTCTGCGGCAGCACGCGGCCAGCGTAGAACCACCCCGCGGCCGCGACCAGCACGACCAGCACAGCAACCCAAGCCGCCAGACGGCGCAACCATTTCATCGTCTTGTCTCCGAGGTGGTCGAGCGCGAAGCGTAACCCGCGGCGATCTGGGCGCGTTGCGCACCGCTTTTCGGCCGTTTGCGAACACATCGAATCGAAACAATGCTGTCATGCCCCGTGGAGTCACTGGGGCCCAGGGACATCACAAATGCTTTCCGCTTGGTTGGCGCGTTGGCACCTCGTACCGGCCGGCATCGCCCGGCCGACGCCGGGCGGCCCGATGCGCATCGAGGTCTGTCCGCCCGCGTTGCTGCAGAGCCCGTGGCCCGACGTCTCGCCACTGTGCGAGGCGCGGCTCGAGTTCATCGGCGCGCTGCGCGGCGTGCGCACTCCCCGGGTGGGCGAGCTGCGGGCGCGTCTCGGCCGTTCGCATTCGTTGCGCGAACTGTGGCACCTGCGCGCAGACGCCTTCGATCCGTCCCCTCAAGTTCGCTTGGAGCCTCGGCCATGACCCTCGACATCGCACTGAACCACGCCGCAATGCAGAGCTTCGGCCTGCCCGATGAACGCCTCGCCCGTGTCGACGCCCGGCGTGCCTTCGTGGAAATGAAGCAAGCCTTCATGCGCGCGACGGCCGACATCGACGGTCCGGTCGGCGAGATGCTGCAGCGCAACGTCCGTGTGGCCACTGAAGCGATGCAGTTGTGGCGCCTGCGATCCGTGGTGCTGAGTTCGCTCGCAGCGGGCCATGAACGCACGCCCATCCATCGCCTGGAACTGCATCGCCAGCTCGACAGCCTGTTTCCTCAACACGCCGTGGACACGAGCTTTGTGCCGCTGTGAGTGTCAACGCGCGCTGAGCGCCAGCTTCACACCCAGCCCGACGTACAGCGCGCCGGCTGCGCGCTTCAACCAAGTGCCCAGCCGACCCTGTGACGCCGAGCCGGCGACACGATCTCGCAGCCCGCTGGCCAGCAAGGCCACGGCGATGTTGACGCCGGTGCCTCCGGCGTTGAACAGCGCACCCAGCGCCAGGAAGGCGACTGCCTGACCCGAGGCCTGCGGCGTGATGAACTGCGGCAGGAAGGCAAGGAAGAACAGCGC
>JBGQEX010000245.1:0-6066 GCA_041496605.1 Piscinibacter sp.
CACCACGCTGAAGCCGGCGCGCTTGAGGCTGTCGGCGACCAGGCGCGCGTCATTGATCGGGTTGTCCAGCGGGTCGCTGCGGTAGGCCGCGTTGCCGATCACCAGCGCGATGCGATCCTCGGTCAAGGTGATCCCGCGCGTCGGCTTGGCCGCGTTGCCCGCGGCCAGCGCGGCGGCGCACAGCAACAGCACGATGCCGGCGGCGAGTCGGCGGCAAAGGCCTGCGGTCGTCCGATGGGATGGCTTCATGGCGAGTCCGCGGTGATCGATCGTGCGCCGGCCGTGCCAGGGTCGGCCAGCAGCGCGGCGAACGAGCTCGCCGGCGGCAGCGCAGCGAAGCTGTCGAACTGCGATGGCTGTACGGCGTCGCCGCACCACCAGACGCTGCACGGTCGCAGGCCGTCGGTGCCGAACTCAGGTTCGGCGCGCAGATACGGACCCAGTACGGCGTCGGCCAGGCCCTGCGCCTCGGAGTCGCCGGCCGCATCCGTCGGCAACGGCCCCACGAGCGTGAGCTCGAATTCGAGATCGTCGGGACTGAACTGCACGTCGAGCACCTTGCGCGCCGCGGCGTCGATGGCACCAAACCAGTCGCGGGCCGCCAGCACGGGTGCCAGGCTGCGCGCGGGCTGCCCGATGGCGGCGGCGATGGTCAGCGGGAAATGGCGGCCGACGCTGTCGACGCTGGGCATCAGCACGCCGGCCCAGCCGGCGTGGCCCAGCACGCCCGGCGCGAGCCAGAAACGGCGCACCGGCGCCACCAGATAGCGCGCCAGCCAGTCGGCGCCGAGCTCGGTGCGCGCGTTCGCCAGGCCGTGCTGCAACCAGTCGTCCCAGTCGCGAATGAAATCGTCGGGCAGCCGCCGCGAGACGAAGTCGCCGAGGTTGGGCATCTTGCCGAACCAACCGGGCACGCTGTGCAGGCCCGGCGACAGGCTCACAGCCGTTTCGGACATTGGAACTGCTCCAGGTCCTGACGCAGCAAGGGATTGCGCGGCGTCGCACTGCGAACCTCGAACCGTGCCTTGCGGCCTTCGACGTCGAACACCAGCTGTGCACGGTCGGGGGCTTCGCCGGGTTCGACCCGCACCCGATCGAACAGACGGAACAAGGCCCAGGGCCCCTCGAACACGTAGTCCGAGCCGTTGCCGCCCGCCACCGTCGTCAGGTGAAGGTTGACCCGCCCGGTACCGGTCGCACCGGGCCACTGCACACCGAGCGCGCTCTTCTGCTCGCGCGCGAAACGCAGCACCTGGCCGTCGACATCGAGCGTGAACTGGGCCACGCCGGGGTCCAGCTCGAGCAGCCTGAACTCCAGCCGCGCGCCCAGCGTGTGCCCGCTGTCGCGAAAGAAGGCTTCGCGAATCGACTGCGCGCGCTGGAACTGCAGCAACGCATCGGCAGCGTCGCCGCGCGCCCCATCGGCCAGTCGATAGGCCCACGGGCGGGTCGACGTGTCAACGTAGGGCGCAAGGTGGCGCTGGAAGAATCCGTCGAGCACGCCGCCGGCAGCGAAGGTCTTGGCAAACTCTTCGCGCGAGATTTCCTCGCTGGCGGAGCGCACCAGTGGATAGCGCCCGGCGACGGCACGGGTGCACGGCGCGCCCAGTTCGTCGGCGAGTTGCCGCGCCAGCGGCTCGCGCAGCGCGGCGAAGGCCTGGACCGCACTCGCCTGTGCCAACTGCGCCAGCATGCCGCGCACCGGCTCCGGCGCGCGCGGTGCAGCCGCTGCGAGCTCGCGAATCACGTCGCTGGTCGGCGGCGCCGTCTTGCGCTTGACGGCGTCGTCGAGTGCGCTCAGGTGCGTGCCCATGCGGCCGAGCAGGCCAAGCGTGCCTTCGAGCGGCGACGCCTGACCGGCGACGAACTGCCGCAACGCGTCGAACTGCGGGGCGATGGGCCGCTCCTCGGCGCGTGCAGTGGCGGCACCGTTCGGCGACGCCGCCGGCGCTGCGATGCTGACTTCGCGGACGACGCCACGCAGCAAGGCCTGCAGCGGCGAGTCGGCGTGCGCGAGCAGTTGCGCCGTCTCGGCGCTCGCCGCCAGGCTGGCCGTGGGGGCGAGCCGCAGGTCGGCAACGAACGCGTCCCACAGCCGAACGTAGTCGGCGACGTACAGACGCTCGATCTCGTCGATCAACAAGGCCTGCGCCGCCGGCTCCATGGCGCTCGCGGCCGAGCTGCCGAGCACCCAGCTCTGCTCGCCCGTCAACTGGCGCAGCACGTCCTGGGTGCGTTGTCGAAATGACTGCTGGTACACCGCGCGCGAGTACAGGCCAGGCACGCCGCGATTGAGCGGCTGCCCGCTCGCGCGGGCGAACACGCGCCGCGCCGCCGCGCCGGCGGCCGACTCGACGCTGAACGGCGCCGCCTCGGCGCCGAGGTCGAGTTGCTGCAGGCGCCCGTAGGCCCGCTGCGCCAGCGGCACGCCGGCGACCAGGCTGCGTGCCGTCGCGACGATCTGCGGCTCCGCCTGCGACGGCGCACCGACCTCGCCGCCGGCCAGCAGGCGGTCGAGATGGCGGCGCAGCGCATCGCGGTCATCGGCGCTGACCGTCGGCGGCAGCGTCACGTCCCAGTCGGCACCGAGGAACGAGCGCAGGGCCGCCTGATCGAAGTTCTTGCCGCCGAACAGCATCAGGTAGGCCTTCAGGTCCTCGTAGATCCGCTCGATGTGATCGCGACTGCCGCTGCGCAGGCGCTGTTCGAGCCGCGCGGCGATGCGCGGCAGGAAGGCGTCCTTGAGCAGGCGCTGGTAGGCGTCGTGCGCGGCGGCGGCGAACATCTCGCCCTGGTTCAGGCCCATGTCCGGCCACGCAGAAGCCGATCGGTCCTTCGCCGGCACGAGTGTCTGCAGCGCCTGCAGCGGCGGCAGCAGCGCGGCCAGATCGGTCGCCTCGGCGCCCTTGGCGACGGCCACCGTGCGCCCGAGCGCAGCCACCCTGTCGCTGACCGCGGCGATGGCCGAGAGGCTGCCGTCATAGGCGTGCCACGACAGCACGGCCGCGCCGGCGACGCCGCACGCCGTTGCGCCGCTCAAGCCCCAACCGAGCCACGCACGGCGTCGTTGCCAGCGCAGATTGGTCCCGGCGAGGCCGGCCTCCTGCAGCACCACGTCGCGCAGCATCTGGGTCACGAAGAATGTCTTGCCGCTCGGCCGGGCCGGGGGAACGATCCGGTTCGACAGGCCGAGGGCGCGCGCCAGGCCGCCGATCGCTCGATCCATCGGCGTGCCTTCCTGAGTGGCGCTGGTGAAGTACACGCCGCGCAGGAACGGCCGCAGTTCATCGCGCGTCTCGGCGAAGACGACCGGCAACATCTCGATCAAGGTCTCGTGCAACACGCGCCACTGCTGCGGGAACGAGTAGATCGCGGCGCGCCGGTCGCGATCGTGTTCGGCCTGCAGCCGGTCGACGAGGAATTCGTTGAGGCGCTTTTCGAGCGCGACGAGGTCGCTCGGCATGCGCGCCAGCGGATCGTCCGACGTCAGCTCCGTGTCGTACGGGAAGGTCACGCCCCACACCTGCGCGCGCTCTTCCTTGTCGAAGTCGGCGAAGAACTCCATGAATCCGGCCAGCAGGTCGGTCTTGGTGACCAGCACGTAGATCGGAATGCGGATGCCGAGGCGCGCGTGCAACTCCTCGATCCGCTCGCGCAGTTCGCGTGCATGGGCCAGCCGCTTGGCGGCGTCGGCATTGAGCAGGTCGCTGACGCTGAGGGTGAGCAGCACGCCATTGATCGGCCGGCCCGGCCGGTAGCGCGCCAAGAGGTCGAGAAACCCGAGCCAGGCGCCGCGGTCGGCCGCGCGGTTGCTGTCGTGCGTGGTGTAGCGGCCCGCGGTGTCGATGAGCACCGCATCGGTGGCGAACCACCAGTCGCAGTTGCGGGTGCCGCCGATGCCGCGAATCATCTTGCGGCCGAGCTGCGCCTCGAGCGGGAACTCGAGCCCCGAATTGATGAGTGCCGTCGTCTTGCCCGCCCCGGGTGCGCCGATGATGACGTACCAGGGCAGCTCGTAGACATACGGCTGCCCTCCCAGCGCGCCGAGCCACGACCGCTTGCCGGCGACGCGGCGGCGCTTGAGCAGCCCGACCGCGCGCTCGAAGCGCTCGCCGATCACCGCCACTTCCTGCGCGGCGGGCGCCGGCGCTTCGGGATGCGCACCGCCCGGCGGCGGCTGGGTGGCCGCGTCGGCGGCCGCGCCCGCGATCATCCCCTCGAGCAGGCGTCGATTGTTGCGCCCGGATTGCGCGGCGCGCCAGGCGGCGAAGCCGGCGGCGAGCACGACCAGCACCGCCACCGCCGCCCAGCGTGCCGTCACCCCCGCCAGCGGCACCCTGCCGCCGATGGCGACCAGCGGCCCGACGTACCAGACGAGCGCGAGCGCCGCGCCCAGGCCGACGATCGTCAGCAGCGTTCGCATCAACAACGGGTTGTCGCTTGTACGCTTCATCGGGCGGGGGTGGTGCGCGGTCAATGGAACTTCAGGCGTCCGGGCGCGGCAGTTGCAGCTCGATCTCGATGCGCCGGTTCTTCGCGCGATCGGCGGGAGTGGTGTCGCTCGCGCGCGGCTCGACATCGGCGCGGCCCTCGGCGCGTGCGCGATCGGGCGGCAGCCCTTGCTGCACCAGGCTGGCCAGCGCCGCCTGCGCACGCTCGCGTGACAGGTGCCAGTTGGACGGAAATTGCAGCGAACCGGTGGGTTCGCTGTCGGTGTGCCCGACGACGACGATCTGCCCCTGCAGACCCTTCAAGGCGCGGGCAACCCGCCCGAGCAAGTCGAGCTGGCGCGCTTCGATGCGCGCGCTGCCGGGAACGAACAACGCGTCCGCCGGCAGCGTCACCACCGAACGCAGCGCCTCGTCACGAACCTCGACGGCGCCGCTGGCGACATCGGCCTGCAGCAGCGGCGCCAGCCGCGGCTTCGCCGCCACCACCGGGCGCTCGACCCGCAGCGCGGCGGGCAGTTCGTGAATCTGCCGAAACAGCGGCCGCGCCAAGGAGTCGAGGCGTGCGCTCGACAGCAAGACGGTGCCCAGCACGAGGGCGGCACCGACGGCGAAGACAACCCACAGCGGCAGCACCGACAGGTCGCGGTTGCCGCGCGTGGCGACACCCTGCCAATGCAGCGCGAGGGTGCGCACGGGCTGTCGCTCCTTGGCCGGGCGCACGGATTCAAGCACCCGCTCGGCGATGGCCGCGAGCTGGTCGCGGCCGTTCGCCACGCCGCGATAGCGGCCTTCGAAGCCGAGCGCGAGGCAGACATAGAACAGCTCGAGCAGGTGGCGATTGGCGACGACGTCCTCGCCGAGTCGTTCGAGCAGCTTGAACGCCTTGTCGCCGCCCGAACGCTCGTCGTGGTACTCCTGCAGCAGGTTGCGCTGGCCCCAGGCGCCGCCCGCGCCCCACGGCGTCGCATCGATCACCTCGTCGATGAAGCTGCACAGCAGGTAGCGCGCTGCGCTGACCTGATGCGCCGGCACGCCGGCCGCACCCGCCAGCGACTCGAACTCATTGACCCGCTCCAGCAGATGGCGACGCAAGCCGGCCGGGTCGGCGTGGGATGTGGTGGCGCGCAACTGCGCGACGAGCGCGAGCAGCACGTTGGCGGCGCCCAGCAACGGGTTGATGCCGGCGACCAGGCGCTGCAGCTCGACGGCGGCAGCGGGTTTGGCGCTGCGCGCCGCGGCCGGCCGCTTCAGCAGCACCGTGGCCTGGCCACCCGGCGACGGCATCAGGATCGTGTGATCCGCGCTGGGAGCGATGACGGTACGGTCGTCTTCAGCCATCATGTTCTGCCGCCGTGGGGACCGCTTGCGGATCGCTGGTGTCGCGGCCCGGAGCTCAACCGCCGGACACCGCCGCCTCGCGCAGGAAACGCTCACGCTGCGCGTTGCTTTCGAGGCTGCGCGCCACCTCGTTGAGGAAATCGGCACGGCTCACGCCGCCGGCTGCGGCCCGCTTGGCGACCACGCGCGCGATCGGCCCGATGTAGGGCGTCAGCAGCTGCGTGGCGCGTTCGACGTCCGCGGGCGTCACGGCCGGCCCCGGCGTCGGGGTTCCCGG
>JBGQEX010000246.1:0-6053 GCA_041496605.1 Piscinibacter sp.
ACACCAGGCGGTCGGGCTCGGATATAGCCGCCTCGAAGGCATAGCCGTCGACGGCGAACTTCTCGAGCTTCCTGGGCGTGGCGATGCGCTGCGTGATCGCGTAGCGCGCCATCAAGCCGCGAGCACGTTTGGCGAAGAAGCCGATGACCTTGTAGCGGCCGCCTTTCCAGTCTTCGAATACGCACTCGATCACGCGCGGCTTCAAGGCGTGGCGATCGGCGGCGCGGAAGTACTCCTGCGACGCGAGGTTCACGATGACCGGCGACTTGTCGGCCGCGAGCCGCGCATTCAAGTGTTCGGCGATGCCGTCGCCCCAGAACTCGTAGAGATTCCTGCCGCGCGCGTTCGCCAGCGCCGTTCCCATTTCCAGCCGATACGGTTGCAGCCGGTCGAGCGGGCGCAGCACGCCGTACAAGCCCGACAGGATGGCCACGTGCTGCTGTGCCCACGCGAGGTCGTCAACGGCCAGCGTCTTGGCGCCGAGGCCGTCGTAGACATCGCCATTGAACGCGAGCACCGCCGGCTTGCTGTTCTTCGCGGTGAACCGGCGTGACCATGCGGCGTAGCGAGCGACGTTGAGCGCGGCGAGCGGCTCGGACAGGCTCATCAGCTGCGCGATCTGCGCGCTGCTTTGGGTCTTCAGGATCTCGATGAGTTCGGCCGACTGCCCAACGAACTGCGGCGTGGTGGCGTGGTCGATTGCAGCGGGGGTGTCGTAGTCGAGCGACTTGGCGGGGGACAGAAGAAATAGCATGGCGCGGATTATCTGGGCCAACGCCTCAGCGAAAGTCGCGGCTCCTGCTCACGAGCCCCTGCAGCAACTCGGAGTGATCGATCAGCTTCATGGCCACCAGGTGCATCACGTCGCCCTCGCGCTGCCACTGGCCGTACACGGTGAGCAAGGTGGCGCCGACGAGCGGCCGGCGCTGCGCTTCGGCCACGGCCGGCCAGACGATCACGTTGACCGCGCCGGTCTCGTCTTCCAGCGTGACGAACACCGTGCCCTTGGCCGTCTCGGGCCGCTGGCGGTGGGTGACGAGGCCGCTGGCGCGTGCGATGCGGCCGTGCGGATAGTTGCGCAATACCGCCGCGGGCTGCACCTTGAACACGCTCAGCTCGTCGCGCAGCAGCGCGAGCGGGTGGCGATTCAGCGTGAGGCCGAGCGCGCGATAGTCGGCCAGCGTGTCCTCGACCTCGCTCGGCGCGGCCAGCCGCGCCGGCGCTTCATGCACGCGCGTGGAGCGCAGCATCTCGGTCGGCCGCGTGTCGATGCCGGCCACGGCCCAGGCGGCCTGGTGGCGGTGCCCGGTGAGGCCTTGCAGCGCGTCGGCCTGCGCCAGCACCTGCAGGTCGTGCGCGTTCAGCCGGGCGCGGCGGGTCAGGTCTTCGACGCTGCCGAACGACTCGGCCGCACGCGCTTCGACGATGCGCGCAGCAGCGTCTTGCGACAGCCCGCTGACGCGGTCGAGGCCAAGGCGCACCGGGCGCAGGCCCGCGCCCTGCGGCGGCTCCAGCGCGCTTTCGCAGCCGCTCACGCGCACATCCACCGGCAGCACCTGCACGCCGTGCGCGCGCGCATCGCGCACCAGTTGCGCGGGCGCATAAAAGCCCATCGGCTGGCTGTTCAGCAGGCCGGCGAGGAAGGCATCGGGGTGATGCCGCTTGATCCAGCAGCTCACGTAGGCCAGCAACGCAAACCCGGCGGCATGGCTTTCGGGAAAACCGTATTCGCCGAAGCCTTCGATCTGCTTGAAGATGCGCTCGGCATAGTCGCGCGCATAGCCCTTCTCGACCATGCGGCCGACCAGCCGAGCGTGGAACGGACCGAGCCCGCCCTTGCGCTTCCAGGCCGCCATCGCGCGGCGCAGGCTGTCGGCCTCGCCGCCGGTGAAGTCGGCGGCGAGCATGGCGATCTGCATCACCTGCTCCTGGAAGATCGGAACGCCCTTGGTGCGCAGCAGCGCGGGGCGCAGCTCGACGGGGCAGTCGATCGCGTCGTCGCTCAGGCTGCGGTTGTGCAAGTAGGGATGCACCATGCCGCCCTGGATCGGGCCGGGCCGCACGATCGCCACCTCGACCACCAAGTCGTAGTAGTTGCGGGGCTGCAAGCGCGGCAGCATGCTCATCTGCGCGCGGCTTTCGATCTGGAACACGCCCACGGTGTCGGCCTGGCAGATCATGTCGTAGGTGGGCGTGTCGTTGTCCGGGATGTCCTGCATTTCGAACACACAGCCTTTCTTCTGGCCGATGAATTCGAGCGAGCGGCGCAGCGCACTCAACATGCCCAGCGCCAGGATGTCGACCTTGATCAGCCCCAGGGCGTCGAGGTCGTCCTTGTCCCACTGCACGACGCTGCGGTTGGGCATGGACGCGTTCTCCACCGGCACCAGTTGCTCGATCTGCTCGCGCGCAATGACGAAGCCGCCAGGGTGCTGCGACAGGTGGCGCGGAAAGCCGATCAGCTGCGCCGTGAGCTCGATCCACAGGCGCGTGACGGGCGCATCGGGGTCGAAGCCGTTTTCGCGAAGCCGTTCGGCGCTGATGCTGCGCCCGTCGAACCAATGCTGGCTCTTGGCCACCGCGTCGATGCGCTGCAGGTCGATGCCGAGCGCGCGACCCACGTCGCGCACTGCCGAGCGCGGCCGGTAGCTGATGACCACCGCGGTGAGCGCGGCGCGGTGCCGGCCGTACTTGCCGTAGATGTACTGGATGACCTCTTCGCGCCGCTGGTGCTCGAAGTCGATGTCGATGTCGGGCGGCTCGTTGCGCTCGGCGCTGATGAAGCGTTCGAACAGCAGCGTGGCACGCTTCGGGTCGACCTCGGTCACGCCCAGGCAATAGCAGACCACCGAATTGGCCGCGCTGCCGCGCCCCTGGCACAGGATGTTCTGCGCGCGTGCCCAGCGCACGATGTCGGCCACGGTGAGGAAATAGGGCTCGTAGTTGAGCGTGCGGATCAGCGCCAGCTCGTGCTCGATCTGCCGGCCCACGTCGGCAGGCAGGCCGAGCGGAAAACGCTTGGGCACGCCGGCATAGGTGAGCTCGCGCAGATAGCTCTCGGGCGTGTGGCCAGGCGGCACGATTTCTTCGGGGTATTCGTAGCGCAGCTCGTCGAGCGAGAAGCTGCACTGGCCGGCCAGCCGCAGCGTGTTTTCCAGCCACTCGGGTTCGTACAGCGCCGACAGCCGGCCGCGCGAGCGCAGGTGCTGCTCGGCATTGGGCGCGAGCGCCAGGCCGCATTGCGCCACGGTCGTCTTCAGGCGCGTGGCAGCGAGCGTGTCCTGCAGCGGCTTGCGCGAGCGCAGATGCATCAGCACATCGCCGGCCGCGACGATGGGCAGGCCGGAGAACTGCGCGGCGCGCTGCACGCAGGCCAGCAACTCGTCGTCGCCGGCGCGGTGCAGCAGCTCCAGCGCGATTGCCGCGCGCTCCTGGAACCAGGTCTTCAACCACATCGCGTGGGCGAACACGGTTTCGAACGACTGCGACGCGGCGGGCACCAGCAGCGCCAGGCAACCGGGCAGGCCGGCCAGCGTCGGGGCGGTCGGCACCTTGCCTTCCACGTCGCCCGGATGCGCGAGGTAGTGCCCCTTCGCGGCGCGCCGCCGCGCCACCGTGATCCATTGCGACAGGTTGCCGTAGCCGCGCCGCGATTGGGCAAGCAGCACCAGCCGCGCGTGGGGCGCGCCGCTGCCGCCATGGATGTCGCCCGGCAAGGTCAGCTGCATCTCGCTGCCGACGATCAGGTGCAGGCCGCAGCGCTTGGCCTCGAGGTGCGCACGCACCGCGCCCGCGACCGAGCATTCGTCGGTGAGCGCGAGCGCGCCATAGCCCAGCGCCTGCGCGCGCTGCACCAGTTCTTCAGGGTGCGAGGCGCCGGTGAGAAAGCTGAAGTTGCTGCGGCAGTGCAGCTCGGCGTAGCGGGGGAGCATGGGACAGCGGCCTGGGCTGGGGAGTCGACCGAGTGATGGTGTCCGCCGGCGGATGTCGTCAAGATTGCATGGGCAGCTGTGCGGAACAGCACCGGGAATGGCCGACAGGCTGCGACGCCCTCAGCCCGCTGCCTCCGCGACTACGCTGCCGCGGAGGCAGCGACCTCGTAGCGGCCCGGCGCAGCCGCGGTCGTCAGGGCCGTCGCGCCGCGAGCGGCCTGCGCCGCGGGGGCGGTTGACCACCAGGCGCCGGACCCTTCGTCGTTGGACGCGGCACGCCAGCCAGGCCCGCGGCGATACCGTGCCGATGGCTCGTTCGCCCGCCAGGCCCACGGCAGCGGCATCACGGTAGTCGCGGCTTGCGGACCGTCATCGTGCATAGCCCCGGGCGCGTCACCGAGCATCGGAACGCCGGGCAGGACCTTGGCGCCGAGCATGTCCATGGGGCTGCGCACGGCACCGGCGCCGAGCTTGAGCACGTGGGTGTAGATCATGGTCGTGCTGACGTCCGCGTGGCCCAGCAGCTCCTGCACGGTGCGGATGTCGTATCCGCTTTGCAGCAAGTGCGTGGCAAACGAGTGGCGCAGCGTGTGTGGGGTGGCGGGCTTATCGATGCCCGCGCACTGCACGGCGCGCTTGAAGGCGCGCTGGACGCTCTGGTCTTGCAGGTGGTGGCGCTGCTCGACGCCGGTGCGCGGATCGATGGAGAGCTTGGCCTGCGGGAAGACCCAGAACCAGGCCCAGGACGCATCGGCGCGCTGATACTTGCGCGCCAATGCGTGCGGCAGGTAGACGCCAGCACGGCGCGCATCGCGATCGGCGGCCCACAGCGTGCGCGCGCGGGCGAGCTGCTCGCGTAGCGCGGGGATGAGCGAGGCGGGCAGCATGACGACGCGGTCCTTGGCGCCCTTGCCTTCGCGCACGATGACGGCCCTGCGCTCGAAGTCGAGGTCTTTGACGCGCAGGCGCACGCCTTCCATGATGCGCATGCCGGTGCCATAGAGCAGCTGCACGAACAGGCGCTGCTCACCTTGCAGCAGGGCGAACACTCGTGCCACTTCCTCATGAGTGAACACCACGGGCAGGCGGGGCTGGCTCTTGGGCCGCCCGATCTCGTTCATCCAGGGCAGATCGAGATCGAAGACCTTCTGGTACAGGAACACCAGTGCCGACAAGGCCTGCTTGTGGGTGGACGGCGAAACCTGCCGCTCATTGGCGAGCCAGGAGAGGAATTCCTCGACTTCCGCCTTGCCCATCTCCGCCGGATGCCGCATCCGATGGAAGCGCACGAAGGCACGGACCCAATGGACGTAGGCCTGCTCCGTCCGTATGCTGTAGTGCATATACCGAATGCGCTCGCGCACCTGATCGAGCAAGCGCGGCGACTGCAAAGGGGGGAGTGAACGAGTGATGCTTTTCACGACTGGATATTACTGTACGCATGTACAGTCTACCCGCCCCGCCCTCACTCCGCAACGGCTTCCAGCGCGACTTCAGTTCCAGGTTAGGGATCACTCGATGGGTTATCCGTCACTTTTGTTCCCTAGAACACGTTAGGCGCCCCGAAGGCCCAGCTCCTCACCGCCGGGCCTTGCTGCAATCCACGGCTCGTTGTTGATCGACGTACTATCTCGGCACCACCAGCACTTCCCAAGATCGCCATGTGCCGGAACATCAAGACGCTGTTCAACTTCGATCCGCCTGCCACCGAAGTGGAAATCCGCGACGCATCGTTGCAGTTCGTCAGCAAACTCGGTGGCTTCAACGTCCCGTCCAAGGCAAACGAGGTCGCATTCGAGCGGGCCATCGAAGATGGTGGCCGCATCGGCCAGAGCTCTCATTCAGTCGCTTGTCACAACCACCGAGCCGCGCAATCGAGAAGTCGAGGCAGCAAGAGCGCGAGCAAGAGGCGCCGCCAGGTTTGGAGCCCACCAGTGAGCGCCATTGTCGAGCCGAGAAACGGTGCGCCTAACCCTTCCATCGAGGGGACGTCCTCCAGCAGGCTGAGCCTGCTTCCGGCCGCCCCTCATGTCAAACGTTAGGCGCCCCAAACACCCAGTTCCTCAACGCTGGGCTTGCTGCAATCCACGGCCCCTCGTTCCTCGACGTACCATCTCGGCA
>JBGQEX010000247.1:0-6050 GCA_041496605.1 Piscinibacter sp.
AGGCCGTTCTGGAGCGAACCGTAGACCGGCGCGATGACGCCGTCCAGGCGCGTGCCCGCCAGCCGCAGCGCCCGAATCTCGGCATGGCGCTGCAGCTCGTTGAGGAACGATGTCTGGCCGTCGGCGTTTTGCACCAGGCATGCCGCGCGCGCCTTCTTCACGGCACAGCATCGCGAGCCGACGCGCAGCTTGTAGACCACGGCCGTCAAGCCGGACTCGAACACGGTCTCGACGCCGGGCGTGCGCGCGCCAAGTTCGACCAGCTGCGCCACCGGCCACGGGCAGTCGAGCGCATTTCCGAAGGAGAATTCCTTTCCTTCGGCGAGAAACTGCAGGTTGGCCCGTTGTCGGGCCTGATCGATCGATTGCATGGCTCATTCTCACTTCAAGCATTTGGCCATGGCATCCACCCCGGGGGTTGAATCCGCGGGTGGACCCTTCCGAGCACATTGCATTGACAGACCCTGACGCGCAAAGCGATCTGCCCACCGAGGTGGTCATCGAGCGCGCTGCCGCGCTCGATGCGGCCGTTGTCGAGCCGTATCGGCTGGGCGTCCTGATTGAGCACGACCACCTGCCGCATGAGGCGATGCGCGAGCTGCAGCATGGCCCGCAACCGCCAGCTCACGCCGGCACTGCGCCTCGGCGAACAGCTCATGGCGCGCGAACCGGCGGCCACCGGCACAGCCGAACCGCCGCTACCGAGCGGCTTGACGCGCAGGGAGTAGGCCGTGCTGCAGGCCATTTCCCACGGCTGGACGAACGAGCAGATCGCTGCGCGTATGCATGTGTCGCTGGCCACCGTGAAGACGCACGTCAATCACATCTACGGCAAGCTGCATATCAGTGATCCGTTGCGCTTCGCGCCACCCGCGACGCAAGAAACGCTGCTGGTGCACGGGACTCTCGGCACTCCACCATTTCCGTTCGCCCTGAGGTATCGAAGGGCTCCGTGCATCCTGAACCCGTCGAAGGACCTGAGGTATCGAAGGGCCCGCCCCGACCGAGCGAGGGCTTCCTTCGATACCTCAGGACTGGTCGGACGTCAGCCCGAAGGGGTGGAGTGGCGTGCGCGGGACGAGTGAGTTTCATCCTCAGTGTCGGCGAGTGCGACCTCGACTGACCAGGCGTCGAGCCTCGCATCGGGCGCGAACGCGTTCGTGGCCAAGCCGCTGGTTTTCGACCAGTTGCTTGAGCAGGTGGGGGGCTTGCTGAAGCTGCGATGGATCGGCGATCAGCGCGGCGATCGGGCTTGAAACCGCGCGAGCTCGTGCCGTGCGCTTTCAGCCGCTGTACAGGTACTTCGGCAGCCACAGCGTCAGCGCCGGCCACATGTACATGATGACCATGCACAGGATGACGATCAGCATGTACGGCATCATGCCGGCAAAGATCTGGTTGAGCGTCACGTGCGACGGCGACACGCCCTTCAAATAGAAGGCCGACATCGCGACCGGCGGCGACAGGAAGGCCGCCTGCAGGTTGACGAACACCAGCACGCCGAACAGCCGCGGATCGATCTGGAAGTGCGTCAGCAGCGGCAGGAAGATCGGGATGAAGATCACGATGATCTCGGTCCACTCCAGCGGCCAGCCGAGCACGAAGATGATGGCCTGCGACAGCAGCAGGAACTGCACCGGCGTGAGGTTCATGCCAAGCACCCAACGCTCGATGATGCCCTGCCCTCCGAGGATCGCGAACACCGCCGAAAACAGCGCCGAGCCGACGAACAGCCAGCACACCATCGCCGTCGTCTTGGCGGTCAGGAACACCGCCTCCTTGGTGCGTTTGAAGTCCAGCGTGCCGGCCTGCCAGGCCATCAGGAAGGCGCCGGCGGCACCGACCGCTGCCGACTCGGTGGCGGTGGTGATGCCGAACAGGATCACGCCCAGCACGACGAAGGTCAGGATGCCCAGCGGCATCACCGATGTCGTGAGCATGCGCAGGATCTCGAACTGCTCGGCGTCCATGCGCCAGTAGTACCAGGCCAACAAGACCAGCGAGACGGCGCAGGTCAGCCAGAAGCCGGTGTAGAACGCCTCGGGCACGGCCTCGGCATGCGGCGCCGCCACCGGCTCGCCGAGTGGCTTGAGCTCGCCCTCCTCGGACGGGGCTGGCGCCTCCGCGCTGCCCGGGGGCTCCTGCACTCCGGACGTGCTGTCTTGCGTGCCTTGCGAACCTGGAGGTTCCTGCACGCCGCCGGAGCTCGGTGGTTCGGCCAATGACGACGTCGATGGCTGCACCTGTTCCGCGGCCATCGGTGCGGGGTTGTTGTCGCGCTGCGAGTAGATGGTGACGTACCACCAGGCGCTGCCCAGCGTCACGAGCGCCAGCCACACGGGAACCAGCGCCATCAACAGGTTGCGCAACAACAACCACCAGCTGGCCTTGACGCCGGCGATGTTGGCGCGCAGCGCGCGGCCCGGCGCGAACAGCGCGGCCAACAACGCTGGCAGCAGGCGCGGCGAATAGCTGGCGGCGATGTGTGCGACCCACGGCGAGATCGGTGCGCGCTGTTGGTCGAGCGGCAACTTGGGTGCGACCTTGGGCTGGATCACGGCCCAGCCGATCACGTAGATCAGGTACAGAAACGCGAGGAAGAAGCCGGGGAACATGGCCGCCGCATACAGCTTGACCACCGACTGCCCCGCCACCGCCGCGTAGACGATGATCATCACCGACGGCGGGATCAGGATGCCCAGCGTGCCGCCGGCGGTGATAACGCCGGCCGCCAGGCGCGTGTCGTACCCTGCGTTGAGCATCGGCCGCATCGCGATCACGCCCATCAGCACCACGACGGCGCCGACCAGGCCGCTGGCGATGCCCCAGAAGGTGCAGATGATCAGCGTCGCCACTGCCAGCGAGCCCGGCACTTTACGGAACGCGAGCTGCACGCTGTGGAACATCTTGTCGACCAACGCGCCGCGCTCCATCACGTAGCCCATCAGCACGAACAGCGGGATCGACAGCAGGGTCTCGTTGGTCATCGCCCCGTAGGCGCGCTGCACCATCAGGTCGAAGATGCGGTTGTCGACCCAGTGTTGCGACGGGTCGTAGAACGCAATGAAGCCGAAGAACATGCCCAGGCCCATCAGCGTGAACGCCGTCGGGAAGCCGAGCATGATCACGACGACGATCATGCCGAGCATCGTCATGCCCAAGGCGGCATTGCTCATTGGGCATCCACCCTGCCACGCGCTGTCATCCCGGCGAACCGTTGCCCCGTGCCTGACACGGGGGCCGGGATCCATCGCCGCAGTGGATCCCGGCGTTCGCCGGGATGACGGCAGGGGTGGCTCATGTGCCAGCCCCTGCACCGCGCTGGCGTGCGGCCTCGTCGATGTCCTTGGCACGCGCGATCGCGTCGTGGCGCGCCGCATCGTCGACATAGATGCTGCCGGCGAGCTGCTCCTCGACGACATCCATCTCTTCGGCGTCTTTCAGGCGCGGCGTCCAGGCGCCGGTGCGCAGGCACACCACGCATCGAATCATCTCGGCGATGCCCTGCAGCATGACCACCGCACCGGCGACCGGAATGACGAACTTGAACGGGTACAGCGGCAGCGGCGTGGCGTTGAAGGTCTGCTCGTGCATCGCCAGCGAATCCTGGAAGTAGCTCCAGCCGGCCCAGGTCAGCGCGCCGATGCCGGGCAGGAAGAACGCGATGTAGAGCACCAGATCGAGCGCCGCCTGGGTGCGCGGCTTCATGCTGCCGTAGAGAAAGTCGCCGCGCACGTGGCCGTCCTGCGACAGGGTGTAGGCGCCGCACATCATGAACAGCGTGCCGTACATCATGTTGTTGACGTCGTAGATCCAGGCCGTCGGCGCGTTCAGCGCATAACGCTTGAACACCTCGGTGCAGACCACCAACATCAATGCGACGATCAGCCACGCAAAGGTCTTGCCGGCCCAGGTGCTCAGGCGATCGACGGCATGCAGAAGGGACTGGACGCGCATCGGCGACTCACGCTCGCGTGTGAACGGGCCCGCTGGCGATCAGCCCTTCTTCTTGCCGAAGTAGTGGTTGTAGGCCATCTTGAAGTCGACCATGTAGTCGCTTTGCCACTGTCCGGCATGCTGGGCAAAGGCCTTCTGCGAGTCGAGCACCTTTTGGAAGTGAGGGTTCTCGGCCGACTTCTTCGCGATCACCTTGTCCCACACCTCGAGCTGTGCGCGCAGGATGGCGTCTGGCGTCTTGTAGAACTTGACGCCGGCCTTCTTCATCTCTTCGTAGTCCTTGGTGTTGCGATCGATGGCCTTCCAGCTCATGTCGGCGCTGGCGGCCTGCACGGCGTAGTCGATGATGGACTTGAGTTCGGCCGGCAAGGCGTTGTACTTGGGCTTGTTGAACAGGATCTCGAACTGCTCGCCGCTCTGGTGGAAGCTCTGCAACATGCAGGTCTTCGACACGTCCGGGAAGCCGAGCGCGCGGTCGCTCGACGCGTTGTTGAACTCGGCCGCGTCGATCAGGCCACGGTCGAGTGCCGGCACGATTTCACCGCCGGGCAGCGGGTTCACCGACGCGCCCATCTCGGTGAAGATGTCGACCGACAGGCCGACGGTGCGGTACTTCAGCCCCTTCAGGTCTTCCACCTTGGCGATCGGCTTCTTGAACCAGCCCAAGGGCTGCGTGGGCATCGGGCCGTACAAGTAGGACACCACGTCCATGTTGATGGCCTTGTAGATCTCTTCAAGCAGGGCCTTGCCGCCGCCGTAGTTGTGCCAGGCGAGCACCATGTTCGGATCCATGCCGAAGGCCGGGCCCGAGCCCCACAGGGCGAGCGCCGTGTTCTTGCCGTAGTGATAGGCGACCACGCCGTGGCCGCCGTCGAGGGTGCCCTTGTTCACCGCCTCCAGCAACTGGAAGGCAGGTACCACCGCGCCCGCCGGCAGCACTTCGATTTTCAGCCGGCCACCGGCCATGTCGTTGACCTTCTTGGCGAAGTCGTTGGCGTACTCGTGGAAGATATCCTTGGTCGGCCACGTGCTCTGGAAGCGCAGGCTGACGGTTTGTGCGCTGGCGATCATCGGCGCGGCCAATGCGCCGGCGGCGCCCGCTGCCGTGGCGGCCCTCTTCAGGAAGCGACGGCGTTGCGTGGTGGCAGTCGAGCTCATACGTGTCTCCTTCGTGGGGTCGGACTCGGGCGATGGACGCACCTCGTGACGAGATGGGCACGCGGCCACTGTCGGACGCGCGCAGCGCAGCGACAACTAGGTCTAACCCCCGCAGGAATCTCGGATGTGCGCAAAGCGATACGGCGGTGAGGCCGCGTCGCGCTCAGCCCAGTGGCGACACCCCGATCAACCACAGGTGCACGCGCACGACGAACAGCGCGTAGATCGCCAGCCCCGCCACCACCGCGATCACGTCGTTGCTCGGCCGCGGCGGCGCCGCGGGCACCGCGCGCGGCGTGCGGTACTTCATCGAGATGCGGTCGGCCACTGCCCAGGCAAGGAAGCCGCCGAACAGCAGCACGTCGGCGAGCGTGCCGTTGGCGAGCAGATGCGCCACCGCCCACAGCTTCACCGCGACCAGCGTCGGGTGCTTGACGGCGGTCCGGATACGGCCGGGCAGGTAGGTCGCCAGGAACAGCGGGAACACCGGCACCAGCAGCAGCAGCGCGAGGTGGCGCAAGCCGGCGGGCGGCGTGTAGAGCAGTGTCGGCGTGTGGCGCGCAGCGCCATAGCCATAGAGCAAGACCACGAAGCCTGCGATCGACAGCAGCGAATAGATGCCCTTCCATGGCTTCTCGCCGATGCGCGCGACCTGCGCGTTGCGCCACGCGGGCGCGGCGATGGACACCGAATGGACGCCGAGGAAGAGCACCAGGCCGACGATGAGCAAGGTCATGACGAGTCCCTCCGAGTTGCGCGCCGCGAGTCTACCCGCGGCGCGCTTCAGAGGCGATCAGAAATGCGCTTCGAACTGCACCGACGGCGAAGACACCTTGGTGCCCGGCAGCGTCGGTGGGTTGCCGAACTTGTTGTGGATGTACTGGTAGCCCAGGCCCGCGTAGAAGGTCTTGGGCTTGCCGGCCGCGGAGCCGATG
>JBGQEX010000248.1:0-6029 GCA_041496605.1 Piscinibacter sp.
GCGTACGACAGCGCCGTGCTGTGGGTCGCGGCGCGGCCGATGTCTGATGCAACAGGGAAGATCGGTTCAGCGACGAAGCCAGGAGCCCATCGAAGCGCGCGTCGGCCGACCATGGACTCGGCTGATGATCAGGCCCGCCTGCAGGTAAATGCCGTTGAGCAGGCGCTCGGCCCGTTCCGGGCTGAACCCGGGCCGCTGCGCCAGCTCGTGCAGGGAGAACGGCGTGTTTCGCAACGCATGCAGCGTCGTGAGCAAGCCGCGATCGGCCATCCACCGGTCCAGCGTCAGTGCGGGGGACACGCGGTACATCACCGGGCCCGCGATCTCCGGCAGCAGTTCGCTGCGCGCGCCGTGCAGCGCGAATCGCCACAGCAGCGGGCTGAGCGGGTACTGCCGAGTCGCGTCGGTGCGGGGGAATCGCCCCAGGTTCTCGGGCGCAGCCACGAGGGTGGGTTCGATGTGCGTCACCCGCAATGTCTTCATCGTGTTCGGGTCGAGAGCGCTCAGATCGATGCCGCAGATGAACAGTCCCTGGCGCGGAAACAGCAGCAACTGCAAGGCCGTTGGCCCGTGCTCGAGGATGAGCGTCAGCGGCTGGACATGTCGAATACAGGCCGCCAGCACTTCGAGCAACTCGGTCTGGGTGCCGGGCTTCGCGAAGCGTTCCAGATCCGCGAACAGGGACGGGCTCAAGGTGCTCAGGCGCGTGCCCGAGCCCGTGGATGTGAGGCTCGAGTCGGCAAGCCTGACGGTCGAGAGTGCTGTTTGTGACATGGGATGAAGCCCTCCGTGCCCGGCCCGACGAGACACAAGCCCACCGGGCACGACGGCGTGAACCATAGCGGCAAAATGGGACAAGCGCCCATGTGTGTCCGGGGCCTTACCTCGGTTACGTCGGGTGGCATCCCAGTCATCGTGCGTCACGCCCATGCGCACCTGGGGCCGGTGGCTCCAGGGCCGGCGACCCCGCCGGAACGGCAGTGCGGTAATCTGGGCGACCCGCGCATGCCAACAATCAGGAGACCGAAGATGAACGGATTGATGATGCAGCAGCCGCTGCTGATCTCGTCGCTGCTGGTGCACGCCGAGCGCCACCACGGCGAGCAGCAGATCGTGTCGCGCCGGGTGGAGGGCGACATCCACCGCCAGACCTTCCGCGAAGCGGCGGCGCGTTCGCGGCGCATGGCCAAGGCGCTCGCGGCGCTGGGCGTCAAGCCCGGCGAGCGGGTGGCCACGTTGGCCTGGAACGGCTACCGCCACATGGAGCTGTACTACGCGGTGTCGGGGTCTGGCGCGGTGTTGCACACGCTCAATCCGCGGCTGCACCCCGACCAGGTCGTCTACATCGCCGATCACGCCGAAGACCAGGTGCTGTTCTTCGACCTGACCTTCCTGCCGGTCATCGAAGCCATCGCCGCACGCGTCAAGACCATCAAGGTCTTCGTCGCGATGACCGATCGAGCCCACATGCCGCCGGCCACCAAGATCCAAGGCCTGCTGTGCTACGAAGACCTGATCGATGCGCAGGACGACCGCTTCGTGTGGCCGAGCTTCGACGAGAACGCGGCCTCGTCGCTTTGCTACACCAGCGGCACCACCGGCAATCCCAAGGGCGTGCTGTACAGCCACCGTTCGACGATGCTGCACACCTACGCCGCCGCGCTGCCCGACGCGCTGAACTGCTCGTCGCGCGACGTGATCCTGCCCGTGGTGCCGATGTTTCACGTCAACGCCTGGGGCCTGCCGTACGTCGCCTGCATGGTCGGCGCCAGGCTCGTCTTCCCCGGCCCGGGGCTCGACGGCAAGTCGCTGCACGAACTGTTCGAGACTGAGCGCGTCACCCTGTCCGCCGGCGTGCCCACGGTGTGGCAGGGCTTGCTCGCCTACGTCGAAGCCAATGACTTGAAGTTCAGCACCATGCGGCGCACCATCATCGGCGGCTCGGCCTGCCCGCCGGCCATGCTGCGCGGCTTCCAGGAGAAGTACGGCGTGCACGTGCTGCACGCCTGGGGCATGACCGAGATGAGCCCGCTCGGCACCGCGTGCACCTTCAAGGCCAAGCACACCGACATGAGCCAGGACGAACGCTACGCCGTGCAGGCCAAGCAAGGCCGCGCGATCTTCGGCGTCGACATGAAGATCATCGGAGACGACGGGAACGAACTGCCGTGGGACGGCAAGGCCAGCGGCGAGCTGCTGGTGCGCGGGCCGTGGATCGCGGCTGGCTACTTCAAGGGCGAGGGCGGCGACCCGCTCATCGACGGCTGGTTCCCCACCGGTGACGTGGCCACCATCGACGCCGACGGCTTCATGCAGATCACCGACCGCGCCAAGGACGTGATCAAGAGCGGCGGCGAATGGATCGGCTCGATCGACCTGGAGAACATCGCGATGGCGCACCCGGCGGTGGCGATGGCAGCGTGCATCGCGGCGCACCACCCGAAGTGGGACGAGCGTCCGTTGCTGGTGGTGGTGAGAAAACCCGCTGCGCAACTCACGCGCGAGGAACTGCTCGCCTTCTTCGACGGCAAGATCGCCAAGTGGTGGACACCCGACGACGTGGTGTTCGTCGACGCGATTCCGCTCGGTGCCACCGGCAAGATGCAGAAGAACAAGCTGCGCGAGATGTTCAAGGAGCACAAGCTGCCGACGGCTTGACCCGCTGCGCGAGGCGTTCGCGGCGGCGCGGCGCGCTACCGCACGTTGAAGCGCACGCCCAAGTGCTGTTCCAGCATCGCCAGCAACTGCGTGGCGCGAAACGGTTTGGAGAGGAAGTCGGTGGCGCCGGCGGCCACGGCGTCGTCGCGATCGGCCTTCGATGCGCTGGCCGAGATGGCGAGCACCGGCACGTTCTTGAAGGCCGGCAGTTCACGCAGGCGACGGGTGGACTCGAGGCCGTTCATCACCGGCATCACGTTGTCCATCAGGATCAGGTCGGGGTGCAGGGTCTGTGCGCGTTCCAGCCCCTCGCGACCGTCATGGGCTTCGAAGGTCAGGAAGCCGAGCGGGCGCAGCATGTCGATCAGCAGCATGCGGTTCTCCGCCACGTCGTCGACCACCAGCACCTTCTTGCGTTCGCCGTCGTAGCCGACGGCAATGCGGTTGGCGGCGACGGTGGCTTGCGCCTCCACCACAGGCAAGTGCAGGTCGAAGCGGAACACGCTGCCTTGCCCGGGGTTGCTGGTGACCTCGATGTCGCTGCCCATCAGCCGCATCAGTTGCCGGCTGATGGCGAGCCCGAGGCCGGTGCCACCTTGGCGGCGATCGACGTCGCCGACCTGCTGGAATGGCTGGAACAAGGTCTTCAGGTCGTCTTCGCTGATGCCGATGCCGCTGTCGCGCACCTCGAAGCGCAGCAGCGCCGTGCCGTCGCCGTTGGGCAAGCGTTCGACGCGCAGGCCCACCTCGCCCTGGTCGGTGAACTTCGTGGCATTGCCCAGCAGGTTGAGCAGCACCTGGCGCAGCTGTTTTTCGTCGGCCTGCACGCAGGCGGGGAGATCGCCTGTCTCGTAGACGAACCGCAGCTTCTTCTGTTCGACGCGCACTCGAATGATGTCGACGATGCCCTGCAGGTACGACGCCAGCGCCAGCGGCACTGGCTGAAGCTGGAGCTTGCCGGCCTCGATTCGGGAGAGGTCGAGGATGTCGTCGATCAAGGTCAGCAGGTGCTGCCCACTCTTCTCGATCGTGCCCAGCCCGCTCAGCTGCTTGGGTGACAAGCCCGCGTCCCACTGCAGCAGTTGCGCATAGCCGAGGATGCCGTTCAGCGGCGTGCGCAATTCGTGGCTCATGCTGGCGAGGAAGGCGCTCTTGGCGCGGCTCGCTTCGGCCGCCTGGTCGCGCATGACGGCCAGGTGCTCGACGGTGTGCGCGAGCTCCGTTTCGCGCTGATGCAGGCGCATGCTGGCCTGGCGGAAGACCTCGACCGCGCAGGCCATCGAGCCGACTTCGTCCTTGCGGGTCATGGCCGGCACGTGGATGTCGTATTCGCCCTGCGCCAGGCGCGACATCACGCCGGTCATTTCGGTCAAGGGCCGCGAGATCGCGCGCCCGATCAGCCAGGTGGCTGCCAGGCCGAGCGCGAAGGTGACGGCCACGCCGAGCAGGAGTACATTGACCGTGCGTTCAACAAAGGCTTCGGTGCGTTGTTGCTTGTCCTTGGCGGCAACCACCGTCAGTTCGCCCAGGCGATTGAGGTAGGCGTCGAGCTGGCTGTAGTGCGCCATCAGTGTGCTCACCAACGTCGGGTTCAGCACCGGTGTTTGCGTCACACGCGTGGCGACGATTCGATAGATCGAGAGAAAGTCGGCCACATCGTGCAGCAAGTCTTTGTCCATCGCGGGCGTATTGGCCTCGATGCTCTGCAGCATCGCCCCCACCTTATCGAAGCGCGGCCCCAGGCGTTCGCGCAATTCGGCCAGCGACTCGGCGCTTTGCTGCGCGCCGAGCAGGTCGAGGTGGCGCAGCACATCAGAATGGATGCCGGCCACGGCGAGCGACATGCGGCTGGTCGTGGTGGCCGCATCGAACGAGCTCCCCACCACCTCGCGAAACGCCTCACCCTGGCTGCGCAGCAACCAGACCGCGCTGGCCGAGACGCCCGCAAACAGCAACATCACTGCCAAAGGCGCGATGAGCACCTTGAGCTTGATCGAAACACGACTGAGCACGGGACGAATGGATAGAAAACGGTCACGAGACTACTCCGCGCGCGCGCTGGTGGCATTCGCAATAGTCCTTACAACTTGGGTCGGTGCGGTACGCGCCGAGGCTGACCTCGTCATGCTCACCGGCAACACCGGCGGCGTGTACTACCCGCTGGGCATTGCACTGGCGAAGATCTGGGAGCGCAGCATTCCCGGCAGCCGTGTCATGGTCCAGTCGACTCAGGCCTCGGTCGAAAACTTCAACCTGCTGCAGCAACGGCGCGGCACCTTCGCGTTCGGGCAGGGCGACGTGATGTCCGATGCGTTCAAGGGCAACGTCGAAGCCGGGTTCCCGAGCTCGCGCGACCGCTTGCGCATGGTGGCGGCGCTGTTCCCGAACTACCTGCATCTGGTGGCGCTGAAGAGCGCGAAGATCGCGACGGTGAGCGACCTGAGGGGCAAGCGGGTATCGGTGGGTGCCTCGCGCAGTGGCAACGAGCTGAATGCCCGGGTGCTGCTCGGCGCGGCCGGCATGAGCTATGCCGATCTGCGGCGCGTCGACTACCTGCCCTACAACGACGCGGTGGCGTTGATGCGCGACGGCCAGCTCGACGCGGTGATCGTCTCGGCCGGTCTCGGCGTCAAGGCGGTCAGCGAACTCGCCGCCGCAACGCCGGTCGACATCGTGCCGATCACACCGGACCTGATCGCCAAGTCGGGCGGCATCTTCTCACCGGTCACCATCCCTGCCGGCACCTACTCCGGCCAGGCCCAGGCCGTGCACACCGCGGCGTTGATCAACTTCCTCGTCACGCACAGCGAGGTGCCCGACGCATTGGTGTATGCCGCCATCAAGGCGCTTTACCTCAACCTGCCCGAACTCAAGCGCTCGCACATCGCCGCACGCGACATCGCTCCGAGTGCTGCGCTCGTCAGCCGGCCGATCGCGCTGCACCCCGGGGCCGAGCACTACTTCCGCGAGGTCGGGTTGCTGCGTTGAACTGGTGTGGACATCTGTTTCGCCATCGCCTTTTCAACGGCCGTGCTGTGGCGCGTGCCGGGCCCGCTCACGCTGAGTTGGCAGCACAGCGTTGAGCTCTTTCGGATCGAAGAAGACTGGCGCGCCGGCGCCGAGGGGCTCCTGCTGACCGAGGTGCGCACCGGCGGCCTCGGTGCCGGCGTCGATGTGCCGGCCGACGCGCAGTGGGTCAACGGGTGGTTGCGCTCTCACCCGGCGTTGCCGCCCCAGCCACAGGTCGCTCTGGCGAACTCGCGCTACGGTCGGGGGTATCGCGCGTGCTGGGCGGGGCAGTGTGCCGAGCTGGGGTCGCTCGTTGGCGTGGTCGATCGGCCACTCGTGATGGCGCCTTGCGACGGCGGACC
>JBGQEX010000249.1:0-6021 GCA_041496605.1 Piscinibacter sp.
CTGAACCCCGCTTGTACCCAGTAGCCCCGTATCCCGTGAACACAAAGTTCAGACGGGGCGCGCACTTACGTTCGAGTGGTCGCCAAAGTTCGGTCTAGGCATCGAGGTGGGCACCGGCATCCCCCCGAGCCGGGGCCGACCCCGCGAGCAAGGGGTGTGAATTGGAGCTCCTCGCCAAACGGGTACGTTTGGTGATCCCCCGTGAGGATGCGGGCCGGCTTGGGAGCGGCCCGGCGCTCGGCCCGCAGTAAGGGTCGGCCGATGAACAGGTACAAGCCCGCCGAGCCGCGCGGCGCATACGTCACGCCGAGGTACAGGGGCCCGATCCCGGTGTCGGAGCCGACGAACAGGCTCATGCCGCTGCGCAGGTCGCCCAGCGAGACCTCGCGCCAGGTCTCCCAGGCATTGCCGGCTTCCAGGGTGCCGCCGACGAAGAAGCCGCGCGTGAGCACCGGAGAGTCGTTGAGTCGAAGGTAGTAGGTGAGGCGGCCCAGCACCACGTTGTTGCCGTCGAGCTGCCCGGTGCGGTAGCCCGAGAGCTGGTGAAAGCCGCCGAGCGTGAAGCGGCCCAGGCCGCTCAAGGTGCTCGACCCCGCGCTCTGCAGGCGTGCATAGGCGTTCAGCGTGTGGCGGCCCCAGCTGCCCACCGTGCTGCCCTGCGCCTCGAAACGGGTGAAGCGCTGGCTGTCGCTGGCGAGCGTGTCGCTGTGCCGACCGGTGATGAGCTCGCCCTCGACGCGGTAGCCGCGCTGCGGGAAGTTGGCGTAGTCGAGCTGGTCGACCACGGCGCCCAGGCGCAGGCCGCTCTCGCGCACGGTCAGGCCGATGTGCGGGCCGGTGTACTCGACACTGAGGATGTCGGGGCTGATGCGTTCGACGACGTGGGTGAGGCCGATGCGCACTTCGCCGAGGTCGCCCCAGGGCTGGCCGAGGTCGACGCCGATGCGTCCGCTGCTGCGGTTGAAGCGCCCACGCTCGGCGCCGCTGTCGTTGTTGAAGACCGCCACTTCGCGCCGCTCGACGGCGCCGTAGCCGGCCACGAACCAGTCGTTGCTGATGCCGAGCGTCCAGTTCAGCGGGTGGTACAGCTCGGTGAACCAGCGCGGCACCTGGCCGATCTGCAGCTGGTTGCGCCATTCGCTGCCGTTGGCGTCGAGCCAGTGACGGTTGTGGCTGATCTTGACGTTGAACGCGCTGGCGCCGCGGAAGTCGGTGGACAGATCGAGGCCGATGCGAAAGTAGTTCGGCCCCCAGGGCTTGTCTTCCAGCTCGAACACCAGGCCGTCGCCCTGCGGTGTGGACACGAGCTGGTAGTCGGCGCGAACGTAGTCGCCGCTGGCGGCCAACCGGCGCGCGTCGCGCTCGGCCTTGGCGGCGTCGAACGGCTGGCCGGGTGCCGATTCGAGTTGTGCCGCGAAGCGCTGCGGATTGGTGTTCTCGCTGCCTTCGAAGCGCACGAAACCCAGGCGCGGGACCGGCGCGGCGGTGTGGGCGAGGGCGCGGCGCCACTGCGCATACGACGCCGGGTCCAGCGACAGCGCGGCCAAGGTCGCGCTGAGCGGCTGCGCGCCCTGTTCGCCCAAGGCCACGAATTCGCGCGCATGGGCGAAGTCGGCCGAGCTGAGCTTGCCGAGCGCGGGGGTGATCAACACATCGGCCGCGCCGAGCGTGGCCAGGCTGCGCTGCACATTCTGCTCGGTCAGGATGTTGATCATCTGGGTGGTGAGCCCGCCCACCGACGTGAGCGAATCACGGCCCGACAGCGGCGTGCCGATGTTGACCGCGATCACGATGTCGGCACCCATGGCGCGCGCCACGCCGACCGGCACGTTGTCGACCAGGCCGCCGTCGCCGAGGATGCGGCCGTCGACCTCGGTCGGCGCGAACACGCCGGGCACGCTCATGCTCGAACGCAGCGCCAGCGCGAGGTCGCCGTCGGACAGGATCACCGGCTGGCCGCTTTCCATGTCGGTGGCGACCGCGCGGAACGGAATCGGCAAGGCGTCGAAATGGCGCACGTCGCGCACCGGCAGGGTGTGGTGGCGCAGCAGCGACTCCAGGCCGCGGCCCGACAAGGCGCCCAGCGGCAAGCGCACTTCGCCGTCGCGCATGCCGATCTCGATCACCGGCGAGATCTCGAAGTCTTCTTCCTTGCGGCGCTGCGAGAGCTCCTGCCGGCCGACGCGGCTGGCGAACATCGACTCCCAGTTGACCTTCAGCAGCACTGCTTCGAGCTCACCCGCGCTCATGCCGCTGGCATAGAGACCGCCGATGATCGCGCCCATCGAGGTGCCGGCGATCATGTCGATGGGGACGCGCTCGCGTTCCAGCACCTTCAGCACACCCACGTGGGCGAGGCCGCGCGCACCGCCGCCCGACAGCACGAGCCCGACCCGCGGGCGATTCAGCGGCGGCAGGTCGGGTGTCGACGTGCCTTGGGCAGTGGCGGACTGAAGCGTCCAGGCGGCCACGAAGACCAGCCAGCCCACCAGCGTGCGTGCGGCACGCATGCCGCCATGGCGCGAGGGCCGCGCACACCGACGGCTCGTCACGGCGCCAGCGTCAGCTTGCGCATCAAGCCATCGACGGCGCGCTGGATCAGCGAGACATCCTCCAGCGGCTTGACCAGGCTCTCTTCGCTCAGCCGCTGCAGGGCGCGGCGCGTGACCGAGTGGGTGCGGTTCGGGTCCACGCCCGCGAACAGGAAGTACTGAGCGTGCGGGCTGCGCCACAACAGCTGCACGCGTGTCCAGCGGCCGTGCAGGAACATCTGGTAGCGCGCGCCGGGGGCCATCGAGTCGATGCGCCGGCTCGGGTCGTCGTGGGCCGAACTGCCGCTTTGCATCGCTTCGGCTGGTACGGTGTCCATCGACGACAGGTCGATCAGCGAGTCGCGGAACGGCTGGCGGCTCGGCGGCGTGTCGGGCACCGCTTCGTCGCGCAGACGCTGCACGATTTGTTGCGGCGTGAGTTCGGCATCATCGGTGCCTTTGCCGGGACGCAGCGCCTCGGTGTGCACCGCGAGCAGTTCATCGAGGAAAGCGCGCTGCTCCGCCTCGGGCAGCGCGATCTGCGCCATGCCGGCACGCAGGCGCTGCAACAGCCCCGGCAACAGACCCAGCAGGCGCTTGCGGCTTTGCGGGTGATCGGGAAGCCGCAGGCTCCACAGCAAGTCGTCCGTCGCCTTGATGTAGCCGGAGGTCGGCTCGTCCTTCTCGCCGAAGCGCGTGATGGCTTCGGCCAGCACCTTGGCCCACGCCCCGGTCATGAAGCGGCGAATCGTCGCGCTGGTGCGGATCGGCACCATCTGCTCGGTGAGGCGCTGTGCGAGTTGGCGTTCCATGTCGTCGCGTCGCTCGGCGAGCACGAGCGCGTCGATGCTGCCCTGCGCCCGCAGTTGCTGTTCGCGCAGTTGCTCGGCGAGGAAGGCGTCCAGTCGGGCCAGACTCTGCCGATACAACAGCGCGTCCTGCACCGGCGAGCGGGCCATGTCGCCGACCAGCGTCTCGCAGTAGGCGAGCAGCGCCGCCATGCGCGGGTCGGTCGGCTGGGTGCAGGTTTCGGCGGCGATCGCGATGCGGTTGATCAAGCGCCATACCGGGTGCTCGTGGGTTTCCAGCATGCCGGGGTCGACCAGCGCCACGCGCAGCGCCGAGACCTGCAGCCGCGCCATCACGGGGCGGAACGGCGCCGGCAGCCGCGCGTCCGCCAGCACCGCTTCGAACAGACGCGACAGCAGCTCGACGATCTGCCGGTCCACCGTCTCGGGCGTGCTCGCCATCAGCGTCGCGCGGTGTTCGCCGAGTTGCGGCGCGGCTTGCGTCGTGCCGCCATGCGCCGGAATCGCGCGGCGCAGCAGTTCTTCGAGTTGCACGAGTGCCTGGTCGAAGGCCGGGTTGGGACCTGCCACCGCCCGACCGCGTCGCGACGTTGCGGTGCTGCCGGCGGGGCCGCCGCGGATGGACACGCCAAAACCGGCTGTCGGCGCGTCGGGCATCGTCGACAGCAAGCCTTCGAGCGCGCCCGGGCGCGTGACGTCGTAGCTTGGAGCACGCACTGCACCACCGGGTGCCAGCACGACGGTGCGGTAGATGCCCGGTTCGACGCCCTGCGCTTCCAACCGCGTGCAGGCGGCGGCCCAGGCCGCCTTGAGTTGCCCGGACAGGACGCCGGCGGCCGTGCGCAGCAGGATGGCGCGCTGCACCGGCACCGCCGTGACCACGCATGCCCCCTGCCACAGCGCGCGCGCGTAGGCCAGGGGACGCAAGGGGTTGGTCTCGGCGCTGACGTGCTTCTGGCCGGCCAGCGTGGAGGTGAAGGTCTGAAGCTCGCGCAACTCCCACTCGGCCTGGCCGCGGATCAGCTCGGCGGCGCCGGAGAGTTCGATGTCGACCTCGACCTGGGCCTCGTCCATCAGCGCCAGGCCGCCCGGCGCCTCGGTGGGCTTGTCGTAGTCGCTGTCCAGCCCGTGCATGTCGGCGCGCACCAAGGAACCCAGTGCTTCGCAGAACTCGCGCTGGAACGGCTGGGCATGCCGCTTCAAGGACTGCACGAGCTCGAAGTAATGCTGGCGCTCGGCAGGGCTCAGCATGCCCTCGCGCGGCTGCTGCAATTGCTCTGACGTGAGTTCGACGGTCCGTTCGGCCATGGCGGCGGAACGCCCCAACTCATCTTCGACAAACCGCTGCAGCTTGGACGAGATCGGCATCGGATTCAGTACCGGTGTAGCGTGACGGCATTATGTCGCCGCGCCGTGCGCTGGCCGCACGGCATTGACGACGACGGCAACAAAAAGGGCTGCCGAAGCAGCCCTTTGCAGGTTGGCGTGAACTTGCCAACGCAGCTTGGACTTACATGTCCATGCCCATGCCGCCCATGCCGCCCATGCCACCGCCCATGCCGCCGCCGGCACCTGCCTCGTCCTTGGGCGCCTCGGCGACCATGGCTTCGGTGGTGAGCATCAGGGACGCCACCGAGGCAGCGTTCTGCAGTGCAGTGCGCGTAACCTTGGTCGGGTCCAGGATGCCCATCTCGATCATGTCGCCGTACTGGCCGTTTTGGGCGTTGTAGCCGTAGTTGCCCTTGCCGCCCAGCACCGTGTTGACGACCACGCTCGGCTCTTCGCCGGCGTTCTGCACGATGATGCGGATCGGCTCTTCGATGGCACGCAGGATCAGCTTGATGCCGGCTTCCTGGTCGGGGTTGTCACCCTTGATGGTGCCGGCAGCCTGCTTGGCGCGCAGCAGCGCCACGCCGCCACCGGCCACGATGCCTTCTTCAACGGCGGCACGCGTGGCGTGCAGTGCGTCTTCGACACGGGCCTTCTTTTCCTTGAGTTCAGTTTCCGTGGCTGCGCCGACGCGAATTATCGCGACACCGCCGACCAGTTTCGCCAGTCGCTCCTGCAATTTCTCGCGGTCATAGTCAGACGAAGAGTCTTCGATCTGAGCTTTCAGTGTTTTCACACGAGCCTGCAAGTCCTTGTTGTTACCACCGCCATCGATGATCGTGGTGGTGTCTTTGTCGAGCGTCACACGCCGGGCGCTGCCCAGGTCTTCAAGCTTGACGTTCTCAAGTTTGATGCCGAGGTCTTCGCTGATGACCTTACCGCCGGTAAGGACCGCAATGTCATCTAGCATTGCCTTGCGACGATCACCGAAGCCTGGCGCTTTCACCGCTGCGACGCTGATCGTGCCCCGCAGTTTGTTTACCACGAGGGTCGCCAATGCTTCGCCTTCAACATCTTCCGCAATAATCAAGATCGGCTTACCCAGCTTGGCTGCCTGCTCAAGAATGGGCAGCATGTCTCGCATCGAAGATATCTTCTTCTCACTCAGGAGAATGATTGGATTCTCGAGCACGGCGTCCATGGTTTCCGCGTCGGTGACGAAGTAGGGCGAAAGATAACCGCGATCAAACTGCATCCCTTCGACAATCTCCAAAGCCGTCTCCATCGTCTTCGATTCTTCCACGGTGATGACGCCATCTTTGCCGACCTTCTGCATTGCCTCAGCAATCAAC
>JBGQEX010000250.1:0-6007 GCA_041496605.1 Piscinibacter sp.
GGCCACAGGCCGAAGCGCTTGAGGCAAGTCTTGATCATGACGGACACCAATCCATCGCCGACACCCGCTAGCCGTGAATGGCCGCCGCGACGATCATCCCGATCGCGATGCACATCGCGCCGACGACGATGGCCAGCGCCATGTTCTGCTTCTTGACGATCTCGCCCCACAGGTCATAGGGCGTGAGCTTGTCGACGACGAGGAAGCTGATCCAGAACACCAGCACGCCGATCAGCGCGAACAGGATCGAGCCGAAGAAGACGCCGGGTTTCAACCATTCGATGCCCATGATGATGACTCTCCTTGTGTGACGTGAAACATCGGCAGCCTACTTGTGGCCGCCCCCCGAGCTGAACCCGCCGAAGGAGCCGCCGCTGGTGCGAGACCCGCTGCCGCCGCGGCTGCTGTTCAGGCAGTTCTGGTATTCGGTCGACGCCGCGCCGTAGGTGCTGCGCAGCGCGTCGCAGTCGGCGCCGCTGGGCCCGCTGCACTTGAACAGCATCAGCAGCACGACGACCACGAAGCCCCAGAAGAACAGCTTGGCGAGCAGCGACGCGCCGCTGAAGGCGGTGGGCCTTGCGTCGCGTTGCAAGGCGGCGGCGTGTTCGGGCGCGAGCTTGAAGGCCTTCAGCACGGTGTCGGCGGTCAGCGTCTCGCCGCCCGACCAGACGATCTCTTCGGTGTCGCCGCTGCCGGTCTGCTCGCGGTTCAGCCGCTTCGCGTTCGCGCCGCCGGTGCCGATGTAGTCGGTGTTGACGGTGCGCTGGTCGCGGGTCAGCCGCCAGTAGAACTCGCCCAGCACATAGGTCACCTCGCCGGTGTAGGTGTAGAGCTTGCGGTACAGCACGCCGTCGTGCTGGACGTTCTCGCCGGCCGGCTGCGGCACGCCGGTGATCGGCACCGTCCAGCTCCAGCCGTCGTCAGCGTCGACCAGAAACGCGAAGCCCTCGCTGCGGTGGTACAGCAGGTACTCGCGCCAGAAGCTCTGTTCGTCGTCGGCGCCGACGTCGACCTCGCAGCGCTCGACGTAGCCGACCACCTGCCACGGCAGCGGCTGTGCCGTGCCCAGCTTCAGCGTGCCGACGCTGCCGAGCGGGATCTGCGGTTCGCCGACACCGTCTTGTTCATAGTGGTTCAGCTCGGCGCCGACGCCTTGGGACACGTCGACCACCGCATGGCACTGGTGGCAGACGATGGACTGCGTGGTCGCGAGCTTGATCTCGAGCGCCGCGCCGCAGCTCGGGCATTCGACGCTGCGCGCCGCCAGCGTCTTCTCGCTGACCTCGGCCAGGCCCGTCATCGCGAGTTCGCTCAAGGCCACCGAGCGGCCGATGGACCAGGCCGGCGCCGTGGCGTCGCTGTAGTCGAGCGTGGCCACTTCGCCGCGCGTGCTGCGCAGGTCGGCGACGACGAAGCCGCGCTCGGTGTTCGGCGGTCTGGGCAGCTCGCCCTGCGCCGCGATCAGCTTGGCGACGCTGACCGACGCGACGGTCCAGGCCTGGCCCGCAATGACCTGCTGCGCGCCGGGGCGCAGGCTCGCGGCCGCCGGCACCGCCTCCGGCAGCGGCGCGTCGAAGCACACCACGTAGCGGCCGTTGTCCTCGCTCAGCCAGCCGCTGCGGCCGTTGTCGAACAGCGCATGCCACTCGTTCCAGGTGCCTTCGCTGTAGCGGTACTGCAGCCGCCCGACCAGCGTGAAGGCGGCGCCCTGGTAGGTGCCGGCGGCGCCCAATTGCAGCGGCGAATGGTCGTCGAACAGCTCGGCGCTGGCGCCGAGCTTGCGCAGCGCGTCGCCTTCGCGGACCACCGTGCTGCGGCAGAAGCTGCACACGGCGAACGCCGACGCTGCGGAGCGGAACTCCACCGGCGCGCCGCAGTTCGGGCACGCGGCGCGGTAGGCGCGTTGGGGCGAGGTGTCCGTGGCCAAAGGCGAGGCGGCAGGAGTCAGCGCCGCGCCACGCAGCCGTCATCCCGGCGAACGCCGGGATCCACTGCGTGTCGAAGTCGCTGTCGTGACGGGCGACGAGTGGATCCCGGCTTGCGCCGGGATGACACGCTGCGGAGGAAGGGACGCGTCACGGTGCGATCAAACCAGCTTCTTCAGCAGTTCCGCCTTCTTCGCGTCGAACTCTTCCTGCGTCAGGATGCCCTTGGCCTTCAGGTCGGCGAGCTTTTCGATCGTCGCCATCACCTCGTCGGGTTTCACGCCGGCCGCTGCCTCCGTCGCGCTTGTCGGGGCCGCTTGCAGACCCTTGCTCAATTGCTGCGCCATCACCTGCCCCAGCGCCACGCCGGCACCCAGGCCCATCGCGTCGCCGACCACGCCGCCGTGGCCCGCGCCTTCGGCGAACTTGGGCATGGCTTGCGCCGTCTGGTACTGCATGAACTTGCCCATGTCGTTGCCGACCATGCCCATGCCGATCTTCTGGTCGAGGATCTTCTGCAGGTCTTCGGGCAGCGAGATGTTCTGCAGCGTCACGCCTTCGAGCTTGAGGCCGAGCTTCTCGAATGCCGGCGCGGTCGCCAGTAGCAGCTGCGCAGCGAACTCCACCTGGTTGGCCGCCAGGTCGAGGAAGGCAAGGCCGCTGCCCGCAACCGCGTCGGAGATGTGCTGCAGCATCAGCGCGCGCAACTGGCCGTCGAGGTCGGCCACGGCGTAGCGATCGCGCGTGCCCGAGATCTCGGTATAGAAGACCTTCGGGTCGGCGATTCGGTAGCTGTAGTTGCCGAAGGCGCGCAGCCGCACCGCGCCGAAGTCCTTGTCGCGGATCGTCACCGGCTGCGTCGTGCCCCAGCGCTGGTCGACCTGCTGGCGCGTGCTGAAGAAGTAGACGTCGCTCTTGAACGGGCTCTGGAACAGCTTGTCCCAGTTCTGCAGGTAGGTCAGCACCGGCAGCGTGGCGGTGGTCAGCGTGTAGCGCCCGGGGCCGAACACGTCGGCGATTTTGCCTTCGTTGACGAACACCGCCATCTGCGATTCGCGCACCGTCAGCGAACCGCCATACTGGATCTCGTTGCCGGCCATCGGGTAACGCCAGGCCAGCGTGCCGTCGGCGCTTTCGGTCCATTCGAGAATGTCGATGAACTGTTTCTTGATGAAATCCATCAGTCCCATGGCGGCTTCCTTGAACGTTGACCCGGGCCGGGCGCGCTGAATAATACGACCATACCGAGGAGGCACGACGTGGTTTCAAACGTATCGCTGAGGCTGGCCGTGGTGGGTGCCGGGCCGGTGGGTTTGACCTTGGCCTTGCACGCCGCGCGCACCCTGCCCGACGCACGGGTCACGCTGTTCGATGCGCGTTCAGCCGGCGCCGACGTGTCGAGCGACCCGCGCACGATCGCGCTGTCGCTGGGCAGCGTGCAACTGTTGCAGCGGCTGGGCGCGTGGCGTGCCGAGGCGGCGCAGCCGATCGTCGAAGTGCACGTGTCGCAACAGCCGCCTTCGCTCGGCGGCGTGCTCGGCGGGCTGCTCGGCGAGCCCGAGGTGCGCATCCGCGCCATCGACGAGGCGGTGCCTTTGCTCGGCGCCGTTCTGGGCTACGGCGATATCGTCGCGCCGCTGCAGCAGGTCTGGGCCGACGCCTGCGAACGCGAACCCCAGCGGCTGGCCAGCCGCTTCGGCGTGCCGGTGACGGCATTGAAGCCGCTGGACAGCGGCGTCGAAGTCGACGCCGGCATCTGCGAAGCCTTCGATCTCGCGGTGGTGGCCGAAGGCGGCGTGTTCTCCGACCAGTTGCGCAAGGCCGTCACCCACGACTACCAGCAAACCGCCTGGGTCGGCACCGTCACGCTGCAAGGCGCTCGGCCCGGCGTGGCCTACGAGCGTTTCACGCGCCACGGCCCGGCGGCGCTGCTGCCTCTGAAGGATGGGCGGGCCGCGCTGGTGTGGTGCGTCAACAGTGCCGACGATCCCGTGGCCGAACTCAACGATGTGCAGCGCCTGGCCGTGCTCAACACGCTGTTCCATCCCGAGGTCGGGCGGCTGGTCGCGGTGTCGCCGCTGATGCATTTCGCGCTCGGCCTCAACGCCGAACGCAGCCTCACCGACGGCCGCACCGTTCGCATCGGCAATGCGGCGCAGACCTTGCATCCGGTGGCGGGGCAGGGGCTCAACCTCGGCCTGCGCGATGCGTTCGAACTGGTGCGCGCGTTGGCGCACCTGTCTGCCGATCAGGCTGCGGCGGCGAAGGACATCGATGCGGTGCTGCGCCGCCTCGAATGGAAGCGCGGGCCGGACCGCTGGGCGATGATCGCGGCCACCGATTTCCTCGCGCGCAGCTTCACCTGGCAGCTGCCGGGCGCGGGCACCGCCAGGGGCTTGGCGCTGGCCGCGCTGCAGGCCTGGACGCCGGTGAAGTCGCTCCTGGCGCGGCAGATGATGTACGGAGCGCGGTGAGCGCGTGCGCACGCTTCGCACTGCTGGCTGCGCTGTGCGTGCCGGCGAGCGGCATCGCGATGCCCGCGCCTGATCCGCCGGCCTCGCGGGTGCAGCCGCCCGCAGGCGTCATCGAGGTGTGGGTCGACCTGAGCGAACCCGAACTGGCGAGCCTGCCGCGTGATGCGCTGGGCGAGCGTGTTGCGCTGCGCCAGCGCATCGAGCAGCAGCAAGACGATGTCATGCAGCGCTTGCGCTTGCTCGGCGCCGTCGAGCAGGCGCGTGTACAGCAGGTGCGCAATGCGCTGGCGGTGCGCATGCCGGCGGCTGCCCTTGCGCAGGCGCGCGCGATCCCCGGTGTGCGTGGGGTGCGGATCGTCCGCCATCGGAACCAACCCACCCCCTAGACCTGGGGGGTGGTGCGGAGCACCGCCCCAATTGACGCAGTTCAAGCAGCGGGCGCAGCATGCGTGCCTCTGACGTGGTGTCGACCCCAACACCGTTTGGATCGCCCGGCATGCGCCAGTACCCGACAACCCCTCCGGGAGGCACCTCATGCAACGCTCACTTCTGCACGCCATCGGCTTGACCGCGGTTCTGCTCGCGGCCTGCGGTGGTGGATCCGACAGCTCGACCAGCGCCAGCACCGACACCGCGGCTGCCGCGTCCGACGCGCGCACTGCGCAATCCTTGACCCAGCGGCTCGCCGTGGCCGGCGGAGCCGGCGAGGCGGTCATCGACGCACGCTTGCTGCGCGCCCGCGGTGACGTCGACGTCTGGGTCTCGCTGAGCGACCCGTCGGTCGCTGCGTACAAGAGCGCGCGCCTGGAAGCCCAGGGCGTCGACGTGCAACGGCGCGCAGCATTGAGCGGTTCGGCACGCGAGACGCTCAGCGCGGCCGAGAGCAGCATGACGAGCGATGTGCGTCTGCACCGTGACGCGCTGCGCGCCAGGCAGAACGAGCTGATGAACCAGCTGGGCGGCTTCGGCGCGCGCGAACTCGGTCGCGTCGTCGTCGCCCACAACGCGGTGGCCGTGAAGGTGAACGCCGCCTCGTTGAGGCAAATCGCACAGCTGCCGGGGGTGAGCAAGCTGCGCCCGGTGATCAACTACCAGCTCGCGCTGGCCGAGACGGTGCCCTACGTCGGCGCCGCCGCCGCGCAGGCGGCCGGCAAGGACGGCACCGGCGTGCGCGTGGCGGTGATCGACTCCGGCGTCGACTACACGCACTACAACCTCGGCGGAGCCGGCACGGCGGCCGCGTATGCGGCAGCCTACGGCGCCGATCCGAGCGACCCGAAGAACACCACGCGCGATGGCTTGTTCCCGACCGCCAAGGTGGTCGACGGCTTCGACTTCGTCGGCGACGCCTGGCCGAACGGCCCGCGCACCGAAGACCCGGATCCCATCGACTTCCAGGGCCACGGCACGCATGTGGCCGACATCATCGCCGGCCACAGCGCCGACGGCCTGCACAAGGGCGTGGCGCCCGGCGCCTCGCTGGTGGCGATCAAGGTCTGCAGCTCGGTGGCCACCAGCTGCAACGGCATCTCCTTGTTGAAGGCGATGGACTTCGCACTCGACCCGAACGACGATGGCGACACCAGCGACGCGGTCGACGTCATCAAC
>JBGQEX010000251.1:0-5950 GCA_041496605.1 Piscinibacter sp.
CGATCGCCGGCTTGCTCAGCGGCATCGCCGGCGCCGTGACGGCCGCACGTGCGATCTCGGGCCAGTCGGGCATGGGCGTGATGTACGAGCTCGACGCGATCGCTGCGGTCGTGATCGGCGGCACCTCGCTGTCGGGTGGCATCGGCCGCGTCACCGGCACGGTGATCGGCGTGCTGATCCTCGGTGTGATGACCTCGGGCTTCACCTTCATCCGCATCGACGCCTACTACCAGGAGATGGTCAAGGGCGCGATCATCGTCGCCGCGGTCGTGGCCGACATGTATCGTCAACGCAAGCGCCGCAGCTGATCGCTGGCCAGGGCCCGAACCCTCGGGGCGACAAGACGGGCGCGTCGCGAGTCGACGCGCCCGTTCTCATTGGGGACGGGCGCCGCCGAGCAAGACGCCTTCAGGCGTTTTCGGGCACGGTGATCACGAACGGCAGCAGCACCTGGCGCAGTCCCGCGGCCGGCTCGGCGAGCTCGGCGCGCATCTGGCCGACGAGCTCTGCGCACATCGCCGCCATCGGGTGCGACAACACGGCGCACAAGGGGCCGCGCAGCAGCGCTTGGCGGGTCACGGCCGTCAGGTCGTGGGCGACGCCCAGGGGCTGGTGGGCAGGGTCGATGCCATCGAGCGCACGCAGGCAGCCCTCGATCCCGCCGCCGCCGACGTAGAAGCCCGCCAGGTCGTCGTGGCGGGCGAGCAGGTCGCGCATCGCCTCTTCGGCATGGTCCGCGCTTTCGAGGGTCACGCGGGTCTCGAGCAGTTCAAACTCGCCGGCATGCTCGCGCACGTAGGCGCGAAAGCTCATCTCGCACAGTTCCTGGCACTGGAAGCGGTGCGTTCCGATGAAGGCCGCGAGCGGGCCGGGCCGGTGCGCCAGGCGCGTGAGGAACCAGGCCGCGGTGCGGCCGACGCGGCGGTTGTCCAGGCCCACATGGCCGACGCGTGCCGGTGCGTCGACGTCCGACATCAAGGTGAACACCGGCACGCCGCGCCCGGCGACCTCGGCGATGGCCTCGCGCACGACGGGATGGTCGGCGGCGACGATCGCCAGCGCGTCGACGCGTCGACCCAGGTCGCGCAAATGTTCGGCGACCGCGTCGGGCGACTGGCTGCGCAGGTACTCGACCACCGCGTGACCACGCATGTCGGTGCGATCCTGCGTGGCGGTGACCAGCTCGGTGGCAAGGTCGCGGTAGAAGGCCTGGTCGGGTTGCAGCAGCAGATGGCCCAGCGTGAGCCGCGGGGTCAGGGTGCGCACCCGCTCGCGGAGGACGCCGGCTGCGCGATACCCGAGCGCCTCGGCAGCGTCTCGGATCTGTATGGCCGTCTCGGCGCGCACGTTGCTGCGGCCGTTGAGCACGCGATCGACGGTCGAAACGCTGTGCCCGGATGCACGCGCCACGTCGACCATCGTGGCCCGAATCGACTTCTTGCCTGACATTTTCTTGCCAAACGCCGATTCGGCGTGGAGATGTCAAAGGCTGTGATTGTTCCACGCTCGCCGCGGCCCGGGAATGGGCATCTAGACATCATCTAGTCATAACGCATTGACGGCCTATGACATGTTCCAGTTCAAATGTCGCCTGGAAATACATTTTCATTTGTACGATGCGATCGCCCCTCTGTTGTGACGGGTGAAGGAGACTGAGACCGTGAAGATTGCCCTCGACCCCTACATGATCCGCCACCTGCCTCTGCCTGAACTGGGCCGTGCGACGGCCGAGCTGGGCTACGATCAGATCGAGCTGTCGCCCCGCGCCGACTTCCTTGACTGGTGGATCATGCCGCGCGCCACCAAGGAGCGCATGGCCTCGTTCAAGAAGGCCATGAAGGACCATGGTGTCGGCCTCGCCACGCTACAGCCCATGTATCGCTGGGCCAGTCCTTTCGAAGACGAGCGCCAGTGGGCCGTACGCTGCTGGAAGAAGGCCATCGAAGTGGCCGTCGAGATGGACTGCCAGCTGATGATCTCGGAGTTCGGCCGCGGCGCCTCGCCCGAGCGCTCCGTCGGCGAGAAGGCCGGCGCCAACGCCAAGGAGATGTGCGAAGCGGCCTGGTTCCGTTCGATGGACGATCTGCTGCCCGTCTTCGAACGTGAAGGCATCACCCTGTCGGTCGAGCCGCATCCCGAAGACTGGATCGAACAGATGCAGCCCGCCGTCGACATCGTCACCAACATCGGCTCGAAGCACCTGAAGCTCAGCTACGTCGCGCCGCACACCTTCTACTACGGTGACGACATGGCGGGCATGCTGAGGGTCGCCGCACCCCTGCTGGCGCATGTCCGTGTGGCCGACACCTTCGACCACAAGAAGAGTTCGCAGCTGCGCTACATCGTCAACCCGCCGGGGTCGAGCCACATCCGCGTGCACCAGCACCTGGACATCGGCCAAGGCGAGATCGACTGGGAGCTGTTCTTCGGCACGCTGGCCGAGGTGGGCTTCGACGGCGTGATGTCGTCGTGCGTGTTCGCCTGGGAAGAGCGCGCCGAAGCAAGCTCGCGCTTCATGCGCCAGGAAATCCAGCGCCAGGTGGAACGCCACCGCGTCGGCCGTGCGGCCCGCTGAGCGACGCCTTCATGTCAACCCTGCATCAGACCCGATCCGTCGCGACGACACGATCGGACAAAGGAAACGTATGAGCATCAAGATTTCAGGCGCCCCCTGCAGCTGGGGCGTGGACGATGTGCGCAACCCGCACCTGCCCAAGTGGACCCGGGTCCTGGACGAGGCATCCCAGGCAGGCTACAAGGGCATCGAACTCGGCCCCTACGGCTTCATGCCGCTCGACGCCGGGGTGGTCGGCGCCGAACTGAAGAAGCAGGGCCTCAACATCGTTGCCGGCACCATCTTCGACGACCTGGTGTCCGAAGCGAACCTCGACAACCTCCTTGCGCAAGCCGACAACATCTGCGGCCTCGTCAAGCGCTTGCCGCCGCTGCCCGTCAATGCGGGCCAGAAGCACGAGGCGCCCTACCTCGTGATCATCGACTGGGGGCATCCGGAGCGTGACATCAATGCTGGCCACCCGGACCGCGCTCCCCGCCTGTCGACGGCGGAATGGGCCAGGATGGTCGAGCACATCAAGGCGATTGCCAAGCTCGCGCACGAGAAGCACGGCGTCCGCAGCGTGATCCACCCCCATGCGGGCGGCTACATCGAGTTCGAGGACGAGATCCGCCAGCTCATCCGGGACATCCCGCACGACATCGCCGGTCTGTGCCTGGACACGGGCCATCTCTACTACTCGAAGATGGATCCGGCCCAGTGGCTGAAGGAGCAGGCCGACCGCATCGACTACGTCCACTTCAAAGACGTGGACGCCAGGGTGTACGAGGAGGTGATGAACGAGAAGATTGCCTTCTTCGACGCGTGCGCCAAGGGCGTGATGTGTCCGATCGGCAAGGGGGACATCGACTACCCGCAGATCAAGAAGGTGCTCGAAGGCATCGACTACCACGGGTACATCACGATCGAACAGGAGCGCGACCCGCGCCATGCCGACACCAGCCTTCGCGACGTCAAGGCGAGCCTGGACTACCTGAAGAGCATCGGATTCAACTGAACGGAGCCTGAACATGATCAACGGTGAAATGCAACTCAATGCGCCCATTCGCTGGGCCATGGTCGGCGGCGGGCGGAGCAGCCAGATCGGCTACATCCATCGATCCGCGGCGCTTCGGGACAGCTCGTTCCAGCTCGTGGCGGGGGCCTTCGACATCGACGCGGAGGCGGGGCGACAGTTCGGCATTCGGCTGGGCGTGGCTGCGGACCGTTGCTACCCGGACTACAAAGCCATGTTCGAGGCCGAGGCGCGTCGTGCAGACGGCATCCGGGCCGTCTCGGTGGCCACGCCGAACGGCACGCACTTCGAGATCTGCAAGGCTGCCCTGCTGGCGGGACTGCACGTCGTCTGCGAGAAGCCGCTGTGCTTCACGACGGCAGAGGCCAACGCGCTGCTGGCGCTTGCCCGGCAAGCAAGGAAGATCGTCGGCGTGACCTATGGCTACGCCGGGCACCAGTTGATCGAGCAGGCTCGACAGATGATTGCGCGCGGCGATCTGGGCGAGGTCCGCATCGTCAACATGCAGTTCGCGCACGGCTTCCACAGTGCCGCAGCCGAGGCCGACAACCCCAGCGCGAAATGGCGCGTGGACCCGAAGATCGCGGGCCCGAGCTACGTGCTCGGCGACATCGGTACACACCCGCTGTATTTGTCCGAGGTCATGCTGCCGGACCTCAAGATCGAGTCCCTGCTGTGCACCCGTCAGAGCTTCATCCAGAGCCGAGCGCCTCTGGAGGACAACGCGTTCACGATCATGAAGTACACGAGTGGCGCGATCGGCTACGTGTGGTCTTGCGCGGTGAATGCGGGGTCGATGCATGGACAGAAGATCCGCGTGATCGGATCGAGGGCCAGCCTCGAGTGGTGGGACGAACGGCCCAATCAACTGTCGTACGAGGTCCAGGGGCAACCCGCTCAAATCCTCGAGCGCGGGATGGGCTATCTGCACGCCCGCGCAATCGAGGACGACCGGATCGGCGCCGGGCATCCGGAGGGCCTCTTCGAGGCCTGGTCCAATCTCTACTATCGATATGCCCTGGCGATTGATGCCACCGATCGCGGCGATGCACAAGCGCTCCGCGAGATCCGGTATCCGGACATTCACGCCGGCATCGACGGCGTTCGCTGGGTGGAAAACTGCGTGAGGTCTGCCGACAACGGGGGCATCTGGGTCAAGTACACCTGAGTGCCGCGGAGTCTCCCTTGCCAACGATGCAAATCGCTTTCTACATCGCATCTGTCGGGAAACCACGGTTCTAAAGTCAGATCCCCGGGACTAGAATGGAATTTCCAATTCGCCGAGGACAAACGCTGTGGTCACTGCCGCCCCGAAGATGACCGTCGAACAGCTGCTCAAGCGCATCTCGCAGGAGTACGAGAATCTGAGCAAGCAGCTCAAGGTCATCGCGCGCCACGTCGAGCAACACCGCGACCACCTCGGCCTCGAAGGCATCCAGGACGTGGCCGCTCAGTGCGAGGTCCAACCCTCGGCGGTAGTACGTTTCGCCAAGCACTTCGGCTTCTCGGGTTTCACCGAGATGCAGCGCATCTTCCGCGACGGGCTGGCGCGCCAGATCGCACCAAGCGGCAACTACAAGACGCGCATCCGCGAAGTGATCGAGTCGGGCGCCGGCAGCCTGTCGGCCGTCGAGATCGCGCACGAGTTCCTCGGCGGCAGCATCGCCGGCATGCAGGAGCTTCGCAACGGTCTGCAAGGCCCGAGCTTCAAGAAGGCCGTGGATCTGCTCGCCGACGCCGACGCGATCTGGATCGCCGGCTCGCGCCGCTCGTTCCCGATCGCGGCGTACCTCGACTACGCGCTGCAGCATACCGACAAGCGCATCGGCCTGGTCACCGCGCTCGGCAGCATGCATTTGGGCCAGATGCGTTCGGTGCGCAAGGGCGACGTGATGATTGCGATCTCCTATGCTCCTTATGCCGAAGAGACGCTCGAGGCTGCCCAGGCCGCGGTGCAGCGGGGCGCACGTTTGATCGCGATCACCGACAGCCGCATGAGCCCGCTCGCGCGCGACGCGCACATCGCGTTGATCGTGCAGGACAACTCGACCTTCGGTTTCCGCTCGTTGACAAGCACGATGGGCTTGGCGCAAAGCCTGTTCATCGCGCTCGCCTACCGGCTCGAGTTGCCTTACCAGGCGAGCACGACCCCTGCCGATATGGCCGCTCGGTGATCAGCCTTTCGGCGCAGTCATCCAAGTCCCGTTCGGGCTGAGGTATCGAAGCCTGAACGTCCGATCGCCCTGAGGTATCGAAGGGTCGGGCTGAGGTATCGAAGCCCCGCGCCAACGTCGAGCAGGCCCTTCGATATCTCAGGTCCTTCGACAGGCTCAGGATGCACGGGGCCCTTCGATACCTCA
>JBGQEX010000252.1:0-5931 GCA_041496605.1 Piscinibacter sp.
AGTGCACGATGCGCCGCTCGGCCAGCAGGAACAGCACGTTCAGTGCGTAGCCCAGCGCGCCGGCGGCCAGAATGGCCGCGTACATGCTTTTCACGTTGAGCACCTGTTGCGCGTCGATGATGCGGTGGCCGAGGCCGTTGTCCGAGCCGATGAACATCTCGGCGACGATGACGATCACCAGCGCCATCGACACGGCCGAGCGCAGGCCGACGAAGGTCGGCTGCAGGCTTTCCCAGATCAGCACGTCCTTGAAGATCTGCCAGCGCGACGCGCCCATCACCCGCGCCGCCATCACCCGCTGCTTGCGCGCGTTGATGACGCCGTAGGCGCTGTTGAACAGCACGATCAGCAGCGCGCCGAACGCGGCGATCGCCACCTTGTTGACGTCGGACACGCCGAAGATCAGCAGGAACAAGGGGATCAGCGCCGACGACGGCGTGGAGCGGAAGAAGTCGATCAGGAATTCGACGCTGCGGTAGGCGCGCTCGTTGCTGCCGAGCAGCACGCCCAAGGGCACGCCGACCAGCGCGGCGATGACGAAGGCTTCGAGCGTGCGCAGCACGGTCACGGCGAAGTCCAGCAGCAAAGGCCCGCCGGCCAGGCCGCTGATCAGTGCACCGACGGTTGCGGCGGGTGGGGGCAGCAAGATGGCCTTGATCCAGCCCACGCGCACTACCAGGTCCCAAACGATGAACAGCACGACCGGCCCGACGAAGGGCAGCAACTTGCCCCAGTCAAAGGCTTTGCGCAGCGCGGCTGGCGCCTCGGGTGCGGTCCAGGGCACGGCGGCTGCGGAGGAGGTGGCATCGGCTGTCATGTCAATTGCTCCACTGCGCTTCGCGCGACCCGCGACGCATGAACTTGCGCATCAAGCAGACACCGCGGATCCGGCTCCGCCGGGCCGCCGGTGTTGCCCCCTGGAGGGGGAGCGCCGAAGGCGCTTCGGGGGTGGTTCATATCACCCCTTGAACAGCATCGGCTCGACCAGCACGCGCTTGTCGAAGATGCTCTTGTCGGTGAACAGGTCGTAGAACTTCTGGAAGTACGCGATGTCGCTGGCCTTGAACTCGTTGTAGAGCATGTACGAGGCGAGCGGCACTTCGCCGGTGAGCGGCCCGTCGATCGCGGTGTAGCCCTTCATGTACTGGCGCGCTTCGTCGGGTTTGCTGCGCACGAGCTCGATGCCGCGCGCATAGGCCGCGATGAAGCGCTTTGCTTCGGCCGGGTACTTCTTGATGAACTCGGTGGTCAGGCTCGCGGCGCCGCCATGCCACGGCGCCAGCGGGTCGCCGAGGATGTACTTGGCGACGACGCCGGCTTCGAGCAGCCGCGTGGTCCCGTTCAGGCGGCCGACGGTGCCGGTGGGTTCGAGCGTGTAGACCGCGTCGAGCTGACCCGCGGCGATGGCGGCGATGTGCTGGCCGATCGGCAGTTCGGTCACGTTGACGCTGCCGGCGCCGGCACGCTCGAGCATCGTCTTGGCGAGCGTCATGTTCTGGATGCCCGGCCCCGACGCGACGCGCTTGCCCTTCAATTCGGCCAAGGACTTGATCGGGCTGTCCTTGGGCAGCAGGAACTCGTCGAGCACGTATTTCGCGTTGCTCGGGTTGGTGGCGAAGATCTTGAACAGGCCCGGCTGCGCGATCTCGCCGATCGCGAGGTTGGCCGATCCGGTGCCGTTGGAGCTGCCGTCGGAGCGGCCCGACAACATCGCTTCCATCACCTGCTGTGCGCCGGCGAACTTGAGTGGCTCGACTTCGAGGCCGGCCTCCTTGAAGTAGCCCTTCTCGACCGCGGCGAAGAACGGCAGGCCCGCCGCCACCGGCCAGAAGCCGATGCGGATCTTCGGGCCGCCTTGTGCGCGAACGACCGCCGGTGCGCCGAGCGTCGCCAGCGCGGCTGCGCCGGCGAGCAGCGTGCGCCGGCCGGTATCGATCGTGGCGGTGGGCGGGGCAATGGGGCGTGATGTGGTGGTGCTCATGGCGTGGTCCGGTGGGTGGGCAAAGCGGGCGCGTCGGCGAGGAAGGCTCGCCAGCCGCCGAAGTGAGTGATGTCCAGCGCGGGCGTGTCGGGCGCGACACCCCGTGGCTCGCAAACGAAACCGCGTTCGCTGCTGCCGTCGGCCAGCTCGACCGTGCCGAGGGCCAGCGGTGCGCCGACGAGGGCGAGGAAGCTGCCGACATGGGCGCTGTCCATTTCCCACACCTCGACGTCGATGGCACGGCCGGTGCTTCCCACGTGCACGAGGGCTGGGCGCGTGGGATGCGTGCCGGTCAGCGAGTACAGGCGGTAGCGCGGGGCGGTGGTGACGCGGCGGACGAGTCGCGCGGCGCGTTCCTGGAACTGCCAGTTCAATCCCAGCCCGCTCATGTGCGCACCGACGGCGACGATGCGCGCCGGATGCGCCGGCGCGCTCGCGCCGATGCTGGGCGCTGGGCCGAGCGCATGTCGATGCGCACCGACGCTCGGTTGCAGCCAGCGCACCAGCGTGGTGGCGAGCTGTGCCAGTGCGAAGTCGCTGAACGCGGGCCCGATGAGCGTGATGCCGGCCGCCAGGCCGTCGGCGCGAAAAGGGCCCGGCAGCGCATGTGCGGCCATGTCGAGCAGGTTGACGAAGTTGGTGTAGTGACCGAGGCGCCGGTTCGGCTCGAACGGGTCGGCCTGCAGCTCTGCCACGGTCGGGTGGGTCGGTGCCGTGGGCACGACCATCACGTCGATCGTCGACCACATCGCGGCGGCCTGCTGGCGCAAGGATTCGATCTCGTGCTGCGCGGCGAACAGCTGATGCGCGCGCGGTTCACTGCCGCCGAGCACGATCGCCGACACCGCGGGGTCGGCATCGTGCGGAGCGCGCGCCAGGAACTCGCCCACCGCGGCGTAGCGTTCCGCCACCCACGGCCCCTGGTACAGCAGGCTCGCGGCGCGCGCGAGCGGCGCGAAGGGAACGGCAACGATGCGGCAACCCAGCGGCTGCAGCACGCGCAGCGCCGCGTCGAAGGCCTGCTCGGCCAACGCATCGCCGAAGAACTCGAGCGGGTCGGGAACGCCGATGCGCAGGCCATCGAGCTTGTCCACGCGCAGGCGCGGCGGCAGCGCATCGCGGCTGAACGGGTCGAGCGCATCGCGGCCGGCGGCGATCGCCGCGACCGCCCACGCGTCTTCCGGCGCCAGCGCAAACACCGACGCGCAGTCGAGGCTGCGACACGCCGGCACGATGCCGCGCGACGACAGCCAGCCCTTGGTGGGCTTGAGCCCGCTGATGTTGCACATGCCCGCCGGTACGCGCCCCGAACCGGCGGTGTCGGTGCCGAGTGCAAACGGAACCTGGCCGGTCGCGACCACATAGGCCGATCCCGAGCTCGAGCCGCCGCTGATACGCGATGCATCGAACGGGTTCGGCACGGCGCCGTACGGCGAACGTGTGCCGACGAGTCCGGTGGCGAACTGGTCGAGGTTGGTCTTGCCGATCGGAATGGCGCCGGCATCGACGAGCCGCTGCACGACCGCCGCATGAGTACGCGCCGGGCCGGCCGCGAAGCTCGGGCAGCCGGCGGTGGTCGGCAGCCCGGCCACGTCGATGTTGTCCTTGACCGCGAACGGCATGCCGAGCAGCGGCATCGTGTCGAAGACCGCCGCGCCTTGCTCGCGCAAGCGGACATCGCAGGCATCGGCAAGCGGCAGCAGCTGCGCCGCAGGGAAGCGGCTGATCCACGCCGACGGTGCGAGCGCGGCGCTCTCGGCGAGCGCACGGGTCATCAGCGCCCGCACCGTTTGCGTGCTGCCGATCAGGCTGCGGCGGATCTCGGCGAACGTGCGCGGGGCGCCGGTCATCGTGGATGCATTGGGTTGGTGCATGCAATCTTGTATGCAAGAGGCGAGAAGGCCCGAGCAGCTTCTGTGCCAAGCGGTCTGCGGTCACGCGCCGATTGCGGCATGCTGTGCGCCTGCCCATCTCGCGAGGACGCTGCCTTGACCTCGATTGCTTTCATCGGCGCCGGCCGCCTCGGCGCCACCCTGGCGACGGCGCTGTCGCGGCGCGGCTTGCCCGTGTGCGCGATCGCGAGTCGCACCCCGGACTCCGCGCGTCGCGCTGCCGCCGGATTGCCTGGATGCGCAGCTGTGGGGGCCGCGCAGGCCGCGCAAGCGCAGTTGGTGTTCCTGACGGTGCCCGACGACGAGATCGGCCCGCTCGCTGCGCGGCTGAGCTGGCGGGCCGGGCAGCGCGTTGTCCACTGCAGCGGTGCGACGGAGGTGGCGGTGCTCGAACCCGCGGCGCGCAGTGGCGCATTGATCGGGGGCTTTCATCCGCTGCAGATCTTCTCCGACCCCACGCGTGCCATCGAACTGTTGGCCGGCAGCACCGTGGCCATCGAAGGGCCGCCGGCACTCGAAGCCGAACTGCGCGGATTGGCCGACCTGCTGCAGATGCGCAGCCTGGTGTTGCCTGCCGGTGCGCGCGCGCTGTACCACGGCGGTGCCAGCTTTGCGGCGAGCTTTCTGCTGTCGATGCTGCAAGAGGCGGCTGCGATCTGGGGCAGCTTCGGCATTGACGAGGGCGTGGCGCTGCAGGCCATGCTGCCGCTCGCGCGCGGCACGCTGGACGCCGCGGCGGCGAAGGGGTTGGCTGGAGCACTTGCGGGGCCGGTGTCGCGCGGCGATGTGGGTGTGGTGGCGCGCCACCTGAGCGCGCTCGAACGGCTGTCGCCGCAGCACGCGGCGTTCTATCGGGAACTGACGCGGCGCCAGCTGCTGCTCGCGCGGGCGAGCGGGCGGCTACAGGAGCAGCGCTTGACGGCGCTGGAGGAACTGTTGACGGTGGGTGCTACGCCAACAGGAACTTGACCACCCGGCGGTCCATCAGCGCGAGGTCGGTGCTGCCTTGGGGCAGGTTCATCGAATCGGCCGCGTTCATCATTCGATCGACGGTCGCTGCGTCCCACCCCGCCAACTCGGTCAGCTCGCCGGCAGCATTGCGAACGGCGTACACCAGCTCGGCCCCGTTCTCCCACTGCATGATCATCTGGGCGAGCAGGCTGGGCGCGTAATGGAGCTTGGCGTCGAGCAGGATCACCGCATCTCCGCGCGCGGCCGCGAGGCCCACGGCGAGTGCCATGGCCTGGCCGGCATCGGTGGACAAGGGCACGGTCCAGAACCCTGGGATCTCGCTCCAGCCCCTGAGCAACTGGTTGGTCGCGTCGTCGCTTCCGGCATTGACGACGATGACCTCCCACGGGTAGCCGCATTCGGTGAGCGTGTCGCTGAGCGTGGGCAACAGATGCGACAGGCTCAGTGCGTTGTCGTAGCTCAGGATCACGCAGGACACGGTCTTCAGCGAACCGGAAAGTTGAGTCCACCCCGAAACGTGCGCCCACGATGGCTCGTTGTGCAACGATTCCGTGTTTGCGCCGCCAGTCAGGTCAGCGGCGCTGGCAATGTATGACGACATGCGCGTCCTCGCCCTCGCTCTCCAAGGCACTCAGTATCGATCGTCGACATTTAGCGTCGCTTAAGACCGCCCCCCGAGTGAGGGTAGCAAGGCCCCGCCATTTTGCAATCGACATCGCAATCATCTACATTTGTTTGAGCTGTATCAAACAGCGTGAGCACTATGCGATTGCTATTTGTCGAGGACGACGAACTCTTCGGTCAGGCCGCACACAAGGGGCTCGTGCGCGCAGGATACGCCGTCGACTGGATCCGCAAGGGGCGCGAGGTGGCTGTTGCCATGCTCACGCATCACTACGATGGCGTGCTGCTCGACCTCGGGCTGCCGGATGTCAGTGGCGAGAGCGTACTCAAGAAGATGCGCGATCGACATTCCGATGTTCCGGTCGTCGTCATGACGGCGCGCGGCGGCATCCAAGACCGTATCGGCCTGCTCGATATCGGGGCCGATGACTACATGGTCAAGCCCATCGACCTCGACGAACT
>JBGQEX010000253.1:0-5917 GCA_041496605.1 Piscinibacter sp.
CTGCGCGCCGACTTCATCCTGGCCAACCCGCCGTTCAACATCAGCGACTGGTGGCACGCCAGCCTGACGGGCGATCCGCGCTGGGTGCATGGCGACCCGCCGCAAGGCAACGCCAACTACGCCTGGCTGCAGCACATGCTGCACCACCTGAAACCCGGCGGCCGCGCCGGCATCGTGCTGGCCAACGGCAGCATGAGCTCCAGCCAGAACAACGAAGGCCAGATCCGCGCCGCGATGGTCGATGCCGACGCGGTCGAGGTGATGATCGCGCTGCCGGGGCAGCTGTTCTTCAACACGCAGATCCCGGCCTGCCTGTGGTTTCTGGTGAAGGACAAGCGCTTGCGGCGCGGCGAGGTGCTGTTCATCGATGCGCGCAACCTGGCGACGACGATCAGCCGAGTGCAGTGCGAACTGACGGATACGGTGATCCACCGCATCGCGGGCACCGTGGCGGCGTGGCGCGGTGATCCGGGCGCTGCCGAATACGCCGACCTGGCGGGTTACTGCCGCAGCGTGACACTTCCGGAGATCGCCGGGCACGGCCATGTGCTGACGCCGGGGCGGTACGTGGGCGCGGAAGCGGTGGAGGACGACGAAGAGGGCTTCGCAGCCAAGATGCAGACGTTGACCGAGAGGCTGGGCGAGCAAATGGCGAAGGGGGCGGAACTTGACCTGGTGATCCGACAGAAGCTCGGGGGGTTGGGGTATGAGTTTTGATCTCCCGGCGCTGCCTGACGGCTGGGTGTTCAGCCCGCTTGAGGGCTGTGCGGCGCCCGGGTCAATCAGCTACGGCGTTGTGCAACCAGGGGCGCCGTCTGTCCATGGCATTCCGATGATTCGCGTTAACAACTTCAGGGACATGCGACTCGATCTCTCCGATGTGATGCGTGTCGCCCCGGAAGTCGAAGCGAAGTACGCTCGCACCAGGTTGAGTGGCGGTGAAGTGCTGCTGACCTTGGTCGGATCCGTTGGGCAGGTCGCGGAAGTTCCGCCGAGCTGCGCGGGATTCAACGTTGCTCGCGCAGTGGGGGTGATCAAGCCGGCCAATGGCATCGACTCCCGTTGGATTGCAATCTGCCTACGTTCACCACTGTCACAGCACCTGCTGGGCACACGGGCGAACACGACGGTTCAGACCACGATCAATCTCAAGGACGTGCGGGCACTGCCGATTCCGATCCCGCCTCTGGCTGAGAGGTCGCAGATCGCTGACTTCATCTCAGCGCTCGACGAGCGCATCGCTCTCCTGCGCAAAACCAATGCCACCCTCGAAGCCATCGCGCAGGCGCTGTTCAAGTCGTGGTTCGTCGATTTCGATCCCGTTCGCGCCAAGCAGGAAGGCCTGGCGCCGACCGGCATGGATGAAGCCACGGCGGCCCTGTTCTCGGACGGCTTCGAGAACTCCCCACTGGGGTCGATCCCAAAGGGATGGCGCGCCGCGAAGATCGGTGAGGTGTGTTCACTCGGAAGGGGTTCATCACCACGCCCGATTCAAGAGTACATGGGCAATGACATTCCGTGGATCAAGATCGCAGACGCGACTGCATCCGACGGCATGTTCGTTTTGACCACGAAGGAGAAGATCAAGCGCGAAGGCGTTGCGAAGAGTGTCGCTGTGCGTAATGGAGACTTGATCATGTCGAACAGTGCGTCATGCGGGATTCCTGTCTTCGTCGAACTTGAGGGCTGCATACACGACGGCTGGCTTTACTTCCAGGGATTCAGCGCTGTCAGCAAGAACCTCATGTTCTATTGGTTGCGACACATCTCGGCCCATCTTGTACGCATCGCCGATGGATCGGTTCAGAAGAACCTCAACATTGGGCTTGTTTCTGCACAGTCGATCATCTGCCCACCACCATCAGTGCCTCGCGCATTCGACGCAGTAGTTCAGCCGTTGTTGGATCGGATCAGGGACAACTGCCAACAAGCTCAAACCCTCGCCGCCCTCCGCGACACCCTCCTCCCCCGCCTGATCTCCGGCCAACTGCGCCTGCCCGAAGCCGAAACCCTGTCGGCCCTCGCCTGAGCGACTCCCAAAGCATCCTTTCAAAGTCTCGCCACAAATTAAAGAATGCTTTAGTATCTCGGTCGGCCATCCAAGGCCGCCTTCATACGATGCGCTCCACCGGCAACTACGTCACCACCACCACGCTGGGTGAGCCGGTGCGCGCCTTCGTGCCCCATCCGCTGCCGCCGGCCAAGCCGGCGCTGGCCCCTGAGTCCTACGAGGCGGGCACACGCGCCGCTGAGCTGGCGCTGGCCCGGCTGTCGGGCGTGTCGGGACTGGTGCCTTCGGTGGAGTGGCTGCTGTACAGCGCCATCCGCAAGGAAGCGCTGCTCACCTCGCAGATCGAAGGCACGCAGGCCACGCTGACGGATCTGTTCGATGACGAGGCAGGCCTGGCCGTCGCCAACACCGACGACGTGGAGGAGGTCAGCAACTACCTGCGCGCCTTTCGTCTCGTGCGCGAGAACCTGCACAAGCCGCGCGGCCTGCCGCTCTCGGTGCGCCTGCTGTGCGACGCCCACCGCCTGTTGCTGGCCGGCGCCCGTGGCGCGGGCAAGCAGCCGGGCGAGCTGCGCCGCTCGCAGAACTGGATCGGCGGCACGCGGCCAGGCAATGCGGTGTTCGTGCCGCCGCCGCCCGAGCGGGTGGCGGAGTTGCTGAGCCAGATGGAGCACTTCATCCACGAGCCTGAGACCAAGCTTCCGCCGCTGGTGCGGGTGGCGCTGGTGCACGCCCAGTTCGAGACCATCCACCCCTTCCTCGACGGCAACGGCCGCATCGGCCGCCTGCTGATCGCTGCTTTGATGGAGCAGTGGGGCCTGCTGCCGGAACCCTTGATGTACCTCAGCGGATATCTCAAGCGGCATCAGCGCGAGTACTACCGGCTGCTCTCGGCCGTGCGCACCGATGGCGACTGGGAAGCCTGGATCGCCTTCTTCCTCGAAGCCGTGGAAGGCGCTGCCACCGAGGCCGAGCGCGCCATCGTCGCCATCGCCAGCCTGGTGGCGGCCGACCGACGCCGCCTGCTCGCCGCACCGCGTGTCGGCGCCGTGGCGCTGCGGCTGTTCGAGCTGCTGCCCGTCATGCCACGCTTCACCATCGAGCAGGTGCGTCAGAAGCTGGAGACCACCTTCCCCACGGCCACGGCGGCGGTGAAGCTGCTGGAGGAGCTGGGCATCGTGACCGAGCTGACCGGGCAGAAGAAGAACCGCAGCTTCAGCTACCGTGCTTACGTCGAACTGCTGGCGCGCTGACGATGACCGAAGACCAACTTGAACAGGAGGCTCTGGGCTGGCTGGCCGACGTGGGTTGGCAGCACCGCTACGGGCCCGACATGGCCCCAGACGGGTCTCATCCCGAGCGCGAGAGCTACCGCCAGGTGGTGCTGGCCGGCCGGCTGCGCCAAGCCGTCGCGGCTTTGAACCCAGACGTGCCGGCCGCTGCCCGCGAGGATGCCATCCGGCAGGTACTGGACCTCGGCACGCCGGTGCTGCTGGCCGCCAACCGGCAGTTTCACCGGCTGCTGGTCACCGGTGTCCCGGTGCAGTACCAGCGTGACAGCGAAACCCGCGGCGATTTCGTGCGGCTGGTGGACTGGGCCGACCCGGCATGCAACGAGTGGCTGGCGGTCAACCAGTTCGCCATCACCGGCGCGCACCACACGCGCCGGCCCGACATCGTGCTGTTCGTCAACGGTCTGCCACTCGCGCTGATCGAGCTGAAGAACCCTGCCGACCTGAATGCCGACGTGTGGAAGGCCTTCCATCAGGTCCAGACCTACAAGGCGCAGATAGCCGATGTCTTCCAGTACAACGAGGTGCTGGTCATTTCGGACGGCAGCGATGCGCTGCTGGGCTCGCTGTCGGCGGATGCCGAGCGATTCATGGCCTGGCGCACGATCGACGGCATCACGCTCGACCCGCTGGGCCCGTTCAACGAGCTGCAGACGCTGGTGCGCGGCGTGCTGGCGCCCGCGATGCTGCTGGACTATCTGCGCAGCTTCGTGCTGTTCGAGGACGACGGCAACGTCGTCAAGAAGATCGCGGGCTATCACCAGTTCCATGCGGTGCGCGCAGCCATCGCCCAGGTGATCGCGGCGTCAAGGCCGGCGAGCGACCCGCGCTTGCGCGGCAAGGGTGGCGTGGTGTGGCACACCCAGGGCAGCGGCAAGAGCATCACGATGACCTGCTTCGCGGCGCGCGTGATGCAGGAGCCGGCGATGGAGAACCCGACCATCGTCGTCATCACCGACCGCAACGATTTGGACGGCCAGTTGTTCGGCGTCTTCTCGTTGGCACAGGACCTGTTGCGCGAGCAGCCGGTGCAGGCCGCAACAAGGCAGGACCTGCGCGCGCTGCTGGGCAACCGGCCGAGCGGCGGCATCGTGTTTGCGACCATCCAGAAGTTCATGCCGGGCGAGGATGAGGATGTGTTTCCGCTGCTCTCGGACCGAAACAACATCGTTGTCATCGCCGACGAGGCGCACCGCACGCAGTACGGCTTCGAGGCGAAGCTAAAAGGCGTGAAGCAGTCAAAGCGCGGTGCCGTGCCGACGGTGCTGAGTACCGGCAGCGGAGAGCCCGTCGCACAGCCCGCTGATTTCGCGCCCAGCACCGGCCGCTACCAGGTCGGCTACGCCCAGCACCTGCGCGACGCGCTGCCCAACGCCACCTTCGTCGCTTTCACCGGCACGCCGGTGTCGGGCGAGGACCGCGACACCCGCGCGGTGTTCGGCGACTACATCAGCGTCTACGACATGCAGCAGGCCAAGGAAGATGGCGCCACCGTCGCCATCTACTACGAGAGCCGGCTTGCGAAGCTGGGGCTGAGGGCCGACGAGCTGGCCACCATCGATGACGAGGTGGACGAGCTGGCAGAGGACGAGGAAGAAAGCCAGCAGGCGAAGCTCAAGAGCCGCTGGGCGGCGCTCGAGAAGGTGGTGGGTGCCGAGCCACGCATCGCCCGCGTGGCGTCCGATCTGGTGGCGCACTTCGAGGAACGCAACACGGCTCAGACCGGCAAGGCCATGGTCGTGGGGATGAGCCGCGACATCTGTGTCCACCTCTACGACGAGATCGTCAAGCTGCGGCCGGACTGGCACAGCACCGACCCCGAGCAGGGCGCCATCAAGATCGTGATGACGGGCTCGGCCAGCGACAAGGCGCTGCTGCGCCCTCACCTCTACGGCGCCCAGGTGAAGAAGCGGCTGGAGAAGCGCTTCAAGAATCCGGGCGACCCGCTGCGCCTGGTGATCGTGCGCGACATGTGGCTCACCGGCTTCGACGCGCCCTGCGTGCACACGCTGTACGTCGACAAGCCGATGAAAGGCCACAACCTGATGCAGGCCATCGCCCGGGTGAACCGCGTGTTCAAGGACAAGCAGGGCGGCCTGGTGGTGGACTACATCGGCATTGCCAACGAGCTGAAATCAGCGCTGAAGGAGTACACCGCCAGCCATGGGCGCGGCCGGCCGACCGTGGACGCGCACGAGGCCTACAGCGTGCTGGCCGAGAAGCTGGATGCACTGCGCGGCATGCTCGCCGGCACGAATCACACAACCCCGGGCCATGGCTTCGACTACAGCGGCTTCCTGACGGGTGGTCACAAGACGTTGGCCGGCGCGGCCAACTTCGTGCTGGGCATCAAGGACGGCAAGAAGCGCTTCGCCGACCTGGCGCTGGCGATGAGCAAGGCCTTCACGCTGTGCTGCACGCTCGACGAGGCGAAGGCGGTGCGCGAAGAAGTTGCGTTCTTCCAGGCCGTGAAGGTGATCTTGACCAAGCGCGAGATCAGCGCCTGGAAGGCGTCACGTGAAAATAACTTGACCACTTGTCTGTACTGTGGTCTAAAGCGGATATGGATGTCGCGTCCGCAATACGGCAGATCAAATCACGATACCGTTCTCTC
>JBGQEX010000254.1:0-5901 GCA_041496605.1 Piscinibacter sp.
AGCTGCCCGCGGGCAGGAAGTCGGGCACGGCCTTGGATCGGAAGGGTTGGCGCCAGCAGAACACGCGCGGCGCCGTGAGAAACTCACCCCACCATGCGGCGACGAGCTGACGCAAGCTCGCCGGCAGCACGGCATCGCGCCGGTTCACCCTTCGCATCAGCACGAATTCGAACGCCAGGAACAGGGCATAGCCGAACAGGATCAGCACCGCGCCGCCAGCCGCCAACACGGGTAACCCGGCGCGCACGAAGTAAGCAGCCCACAGGGCGGCCAGGCCGACAAGCCCGACGGTGATGAACTGCTGGAGGCGCGCGAGCATCGGCGGATGCTAGCAGCGAGGTCGCGGCCCGTGCTCAGGCAAGCGTGACATCGCGACCGCTCAGTTGCCTGGCCAGTTGGGTTGCCAGTTTGTTCACCAAGCCATAGACCGACAACTGGGGGTTGGCGCCGATGCTGGTCGGAAACAGCGACCCGTCGTGCACCGACAGATTGTCGACTTGCCAATGGCGACCATCGGGGCGCACGACGCCCTGCCGTTCATGGCCGCCCAGACCGCAACCGCCCATCACATGCGCACTGAACACGCGGGTCAGCAAGGGTTTGATGGGCAACGCGTTGATCGCCTGCCGGGCCTGCAGCCGCGAGGAGTACAAGCCGGCGCTTTCATGCACCGGGCTGACCGCGCGCGCGCCGGCGGCGAACTGGATCTCCGCCATCGTCAACAGCGCGCGACGGCCACCTTCCATCACGAACTCGTTGAGCGGATAGTCGAGAACCGGTGTGCCATCGGAGCGCAGCGTGACCTTGCCCCCCGGCGACTGCTCATGAAAGCCGTCGCGCATCAATGCGAGCAAAGTGTGCGTGTTTGGAAAGGCCTTGAGCAGCTCGGCCTGTTGCCGGCCATATCCAGGCAATGTCGCTGCGAAGATCGCCGGGTACATCGGTGGCGCCTCGAGCTTGTAGCCCATCGGCCCGTCAATCGGCTGGTTCTGCAGAAAATGATCGGTATAGAGGCTTTGCGGCGCGCCGCTCCAGCCTTCGACCTTCTGATCGAATATCGCGGCGGACAGGAAGACCGGATGAAGAAATGTGCGCGTTCCGAGCAGGCCGTGTGGATCGGGCGCGTTCGATCGCTTCAGCAGTGCCGGCGAATTGATCGCACCGCCGGCGACGACAAAGTGCTTCGCGACGATGCGCGTGACGCTGGCCGACGCCACCGTGCCATCCATCTTCACCGGCACGCACAGCAACGCCGACACCTTGCCGCTCGCCCACTCGAACTCGCGGGCGCGTGACTGCGTCAGCAGCCGCGCTCCCTTGTCGAGGGCGGCCGGAATCGTCGTGACGAGCATCGACTGCTTGGCGTTGGTCGGGCAGCCCAAGCCGCACGAGCCGAGATTCCAGCATCCCTTCACATTGCGCTGAATGCCGGCGACGGAAATCCCGAGCTTGGCGGCACCAACGCGCAACAGCTCGTTGTTCTCGTTCGCCGACGTGAGCCATGGGCCGATGTTGAGGCGTCGCTCGGCTTGGGCAAACCACGGTGCCATCGCGTCTTCGGTCAACTCGGCGAGGCCGAAGCGCTGCTGCCAGTAACGCAGCGTGCCTGCCGGCGTGCGAAACGAACTGGTCCAGTTGACGGTCGTCGAGCCCCCCACACAGCGCCCTTGCAGAACAGTGATCGCCTGGTCGGCCGTTTTGCGCGCAGCACTCTCCTGGTAGAGGTTCGGGTAGGCCTCGCTCTCGCGCTGGTTGAAGTCGGTACTCGACTTCAGCGGCCCCTCTTCGACCAAGACGACATCGAGCCCGGCCTGCACCAGCAGCTCGGCCGTGATGCCGGCGCCGGCGCCGGACCCGACGATGGCCACGTCGCAGTGGATGCTGTCGGGCAGGGCGGCATGCGCGCCGCCGAAGACTCGCCAGCCGCGCGCCAAGCCATCTCGAATCGGGTCGGGTTGTTGGCTCATCAAGCAGTCTCAATCAAACGGTTCGGGGACCCGGATAACCCATCAGCGCCCAGGCCTGCGGGTCGACGTAGAACGCCGCGTTGGTGAGATCGCGCAAGGCGTGATAGATCTGTTGCCGCATCGGCAACGCCGATGTGCGCATGCCCTCCAACGATTGCTGCAGTTCTGCGATGCTGGCGTCGGGCCAGTCGCTGCGCAGCCCGGCCAATCCCAGGCGGCCGGGCGGCGACGCCAGCAGCGCGAGCAATTGCGACAGCTCGCGACGCGTCGCTTCGGGGAATGCAGCAACGGCATCGTCGAGTCGCTTCAGGTGCGCGACCACTGCCGCTTCGCGAGCTGCCGCCTCGGTGGGCAGGCTTCCGTCCAGGACGGCGCGCGCCACGGCGTGGAACACCGTCTTGCCCGCTGGGGTCAGCCGACCGTCGACGACGCCAGGCCGCAGCAGTGCGAGACCGCCGCCTGCCGCCGCGAGCACGATAGTCGCGCCAAGGCCGAGTTTGAGCAGGTTTCGCCGTTGCATGGCTTGTTATGTGAGTTCGCGACCGCGCCGAGTGTTGCATCATTCAATCGCCGGACCTTAGGGGTGAGTGACTAACTCATGCGCTGAGAAACCCCAGGCACGGCACTACAGTCAGCGACCCCGTCAGTCAGAGGACAGCAGGCCATGCGCGGCGACGCGGATTCGATTCTTGGACACCTGCGCAGCGTCGCCGCCGAGCGCGAGCGACGCGCGGCCTCGCCTGAACTGGCGGTGCGCGTGCAGGCGCTCAAGCAGTATCAACAGGCGCGATTCGCGCACACGTATGCCGACTTGCTGCGTACCGCACGCTACGGGCCCGCGGCGCGCTTCTTTCTCGACGAGTTGTACGGTCCGAACGACTTCACCGAGCGGGATACCCAGTTCGCTCGCGTGGTGCCGGCTCTCGTGCGTCTGTTTCCGCAGGAGATCATCGGCACGGTCGACACCCTCGCGCGGCTGCATGCGCTGTCCGAGGCCTTGGACAGCGTGATGGGCTCGCATCTCGAGCAGGCGAGCGTCGACGCGCCGTCCTACACGCGTGCTTGGAAAGCCACCGGTTGCGTGGACGATCGTGAACTGCAAATCGCGCTGACGCTGGCTGTTGGCGAGTCGCTGGAGCGATTGACGCGCAATGCCCTGGTTCGCCACAGCCTTCGCATGATGCGCACTCCCGCGCGCGCAGCCGGCCTCGGTGAGCTGCAGCGATTTCTCGAGACCGGGTTCGATACCTTCAAGGCCATGTGCGGTGCGCAGGAGTTCTTGTCGGTCATCGGTGCGCGTGAGCGCGCTCTGGCGCGATACCTGTTCGACGTCACGGGTCTGGAGTTGCCTATCGATCGACACCTTGGCGACATCGCGTTAGGACAATTACCGTAGCGATGCGCCGCCCCGCGCCACGACCATTGCCGTGGTTCAACACTGACTGGAGACGCGTGTGCTGCAAGCTGTCGCAAAGCCCTGGCTGAAGAGCTATCCGGCGGGCGTTTCGCCGGAGATCGATGCCACGCAGTACGCGTCGTTGGTGGAGTTGCTGGAGGAAGCGTTTCGCAAGTTCGCCGCCCGCGATGCGGCCGCCTGCATGGGCCAGCGCATCACGTTTCGCGACATCGACGAGTTGTCGTTGGCGCTCGGCGCGTGGCTGCAGTCGCAGGGACTCATCAGGGGCGCGCGCGTCGCGTTGATGATGCCCAATGTGCCGCAATACATGGTGGCCATCGCTGCGGTGCTGCGCGCGGGCTTCGTCGTGGTGAACGTGAACCCGCTGTACACGGCGCGCGAACTCGAGTACCAGCTCAACGATTGCGGTGCCGAGGCGATCATCGTTCTGGAGAACTTCGCGAAGACGCTTGAAGAGGTCATCGACAGGACCCGCGTGCGGCACGTGGTGCTGGCCTCGATGGGGGACATGCTCGGATTCTGGAAAGGGCAGTTGGTCAACTTCGCAGTGCGCCATGTGCGCAAGATGGTTCCGCCCTTCAGCCTCCCGCTGGGCCATGGTCGCACGGTGTCGCGCTTCAACATGGTGATTGCGGACGGAACGCGCATGAGCTTGCGTCGGGTGGACATCGGGGCCGATGACGTTGCATTCCTGCAGTACACCGGCGGTACAACGGGAGTCTCCAAGGGCGCCACGCTGCTGCACCGCAATGTCGTCGCCAACATCCTGCAGTCCGACGAGTGGTTCAAGCCCGTGCTCGACAGATTCGCCGACAAGCAAATCGTAACCGTCTGCGCACTTCCGCTGTATCACATCTTTGCGCTCACCGCCTGCTACATGCTCGGCGCTCGCTGGGGAATGATGAACATCCTGATTCCCAACCCGCGCGACATCTCCAGCTTCATCAGGACCTTGCAGCACTACAGGGTCAACATGTTCCCCGCCGTCAACACGCTGTTCAACGCGCTCGCAAACGAGCCGGAATTTGCGCGGCTTGATTTCTCGGAACTGGTGATTTCCAACGGCGGCGGAATGGCGGTGCAGCGCGCCACTGCGGATAAGTGGCTCCAACTCACCGGCTGCCCGGTGGTCGAGGGCTATGGACTTTCGGAGACATCGCCGGTTGCCACGGTCAATCGACTCGACCAGACCGAGTTCACCGGCGGGATCGGCTTGCCGATGCCGTCCACCGAGATCAGCATTCGCGACGATGACGGCGTTCCAGTCGCGCCCGGAGAGCCAGGCGAGATTTGCATTCGAGGGCCGCAGGTGATGGCAGGCTACTGGAACCGCCCCGACGAAACGGCCAAAGTCATGACCGAGGACGGTTTCTTCAAGTCGGGAGACGTTGGAACTATGGACGAGCGGGGGTTCATACGCATCGTTGACCGCAAGAAGGACATGATCCTCGTCTCAGGTTTCAATGTGTACCCGAACGAGTTGGAACAGGTTGTCAATCGGCATCCGGGAGTACTCGAGTGCGCAGCGATCGGAGTGAGCGTCGCGAAGTCCGGCGAAGCGGTGAAGCTTTTTGTCGTGAGGAAGGATCCAGCGCTGGACGAGCAGGACTTATCCGAATACTGCAGGCTGAATTTCACGGCGTACAAGCGTCCAAAGTACATCGAGTTTCGCTACGATCTTCCAAAATCGAATGTTGGCAAGATTCTTCGGCGTGAGTTGCGCGGCTGATGTAGTTGGCCTTCTTGACCGCCGGCCTGTGCAAACCAGAATAGGTTGCAACTCGCGATTCCAGACTCGAATTCCGACTGGTATCTCGCAGGTTTGGCCAAACGAAAAAAAGCCCCCGTCGAGTCGACGGGGGCTTTCTCATTAATAGCCTGACAATGTCCTACTTTCACACGGGAATCCGCACTATCATCGGCGCTGAGGCGTTTCACTGTCCTGTTCGGGATGGGAAGGAGTGGGACCACCTCGCTATGGTCATCAGGCTTAACCGGTCACTGTCCCGCTCTCAGAGCGTGACAGCCAATTCGTAGAGTCGGCTGCAATTGCAGCAAATCAGCTTTGATTGCGCCTCGGATCTTCACTTGAAGACAGGCATAACTTGCATTGACTCACTCCGACATATCCTGATCGGATCGTCAAAGTTATAGGGTCAAGCCTCACGAGCAATTAGTACTGGTTAGCTTAACGCATTACTGCGCTTCCACACCCAGCCTATCAACGTCCTGGTCTCGAACGACTCTTCAGGGGGCTCAAGGCCCCGGCAAGACTAATCTTGAGACGAGTTTCCCGCTTAGATGCTTTCAGCGGTTATCTCTTCCGCACATAGCTACTCGGCAATGCCACTGGCGTGACAACCGATACACCAGAGGTGCGTCCACTCCGGTCCTCTCGTACTAGGAGCAGGCTCTCTCAATCTTGCAGCGCCCACGGAAGATAGGGACCAAACTGTCTCACGACGTTTTAAACCCAGCTCACGTACCACTTTAAATGGCGAACAGCCATACCCTTGG
>JBGQEX010000255.1:0-5885 GCA_041496605.1 Piscinibacter sp.
CGCCCTGGAGCCGCCGGCGGCCTGTGCGCCGCCCGGCGAGCTGTTCCATCCGGCCGTGTCCGGCTGGCTGCGTTCGCGGTTTGGCACGCCGACGGAGGTCCAGACCCAGGCCTGGCCCGTCACCGCGCTGCGCCGCCATGCACTGATCGCCGCACCCACCGGCTCGGGCAAGACGCTCGCGGCCTTCCTGTCCGCGATCAACGAGTTGGTGCTGCTGGGCCTGTCGCACGGACTCGCCGCCGAGGTCCATGTCCTGTACGTGTCGCCGCTCAAGGCCTTGTCCAACGACATCCGCAAGAACCTGCATGAGCCGCTGGCCGGCATCCGCGCCGGCCTGGTCGCGATGGGCCTGCCGGACATCGGCATCCGCGACGCCGTGCGCACCGGCGACACGCCGGCGGCGGAGCGTGAGCGCATGCGCCGAACGCCGCCCCACATCCTCGTGACCACGCCGGAGTCGCTGTACATCCTGCTGACCTCGGACTCCGGCCGCGAGATGCTCAAGTCGGTGAAGAGCGTGATCGTCGACGAGCTGCACGCGGTGGCCGGCAGCAAGCGCGGCGCGCACCTGATGCTCACGCTCGAGCGGCTTGCCGCGCTGTGCGAACACCCGCCGCTGCGCATCGGCCTGTCGGCGACGGTGAAGCCGCTGGACGAGATGGCGCGCTTTCTGGTCGGCCAGCGAAGCGACGAGGTGGCGATCATCGACGCGGGCCATGTGCGCGAGCGCGATCTCGCGATCGAGCTGCCGCGCTCGCCCCTGACCGCGGTGATGGCCACCGAAGTCTGGGGCGAGATGTACGACCGGCTGGCCGAGCTGATCCGCGAGCACCGCACCACGCTGATCTTCGTCAACCAGCGCCGCATCGCCGAACGCGTCGCGCGCCATCTGGCCGAGCGGCTCGGCGAGGAACACGTGACCGCGCACCATGGCAGTCTTGCGCGCGAGCATCGTCTCAAGGCCGAACAGCGGCTCAAGTCCGGCGAGCTGAAGGCGCTGGTGGCCACCAGTTCGCTCGAGCTGGGCATCGACATCGGCGACATCGATCTCGTCTGCCAGCTCGGCTCGCCGCGCGCGGTGAACGCCTTTGTGCAGCGCGTCGGGCGCGCCGGCCATGCCATCGGCGCCATCCCCAAGGGACGGCTGTTCCCGCTGACACTGGATGACCTGCTGGAATGCGCCGCGCTGCTCGATGCGGTGGAGCGCGGCGAACTGGACCGCATCCGCGCACCGCAAAAGCCGCTGGACGTGCTGGCGCAGCAGATCGTCGCCGAGGTGGCCTGCCGCGAGTGGGGGCTGGGCGCGCTGTACGAGCGTTGCCGCCTTGCGCAGCCCTACCGCGAGCTCACGCTGCGCGAGTTCGAGCAGGTCGTGCAGATGCTGGCCGACGGCTACAGCACCCGGCGCGGCCGCCGCGGCGCCTACCTGCACTACGACGCCGTCAACCGCGTGCTGCGTGCGCGCCGCGGCGCCAAGCTCGCCGCCGTCACCAATGCGGGTGTGATTCCCGACCAGTTCGACTACGAGGTGGTGCTGCTGCCGGAAGAGCACCGCGTCGGCACCCTCAACGAAGACTTCGCTTTCGAGAGCATTCCCGGCGACATCTTCCAGCTCGGCAACGCCTCGTACCGCATCGTGAAGATCGAGACCGGCAAGGTGCTGGTCGAAGACGCCAAGGGGCAGCCGCCGAACATGCCTTTCTGGCTGGGCGAGAGCCTGGGCCGCAGCGACGAGCTGTGCCACGCGGTGTCGCGCCTCAGCGAGATGGCCGACTCCAAACTCAGCGATGGCGTCGAGGCCTGCGAGCGCTGGCTACACGACGACCTGCATCTGCCCGCTGCGGCCGCCCAGCAGCTGACGCTGTACCTCGCCGCGGCCAAGGCTGCGCTGGGCACGCTGCCGAGTCAGCGGCGCATTGTGTTCGAGCGCTTCTTCGATGAGGTCGGCGACACGCACCTGGTGATCCATTCGCCCTACGGCTCGCGCATCAACAAGGCCTGGGGTCTCGCGCTGCGCAAGCGCATGTGCCGCAAGTTCAACTTCGAGCTGCAGGCCAGTGCGCTGGAAGACAGCATCGTGCTGTCGCTGGGCCCGACGCACAGCTTCGCACTCGACGAGGTGACGCACTACCTGAAGTCCGCCAGCGCACGCGACGTGCTGGTCCAGGCGCTGCTCGATGCGCCGATGTTCGGCACGCGCTGGCGCTGGAACGCCACCGCGGCTCTGGCCGTGCGGCGCATGAACGGCGGCCGCAAGGTGCCGCCGCAATTCCAGCGCTCCGACGCGCAGGATCTGCTCACCGTGGTGTTCCCGGACCAGCTGGCCTGCGCGGAGAACCTCGTCGGCGAGCGCGAGATCCCCGACCACCCGCTGGTGGCGCAGACGCTGCACGACTGCCTGCACGAGACCATGGACGCGGACGGCTTCGTGCGGCTGCTGGCGCGCATCGAGGCCGGCGAGGTGAGCATCACCACCCGCGACCTGGCGTCGCCGTCGCCGCTGTCGCACGCGATCCTCAACGCCAGGCCCTATGCGTTCCTCGACGATGGTGCCGCCGAGGAACGGCGAACCCGGGCCGTCAGCACCCAGCCGCTGATGGACCTGCAGACCGCCGCGGACATCGGCCAGCTCGATCCGCAGGCGATCGCGCAGGTGCGAGAGGAGGCGTGGCCGGAGATCGGCAGCGCCGACGAGCTGCACGATGCGCTGGTGGTGCACGCCTTCCTGACCCGCGCCGAAGCCGAATTCCCGGACTTCGTCGCCACGCTCGGGCAGCAGCGCCGTGTCACGCGGCTTCGGACGGCCTCGGGTGCTGACCTGTACGTTGCCGCGGAACGCCTGCACGAATTCCAGGCCGTGTTTCCCGGCGCCGACCTGTCGCCCCCGATCGAGGCCGTCTCGAAGGACCTGCCCACGCCCGACGATGCGTTGCGCGAAATCCTGCGCGGCCGGCTGGACCTGCTGGGGCCGGCCACGGCGTCGGCGCTCGGCGCACCGCTGGGCCTCGCCGCCGGCGCGGTGCTGGCCGGCCTGGTGCAGCTGGAAGCCGAAGGGGCCGTGATGCGCGGCGCCTTCACCGCCGCGGCTGTTGCCGACGAAGGCGACGAATGGTGCGACCGCCGGCTGCTCGCACGCATGCACCGCGCCACGCGCGACAAGCTGCGGGCCGAAACCCAGCCGGTGCCTGCGGCGCAGTTCATGCGCTTCCTGTTCCGCTGGCATCGGCTCGCCGCGGCCCCCGGCTCGGGGGACGGCGACGAGCGCCGCGAAGGCGAGGCCGGCCTGGCCGATGTGTTGCGCCAGCTCGAAGGCCATTCCGCTCCGGCGGCGGCCTGGGAAGAGGACCTGCTCGCCGCGCGCGTCAAGGACTACATGCCCTACATGCTGGACAAGCTCTGCGCCGCCGGGCGCGTGGTGTGGTGGCGGCCGACAGAAGGCGGTGAAGCCGCCAGCCGCAAGACCGGGCCGATCCGCGGCACGCCGATCCTGCTGTGCGAACGCGAAGCGCTGGCCCATTGGCAGCAGGCCGGCGGCACGCCGGTCGAGGATGCGCCGCTGTCGGGCCGGGCGCGTCGGGTGCTGGAGGCGCTGCGCGCGCATGGCGCCAGTTTCTTCACCGATCTGCAGCGCGACGCCGGCCTGCTGGGCACGGAAGTCGAACAGGCACTGGCCGAGCTGGTGGCGCACGGCCTCGCCACCTGTGATTCGTTCGCCGGCCTGCGGGCCCTGGTGATGCCCGCCGACAAGCGCCGGCGGCTCGGTCGAAGGCGGCCCGGTCACGGCGCCGGCATCGACGACGCAGGACGGTGGTCGCTGACGCGCCGCCCGCGAGCGGTGGCCGAGGCACCCGGCGCGCTCGCCGAGCCGCACGTGGAGCACATCGCGCGCGCCTTGCTGCGCCGCTATGGCGTGGTGTTCCGCAAGCTGCTGGAGCGCGAAGAGGGCCTGCCGCCCTGGCGCGATCTGTACTACGTCTACCGGCGTCTCGAAGCGCGCGGCGAACTGCGCGGCGGCCGTTTCGTCAGCGGCTTTTCCGGCGAGCAGTTCGCGTTGCCGGAAGCCGCCGCGGCGCTGCGCAAGACCGCGAAGATGCCAGGACACGAACGTGTCTCGATTTCCGCCGCCGATCCCTTGAACCTCGCCGGCATCCTCACGCCCGGGGACAAGGTTCCGCGCCTGCCGGGCAACCGGCTGCTGTTCGAGAACGGCGTGCCCATCGCCGTGCAAAGCGGCGGCGACGTGCACTACCTGGCGCCGCTGGACGCGGGCGCGCAATGGGAGGTCAAGAACCTGCTGATCCGCAAACAGCGACCCGGCAGCTACATCGAGCCCCCGGCGCGGCCGCAGTAGGTTGGCGCTCGGCGCTTGCGACGCTCAGGTATCGGACAACCTTGAACAACGGATGTCGACGTGGCCGTTGGCATGTTCCGGAGGCGGCGCTACAGCCGCGAGCGCGCGAACGATGCCACGCGACGCCACGTGTCCGCATCCGAGAAGCAGGCCATGGCCGCCTGCCGCTCATGCTCCAGCGCAGCGATCAGCTGTGGCCCGAGGCCGGTGGTCATCACGCGCTTGAGTTGGGCGGTGGCCAGCGCAGAGCGCGATGCCACCTGGGTGGCCAACTCGATCGCCGTGGGCAGCATTGCCTCGAGCGGCACCACGCGGTTGACCAGCCCCAGTCGCTGCAGTGCATGTGCATCGAGCCGCTCGCCAAGCACGATCAGTTCCATCGCCTTCTGGTAGCCCACGGCCTGCGGCAGCAGATGCGTGACGCCGCCCGTCACGAAGTGGCCGAGCGCCATCTCAGGGAAGAAGGCCACGAGGTTGTCGGCGGCGACCACCATGTCGCAGTTCAGCACCCACTCGAAACCTCCGCCCGCGGCGTAGCCATGCGCTGCGCCGATCACCAGCTTGGGGCCGAACATGATGTCTCGCGTGATCTGTTGAATGCGCTCGCAGGTGTCGGCCACGCTGGCGCTGGACGCTGCCTGCTCGTTGAACTCCTTGAGGTCATCGCCGGCGCAGAAGGCCCGCCCCGCCCCGGTGAGCACGATGGCCCGCGTGTCGGGGTCGGCCTGTGCGGCAACCATGGCCCGGTGCAGGTCGCCCAGCAGGCCAGCACCGATGGCGTTCAGACGCTCGGGCCGGTCGAGCGTGACGATGCTGACCGGGCCCGCGGTGTGCAGGCGTGCGTATTGCGGGGCGGGTGTCATGGCAGCTCCAGTCGATCGACAGGATGGGCATGGGCGTCAACGGACGTCGGCGTCGCGGTTCTCAGCTCGCTCTCGCCGCGCCTGTGCGCTGGGCGGCATGGTGGACCATTGCCTCGCGGCGACCTGCCTCTACAAGGATCCGAATCTTACGGCCGTGGCGGGTGATGCCGCCTTGCGCCGAAAGCCGGCCCCCTCGGCTGCCGAACCCACCCTCCTTGAGACAATTCCCAGGTCAATACCGGGGAGCAAGCCATGAACGCGACACCAAGAACGACAAGCAGATCAGAAGTCGGTGGTCTTTTCGACCGGTGGGCCTTGCCCACGGCCTTCGGGCTGGGCAGAGCGATCGTCGATGCCGGGGCGAACGCGCCGGGGGCTGGCGCTGAGCGCGCGCGCAACCCAGCTTGCCGGCGCCGGCTCGCAGCCAGGTGCAGCGTCCTGACCATGCTGCAAGCCGCCTCGATGCTTCTTGCAGCCGGCGCCCAGGCGCAGGCCGATCCGTGCGAACAGTTGAAGGGCGTACTCGCGGCGCGCATCGACGCCTCCGGCGTGCGCGGCTACACGCTGGAAACCGTGCCCGGGGGCAGTCCTGTTCCGACTGACGCCAAGGTCATCGGAACCTGCCAAGGCGGCGCCAGCAAGATCCTGTATCGCAGATGGGGTGCCACGCG
>JBGQEX010000256.1:0-5824 GCA_041496605.1 Piscinibacter sp.
CGACTCGCTGTACCAGCAGCTCGGCGCCCAGGCCGGCCTCGTGAAGCTGATGGACGACTTCATGGTCCGCCTGCTGTCCGATGCACGGATGAATCCGTTCTTCAAGGGCGTCGACCAGCAGCATGTCAAGGAGCAGCTCGTGGCGCAGTTCTGCGAAGTGAGTGGCGGGCCCTGCAAGCGCGGTGGCCCGACGATGAAGCAGGTGCACGACGGGTTCGACATCGACAAGGGCGACTTCAACGCGCTGGTCGAAGTGCTGCAGCAGGCGATGGACGCACAAGGCATTGCCTTCAGTGCACAGAACCGGCTGCTGGCACAACTGGCCCCGATGCACCGCGACATCATCAATGTGAAATGACCACCACGGATATCATCGAATCATGAGCAAGCACACCCTCCTCGCCATCGGCTGCGGTCTCCTGTTCGGTGCTGCTCACGCGGGTACGGTTCAGATCACCGTCACCGACATGGACGGCAAGCCCGCGCCCGACGTGGTCGTTCTGGTCGACCCGGCCACCAAGGTGGCGCCGAAACCCGCTGCCGCGCCGGTGCTGATCGCGCAAGAGAATCTGCGCTTCGTGCCGTTCCTCAGCGTCGTGCCCGCGGGCAGCACGCTGCGCTTCGTCAACCGCGACGGCTACGACCACCACGTGCGCTCGACGCCGAGCGGCCCGCTCGGCAGCATGCCGTCGGTGAAGAACTTCGAGTTCCGCCTCGACGCCGCACTGCCCGCGCCCGCCGGCGCCAACGACGGGTACGGGTCCAAGACGGCACCGGCTGCCCATAAGAAGGCCGGCACCTCGCTGGCGGAAGTGAAGGTGGACCAGGCCGGCCCGATCGGCCTCGGATGCCACCTGCACTCGTCGATGCGCGGCCAGGTGTACGTGAGCGACACGCCCTGGTTCGCCAAGACCGACGCGAACGGCGTCGCCACGCTCGAAGGCGTGCCCGATGGCGCGGTCGAGCTCAACCTGTGGTACCCCGACCAGCTGCAGCAACAAACGCCCTTGCGATTTCAAGTCGGTGCCGCAGCGTTGAAGACCAGCGGTCAATTGAACTTCACGCCGCGGCGCAGGCGCGGATGACACCTTGGCCGGCATGTCGGCAGCCGACGTTCGATACCCCTCCATCGACGGCCTGCGCGCGTTCGAAACTGCGGCGCGGCTGGGCAGCTTCGAACGCGCCGCCGACGAGCTGAACGTCACGCCGAGCGCCGTCAGCAAGCGCGTGTCGACGCTCGAAGAACTGCTCGGCACCCCGCTGCTGGTTCGATCCGCGCGCGTGCTGGTGCTGACTCCCGCCGGCAAGGAATACCTCGCGCAAGTCGGCGCGGCGCTCGGCCTGCTGGCCGCCGTGCCGCTGCACCGGCGCGCTGCGCAACGCACACAACGGCTGCGGGTGACGGCGCCGCCGACGTTCGCCCGGCAGGTGCTGGTCCCACACCTCGAACAGTTCACGACCACGCATCCGGACATCGAACTCGAAGTGGTGCTGTCGATTCCGTTTCTCGACGTCGCGCCGACCGATGCCGACGTCGAGGTGCGCAACGGCGACGCCACCGCCGACGGTGCCACGCCGTTGATGCACGACGTGGTGATTCCGATGGCCGCCGGGGGGTTGATCGCACGTTTGCCGCCGCTGCGCCAACCGGCCGATCTGGCGCACGCGCCGCTGTTGCGCACGCCGCTCGAACCCTGGACACCGTGGTTTCGCGCCGCCGGCCTCGACTGGCCCGAGCCGGCCCAGGGGCCGCGGCTGGTCGACCTCGGGCTCACGCTCGAAGCGGCTGTGAGCGGCCAAGGCATCGCGCTGGCGCGGCCCAGCCTCGCGCGGTCATGGATCGCGAACCGCGCGCTGCGCCCGCTGTTCGACATCACCGCGGTGCCGGCGAACCAGTACTACCTGCTGCCGCACGCCACGCAAGGAGCGCCGCTCGTCTTCGCGCAATGGCTGGGCGAGGTCTGCGAACAGGTCGCGCGAGATGCCCTCAGCGAGGCGCGGTCCGCACTTTCGCGCGAGGCCTGAGAAACTTTCCGGGTTCGCCGTCCGGTGCGCCGCTAGCATGTCGGCCACAAACCCACCGGAGGCCCCATGCCCGTCATCACCCACATCGAAGACCTGCGCGTGCTGGCCGAAAAGCGCGTGCCGCGCATGTTCTACGACTACGCCGATTCGGGCTCGTGGACCGAGAGCACCTACCGCGCCAACGAGCTCGACTTCCAGCCCATCAAGCTGCGCCAGCGCGTGGCCAGGAACATGGAGAACCGCACGACCCGAGCCCGCATGATCGGCGTGGATGTGGCGATGCCGGTGGCACTTGCGCCGACCGGGCTGACCGGCATGCAGCACGCCGACGGCGAGATCCTCGCGGCACGCGCTGCCGAGCGCTTCGGCGTTCCGTTCACCTTGTCGACGATGAGCATCTGCTCGATCGAAGACATTGCAACGCACACCACCGCGCCGTTCTGGTTCCAGCTCTACGTGATGCGCGACCGCGATTTCATCGAGCGGCTGATTGATCGTGCCAAGGCCGCGCGCTGCGGCGCGCTGATGCTCACGCTCGACCTGCAGATCCTCGGCCAGCGCCACAAGGACATCAAGAACGGCCTGAGCGCACCGCCCAAGCCGACGCTTGCCAACATGCTGAATCTGATGACCAAGCCGCGCTGGTGCCTCGGCATGCTCGGCACGCGGCGCCACGGCTTCGGCAACATCGTCGGTCATGTCAAGGGCGTGGCCGACCTGTCGTCGCTGTCGGCCTGGACGGCGACGCAGTTCGACCCTGCGCTCAGCTGGGCCGACGTGGCGTGGATCAAGAAGCGCTGGGGCGGCAAGCTGATCCTCAAAGGCATCCTCGACGCCGAAGACGCGAAGCTTGCAGCCGACAGCGGCGCCGACGCGCTCGTCGTTTCCAACCACGGCGGGCGCCAGCTCGACGGCGCACCGTCGTCGATCCACGCGCTGCCGGCCATCGTCGACGCCGTGGGCCAGCGCATCGAGGTGTGGATGGACGGCGGCATCCGCTCCGGGCAGGACGTGTTGAAGGCGGTGGCGCTGGGCGCCAAGGGAACGCTGATCGGCCGACCCTTCCTCTACGGCCTCGGCGCCCTGGGCGAAGCCGGCGTGACGAAGTGCCTCGAACTCATCCGCAACGAACTGGACCTGACGATGGCGTTCTGCGGACACACCGACATCAACACCGTCGACCGCGGCATCCTGCTGCCCGGCACCTACCCCCGCTGACAGCTCAGACGTGCGCGCCCGGCAGCGCCGACAAATACGACTGCAGCGCATCGACCGCGTAGCGCACCTTGGCCGGCTGGGTGTCGCGCTGTGGCGTGACGGCCCAGGCCACCAGCGGCGTCACGCGCCAGCGCGGCAACACGTCGACGAGGCGGCCGGCGTTGAGGTCGTCGGCCACGTCGGGGTGAACCAGCGCGGCCACGCCCAAGCCGGCCAGGCACATCTGCTGCAATGCATATTGGTTGTTGCTGCTGATGCGCCCATCAACGCGCAGCGTCTGTGCCGCGCCGTCGGGGTCGGTGAGTTCGACGCCGCGCACGCCGCCGGGGGTTGCGAACTGCAGCCAATCGTGGCTCGCCAGATCGGCGGCGGTCGCCGGTAAGCCGCGCCGGCGCAGGTAGGCCGGCGCCGCACAGACGAGTCGCTCGAATTCGCACAACTTGCGCGCCGCCCAACTGGAGTCGGCAAGGCGGCCGAAGCGCAAGGCGAGGTCGATGCGTTCCTCGATCAGGTCGATCAACTGGTCGTCCACCAGCAAGCGCAAGGTGAGCCCGGGGTTGGCGCCGAGCAGGCCCGACAGTGCCTGCGCCACATGGCGTGCAAAACCGACCGGTGCCGACACGCGCAGCTCGCCGGTGGGCGCGTCGCGCACCTGCGCGAGCTGCTGCTGCGCTTCGCGCGCGGCTGCCACCATGGCCGCGCAACCGGCATAGAAACGCTCGCCGGCGGCCGTGAGCGTGAGCTTGCGGGTGGAGCGGTGCAGCAGGGTGACGCCGCTGTCGCGCTCGAGTTGACGCACCTGCTGGCTCACCGCCGACGTGCTCATGCCAAGCGCACGCGCGGCGGCGCTCATCGAGCGCTGCTCGACCACCGTGGCAAAGGCAGCCATCCGTCGCAAAGGATCCATTGTGAAGCACCGCTTTACGGTGTTGTCAGAATTGACCGTCTAGTGCACTGATTGTGAAGCCAGTATCGTTGTGGCATTCGTTCACTGTCTTGAGGAGTTCCCCATGAAGATTGCGCTCATCGGCGCCACCGGCCTCGTCGGATCCAAGGTTCTGGCAGAAGCGCTGCAGCGCGGCCACCAGGTCACCGCCCTCGTGCGCACGCCGGGCAGGCTGCCCGCACAAGCCGGCGTCACGCCGGTAGTCGTCGACGTGAACGACGCAGGCCAGGTGGCCGCCGCCGTCGCGGGGCATGACGCCGTCGTCAGCGCCTTCAATGCACCGCGCGGCAACCCGGAGTTCTACGCACAGTACGTCGGCGCCGTGCGCGCCATCGTCGACGGCGTCAAGCGCTCGGGCGTCAAGCGCGTGCTGCTGGTGGGCGGCGCGGGAAGCTTGTTCGTGGCGCCGGGCGTGCAATTGGTCGACACGCCGCAATTTCCGGCCGAGTACCGGACCGAGGCCCAGGCGGCACGCGAGGCGCTGAACCTGATCGGCGCCGAAAAGACGCTGGCCTGGAGCTTTGTCTCGCCCGCGCCCATTCTGGCGCCCGGGCAACGTACCGCGCAGTTCCGCCTCGGCGGCGATCAGGTGCTGATGAACGGCGACAAGCCCGGCAACATTTCGGTCGAAGACCTGGCGGTGGCCATCGTCGACGAGCTCGAAACGGCGCGCCACCTGCAGCAGCGCTTCACGCTTGCCTACTGAGCGCGCAAGCTGCTGGGGCGGCAGCGTGCTGGGCCGAGAAGCACTGCCCGCAGCTTGGGGGGTTCACGAAAGCTGACTTGAAGCTTACAGTGTGGGCATCCCTGCCCCGGGAGCCCGACATGACACTGCAGCAGTTTCACGCGCTCAAGCTCTGGCACACGCGCCATGGGCGCAACCACGTCGTGGAACGCACGATCTGGGAATTGGTGCTCACCTTGTGGCTGGTCGGATGGGTTGGCGCCGCGGTGTCGACCGTGTTGGCAATCGTCTGGGCACAGCTGGCTTGTCTCGTGTTGCTGTTTCTGCCCCAGATCTACGTCGCGTGGCGAACGCGTCTGCACCGGCACGGGCAATTGCGCTGCGACTGGATCGGCGCACTGCGCTGAACCGACGATCGTCCTAGTCGCTGATCTCGTCCACACAGGCGAGAACCACCGAACGCACCAGCGCCGCATCCACCGGCAGGTGGTAGCGAAACTTCAAATGCCGCGCGCCTCTGCCGGTTCCTTCCAGCGCGGGGAACTGCGCGCTCAATAGGGCCCCGTTGAAGACCTGCAGGTTGGCGTGGCTCTTGTGCATCACGATCGCCACCGCGTGTGTGCTGCCGCAGGTGAACATCAGGTTGCCCCACTTGATCGACGTCGCCAATGCGGGCGCTGCGGCGCTCACCGCGTCGTGCAGCACGAGAGCCAGCTCGCGTTGCTCTGGGCGCAGGGTATCGAACCAGGCGTCGATCAATGCAGGCGAGCGCAGGATGGATCGCATCGTTCGGATCCGCGTGTCGTCAGTGCCGACGCACGACGGCGTGCGCGGACTGAACGCATCGTAGCGCCGGCGCCCCTTCACCCCGCGCGTGGCGGGGAGAAGCAGCATGCCGAGGCGCTCAGGAACGGCGCGACTTGCGGCGTGCGCCGACCACGACGGCGCCG
>JBGQEX010000257.1:0-5811 GCA_041496605.1 Piscinibacter sp.
ACACAGCGGCGAATAAATCGCTGTATTACGCGGCGAGCGACATCGGCAGCAGACGGTCGTGTTCCTTCTTGGCCATCGCGTAGCACTCGCAGGTGCGCCGCTCGAGCCGCGCTCGGTCGAGCACGGCGATGCGGCCGCGGCGGTAGCGGATCACGCCGGCCTGTTGCAGCTTGCAGGCCGCGGCGGTCACGCCTTCACGCCGCACGCCCAGCAAGCTGGCCGCCAGTTCCTGTGTCATCACCAGTTCGTCGGACGGCGATCGGTCCAGGCCGAGCAGCAGGCGGCGGCACAGCTGCTGCTCGATCGAATGGAAGCGATTGCAGATGGCCGTCTGCGCCACTTGCGCAATCATGGCCTGGGTGTAGCGCAGCAGCACGCTGAGCGCCGGGCCGGCACGCTCGACCTCGTTCTTGACCGAGCGCGCGTGCAGCCGATAACCCTGGCCGGCGCTTTGCACCACGGCCCGGCCCGGCGTGGCGTTGCCGCCCATGAACAGCGAGATGCCCACCATGCCGTCCTTGCCCACGACCGCGAACTCGGCCGATGCGCCGTCGTGTGTCAGGTACATCAGCGACACGATGGCGGTGGTCGGAAAGTACGCGTAGGTGGGCGTATCGCCCGATTCGCACAACACCTGACCCAAGCGCATGTCCATCGGCTCCAGGTGCGGTTGCCAGCGATCCCATTCGGCCGCCGGCAGCGCAGCGAGCAACTGGTTGTGTCGCGCATCGACAATGTGGTGGTGGCGTGCGTTCATGGGGATCTCGTGGGTTCTTCGAGTCCCGATGATCCAGACATGCGCACGCCGAAGGTATCGGCGGCGACCGGTTCGTGTTGTCGGTTGGTTCCTACAGGGCTTGTCTCGGCCCTTCAGTGCGGAGCTACGGCGCCGGTAGCTCGGGAAGCAGGCGGTCGTATTCCTTCTTGACCACCGCATAGCACTCGCAACAACGCTTTTCCAGCCCCGTGCGGTCGAGCACCGAGATGTGGCCGCGCGCGTAGCGGATCAGGCCGTCCTGCTGCAATTTGAGCGCGCTCTCGGTCACGCCTTCGCGGCGCACGCCGAGCATGTTGGCGATCAATTCCTGCGTCATCACGAGTTCGCTGCCCGCCAGCCGATCCAGGCTCAGCAGCAGCCAGCGGCACAGCTGCTGGTCCAGCGAATGGTGCCGGTTACACACCGCCGTCTGCGCCATCTGGGTGATCAGCGCCTGCGTGTAGCGCAGCAGCAAGTGCAACACGGAGCCGGCGAGGTTGAATTCGTCTTTCATGGTCTGCGCTTTGAGCCGATAGCCGTGGCCGGCGCTTTGCACCACCGCACGGCTGGGGGTGGTTTCGCCCCCCATGAACAGCGAGATGCCGACGATGCCTTCGTTGCCGACGACGGCGATCTCGGCGGAAGCGCCGTTTTCCATCACGTACAGCAGCGACACGATCGCGCTGGTCGGAAAGTACACGTGGCTCAGGGTGCTGCCCGATTCGTACAGCACCTGGCCCAGCGACAACTCGACCGATTCGAGCTGCGGCAGCCAGCGCCGCCACTCGGCCTCTGGCAGCGCGGCGAGCAGGTGGTTCTTTCTCGGGTCGGAAGAAACGGCCATCGCGGATCTCCGAGGCGGATCTGGCTGCCACGATTGCCCTGGCAGCGATCTTGCACAGCGTTCCATGCAAGTATAGGCACTCAGGGCCGGCCTCCATGTGCGCTAGCGCACCGTGGTGCGCTGCCGCACAGACTGTGCGGCGCGACACGCCTAGCTTCGCCGGGCGAAGCGATACGCTGGCCCAAGCCGGGCCAGCTCACGATCGAGCAAAGGCAATGCATGGGTCTGTTCAGGTTGGAACACAGCAAAGCGGCATACCGTGCAGACTTCGCGCTGTACAGCGCCGCCGTGGTCGTACTGGCGGCGTGCCTGTGGGTGGACAGCCCTCGCGGGCAGCGGCTGGAGACGGCGAGCTTCGCATTGCTGGGTCTCGCGAGCTGGACCCTCATCGAGTACGCGATGCACCGCTTCGTGCTGCACGGATTGCAGCCGTTCCGCCGTTTGCATGCGCAGCACCATGAGCGGCCGACGGCACTGATCTGCACGCCGACAATACTCAGCGCCACGCTGATCGCCACGCTGGTCTTTCTTCCTGCGCTGGCGTTGGGCAACGTGTTGTTCGCCGGCGCCTTCACGCTCGGCGTGCTGGCCGGCTACCTGGCCTACTCCGTCACCCACCACGCCACCCACCATTGGCGCGCCGACACCGCATGGCTGAAACAGCGAAAGCGCTGGCATGCGCTGCACCACCATCACGTCGAACAGCCCGGCCGCTACGGCGTGACGAGCGCGTTTTGGGACCATGTGTTCGGCACCGCCGGACAGCCGCGTCGGGCCAGCGCTCCGACAACAGCGCACGGCGCTGTCCTACGCGTGCAGGCGCCCGGCGCCGATGGCTGCGAAGGGGGCGAGTTCCTATAGTCGCCCTGTCGCTGGAACATCCCGAGCGACGAGCGATGGCACGCAAAGAGCTGAAGGACTGGCTTGCTGCCTGAGGCTCCTCACCAAGTTCTGCCCATGGGTGGTGGGGCCCATCACCACCCGGTCATACCCGTTTCAAACATCAACCTGCACTGGAGAACAACCATGAACATTCGCACCATCCTCGCCGCCTCTGTCACGGCCGCCGCTTTGCTCACCATGACCGGCTGCGCGGTCACCCGCCACCAGGAAACCGTGGGCGCCTACGTTGACGACGCGGCCATCACCACGGCGATCAAGGGCCGCTACCTCGACAACAAGGACGTCGACGCGACCAGCATCCGCGTCGAAACGCTCAACGGCACCGTGATGCTGTCGGGCTTCGCGAAGAACGCGACGGAGAAGTCCACCGCCGAAAGCATCGCGTGGAAAGCCAACGGCGTGAAGTCGGTCAAGAACGAGATCGCCATTCGACCCTGAGTCTTCACACCCGCCCGCGCGCGGGCCTGGACCGTCAGCGCCCCGGGTTCGCCAGCGAACCGCGGGGCGCTCTCTTTGGTGATGCCGCCGAATGAACATGCATGAGACCCTCACTCACCCGACGCCGCCGTCGCGTTCCAGCGCTGCGGCCACGGTGATCGCCACGCTGGCGGGAATCGCGATGCTCTGGTGGGGGCAGCGCTTTCTGATTCCGTTGGCTGCCGGGCTGATGCTGGCCATGCTGGTGATGCCGCTGGCCGTGCGCCTGCAAGCGTGGCTGCGCAGCCCCGTGGCCGCCACCGTGCTGACCCTGGCGTTGGTGATGGGCACGCTGGCCGGCGGCGCGATGGTGTTCGGCGGGCAGTTGGTTCGCGTCGCCGAGCGTGCGCCGGAAATGATCAGCATGGCGGCACAACAGCTGGCCGCGCGAGACCCGGGAGCGGACTCGCTGCTGACGCGGGCACGCGACGCGTTGCAGGAACTGGACCGCGCCGCCGATCGGGCCATGGCGGCGAAGCCGTTGCTGCGGCCGGGGCGGCGCGCCGGGGTCAACGCAGCATCCGGCGCGGCGTCCGCCGCGGCACCGAACAACAGCATCACCACCGGTGCCACCGAGGCCTTGCGCGAGACGGCCGTCACCGGCTCGAGCGTTCTCCTCGGTTTTGCGGGCACGCTCGGCATCATCTTCTTCATCGCGTTCTTCGTGCTGATCGGTGGCAAACCGCTCACCGCGCGCTTTCTCGGCCTGTGGAGCGATGACCCCGCCGCGCACGAACGCGCACAACGTGCAGTGCAGGAATGCGCGCGGCAGATTCGCATCTACGCCGCAGTGCTGCTGGTCACCAACACGGTGATCGGCGTCGCCGTGTGGGCTGTTTTCTCGATCGCGGACCTGCCCGACGCCGCAGGCTGGGGCGTGACCGCGGCGGTCTTGCATGTCGTGCCCTACCTGGGCATGGCGCTGCTCACGGGCCTCGGCGCAGCGGAGACCTACCTGGTCCACGAGACGCTGGGTGCGGCACTGGGCATGGCAGCCGTGCTGGTGGCGCTGTCCACCCTGATCGGCACGCTGGTGACGGCGTGGCTGCAAGGGCGCGCGGCAAAGATGAATTCGGCGGCCGTGTTCATCGGGCTGGTGTTCTGGGGCGCACTGTGGGGCGTCTGGGGGCTCTTTCTGGGGCCGGCGCTGGTGGTGATGCTCAAGGTGGTGGCCGAACATTCGCGCGCCGGCCTTCGACTGGCGAAGTTGATGGAGGGTTGAGCGGGCGCGCCGTGGCAAATCGGACCGAATAAGTGCGCTATCGAACAGACGGCGAGCGGCCTCGCCGGCATGGTGTGAATAGGGCGCACTTCTGCGCTGGGGCTTGTCATGACAATGCAATCACTTCGTCGTCGGGCTGTCGGTTTCATGGCCGGCGTCGCCGTACTGGCGTTCAGCGGTTTGGCCAGCGCGGACCCACCGTCGCGCGTGGCGCGACTCGGCTACATGAGCGGCGCGGTCAGCTTCTCACCCGCCGGCGAGAACGATTGGGTGCAAGCCACCATCAATCGGCCGCTGACCCCCGGCGACCGTCTTTGGTCGGACGCGGGTGCGCGCGCCGAGATTCAGGTTGGCGGAGCGATGATTCGCATGAGCGCCACGACCAGCGTGTCCGTTCTCAACCTCGACGACCGGATCGCCCAGCTGCAATTGACGCAGGGTGCGCTGAACGTCCGCGTGTGGCGACTCGAGCCCGACCAGGTGTTCGAAGTCGACACGCCGAACCTCGCGTTCACGCTGACCCAGAACGGCGCGTACCGAATCGAAGTGGATCCCGACGGCAACGCGACGACCATCGTCGTGCGCCAAGGCCAGGGTGAAGCGTACGGCGACGGCGCGGCGTACGTCATCGATTCGCGGCAACCGTATCGCTTCACGGGCACCGGCTTGCGCGAGTACCAGCGTGTCGACGCTGCGCGCCTCGACGACTTCGATCGCTGGTCGGGCGACCGCGACCGCGCATTCGACAGCTCGGCGTCCGCCCGCTATGTATCGCGAGACGTGGTCGGCTATCAGGATCTCGATGCGAACGGCAGCTGGCGCGTCGACGCGACCTACGGCAACGTGTGGACGCCCAATCGCGTGCCCGCTGGTTGGGCGCCATACCGCGACGGACATTGGGCCTGGGTCGACCCCTGGGGCTGGACGTGGGTGGATGACGCGCCTTGGGGATTTGCCGTGTCGCACTACGGCCGCTGGGCGAATCTACAAGGTACCTGGGGTTGGGTCCCCGGCCCGCCCCGCACCCGCGCCTACTACGCGCCGGCACTGGTGGTGTTCGTCGGCGGCGACAACTTCCAGCTGGCGATTTCCAGCGGCAACGTCGGTGGCGTGGCGTGGTTCCCGCTGGGGCCGCGCGAAGTCTATCGCCCGTCGTATCCGGTGAGCCGCGGCTATTTCGACAATGTCAACCAGAGCAACACGGTCATCAACACCACCGTGGTCACCAACGTCTACAACAACACGAACGTGACCAACATCGTCTACGCCAACCGGAACGTGCCCGGAGCCGTCGTCGCCGTGCCGACGACGGCGTTCGTGCAGTCGCAGGCGGTGTCCAGGGCCGCGGTGAGGGTCAACCAGGAAACCATCGTGAGCGCGCCGGTGGCGGTGGCTCCGCGCGTGGCTCCCACACAGAAAAGCGTGCATGGCGCCGCCGCTCAGAGCGACAAGCCACCTGCGCGCGTGTTCGAGCGGCCGGTCGTGGCCAACACCGCGCCGCCCGCGACGCACGTCGGTTTCGCGGCGCAGCAGCAGCAATTGACAGCGAAGCCGGGTCAACCGCTGGACGAGGCGGCGCGCAAGGAATTGAAACCTGCGGCGACCGCG
>JBGQEX010000258.1:0-5759 GCA_041496605.1 Piscinibacter sp.
ACCGACGGCCTGCGACCGTGCAGCGTCTGGTGGTGCGGCGACGCCGTACAGCCATCGCAGTTCGACAGCTTCGCTGCGCTGCCGCCGGCGAGCTCGTTCGCCGCGCTGCTGGCCGACCCTGGCACGGCGGGCGCACGATCGATCACCGCGGACTCGCCATGAAGCCATCCCACCGGGCAACCGCAAGCATTTGCCGCCGGCTGGCCGCCGGCATCGTGCTGTTGCTGTGCGCCGCCGCGCTGGCCGCGGGCAACGCGGCCAAGCCGACGCGCGGGATCACCTTGACCGAGGATCGCATCGCCCTGGTGATCGGCAACGCGGCCTACCGCAGCGACCCGCTGGACAACCCGATCAACGACGCGCGCCTGGTCGCCGACAGTCTCAAGCGCGCCGGCTTCAGCGTGGTGCTGCAGGAAGACCTCGATCGGCGCGCGCTGCTGAACGCGCTGCGCGAGTTCGGCAACCGCCTCAACGAAAACACGATCGCCGTGCTGTACTACGCGGGGCACGGGCTGCAGCTGCGCGACCACAACTACCTGATCCCCGTCGACGCCGAGATCCGCAGCGAAGACGAAATCGCGATCGCCGGGCTGGACCTGAGCTTCATCCTGGGACGCATGTCGTACGCGCGCAGCCGCATCAACATCGTCATCCTCGATGCCTGCCGCAACAACCCCTTCGCCGGCAAGACGGTGGCGGCGCCACGCGGGCTCGCGCCGATGGACGCGCCGGTCGGCACGCTGCTCGCCTATGCCACCGCGCCGGGCAAGCTCGCGGCCGACAGCGGCGGCGGCGCCAACAGCCTGTATGCGAGCTACCTCGCAAAGCACCTGCTGACGCCCGGCCTGCCGGTCGAGCAGGTGTTCAAGCGCGTGCGTGAAGGCGTCGTGCGCGATACGCGGCAGGAGCAGGTGCCCTGGGAGAGTTCGTCGCTGCAAGGCGAGTTTGCGTTCGTGCCCGGCTCGGCCGTCGCGCGCGACAACACCGACCTGGAAGCAGCGGGCGAGCTGGCGTTCTGGAACAGCATCCAGGCCTCGAACCGCCCCGACGAATACCGCGCCTACCTGCGTCAGTACCCGAGCGGCCGCTTCGTCGCGCTGGCGCAATCGCGCATCTCGGAATTCAGCGCCCAGGCGGAAGCGGCGCGTCCGAGCGCGCAGCCCGACGCGCCTTCGCGCATCGAGCTGGCACTGGCCGGCCGGCCGGACATGCTGCCGCACGTGGGCGACACCTGGCGCTATCGCCTGCAGGATCAGTTCCGCCTCGGCGATCTGTTCGTGACCGCCAAGGTCGATGGGGTGTCGGCCGACGGCGTGGCCGAAACCTGGACCACCACCGCCGACGCGAAGGTGCGCACCACCGTCGTGCCGCTGGCGCCCGGGTTCAACGCGCTGCCCGGCTGGACGCTCGCGCCGCCCGAGTTCGCCCCCTATCTTCAGGCGTCGGCGTTGCTGCGGCCCGGGCAGCCGTTCGCCGCCCAGCAGCGGCGTGTCGAGGACGTGCTCATCCCGCTGCGGGTTGCGGTCGTTGGCGAGGAAGACGTCGTCGTCGCGGCGGGGCGTTTTCGCGCCGTCAAGCTGGTGCTGAGCGGGCAGGCGCGGGCAGGTGCACGCGGCGCCGCGCGCGGCGGCCCGCTGCTCACCGAGCAGACCGTGTGGTACGCGCCGCAGGTCAAGCGCATCGTCAAGCACACGGTGTCCACTCGCGTCGGCGCGTCGCTTCTGGAGGCCAGCTCGTTCGAGCTGATGGAGTTCAAGCTCAATTGAGCGTGCGCCGGTGAAGCCGTCATACCGGCAAACCGCCGGTATCCACGCGTTCGACGTGGGCAGACCTTCACCCGGTGGATCCCGGCTTTCGCCGGGATGACGCCGGCTTTCGCCGGGACGACATACGGGCGAAAAAGAATTTGAACCGGTTTGCAATGCGGCGCAACTGATTGTTCGGATGGCACGCAAATCTGCAAAGCCACCGCCACTTAGTCATCAATCTGATCCAGGAGCAAACCATGAAAGTCTTTACCCGCACCGCCCTCGTCCTGTCCCTCGGTCTGTCGGCTTTCGGCGCGATGGCCGGCCAAGTCGTCAACAGCACCGTCAACGCGACCAGCGTGTCCAACACCTCCGGTGGGCTCGGCTCGAGCGCGCTGCAGAACATCGGCGTCGCCGAAGGCAATGGCCGCATCGCCAACTCGGCAGTCGTGGTCACCGGCGCCAGCAACCTGTCTGCCGGCCTGGGCTCTAGCGCCCGCCAGAACATCGGCTTCGCGTCGGGCAACGGCCAGATCCTGAACTCGCAAGTCCGTGTGCAGAACGCCCGCAACACGTCTGCCGGCCTGGGCACCTCGGCCACGCAGCAGATCGGCTTCGCCACTGGCAACGGCCGCGTGCAGAACTCGCTCGTGACCGCGCTGAACGTCACCAACACCGCAGCCGGCCTGGGCTCGAGCGCGACGCAAGAAATCGGCGGCGCCGCGAACAACGGCGTGCTGCAGAACACGACGGTGCTGGCCAACGGCGCGTCGAACACGTCCGGCGGCCTCGGCAGCTCGGCCACGCAGCGTATCGGGGTGGCGCGCTAACAAGCCTGCCGCTTCCAGGCATCGCCGCGGCGCCCTGCGCCGCGGCGATGCCTCCTTCCACGTTCCACAGCGCAATCCGGAGACGACCATGAAGACCCTGATGCTCAAAGGCCTTGCGATCGCGGTGTTGTTCGCCACTGGCGTTCCCGCGTTCGCCGGCGACGAGGCGTTCGACATCGACAACAAGTTCCGGGCCAAGATCGCCAAAGAGAAGGTCAAGGAGGGTTTTGCCAAGCGCGAGAACGAGAAGGCGGGCAAAGGCCTTGACAGTACCGACTGCGGCAGTCAAAACATCGGAAACGTCGACACCGGTGGTCGACCCGGCACCGCGCCGCGCGAAGTGTTCGTGTTCGCGCCGAACGCGATCAATCTTGTCACCGCCGGCGGCTGTCGCTGACTCCGGCCGAAAGTAGAGGACCCCATGGCACGCTCGATGGCAACCCTTGCGCGACGACTCGCGACTCCACTCGCCGTGGCAGCCGCGCTGGCCGGCTGTTCGTCGCTGGAGGTCAAGCACGAGACGGTGCAGAAAACCGAAGCCGCGCGCACCGGCCCCGAGCTGGCGCCGTTCCGCTCGATCACCGGCTTCTCGGGCGCGCTGCGCTGCATGGACAACCTGATGGTCGACTACGGCGTGCGTGACGTGAGCATGCTGGTCGAAGAAATCGCCGACCAGACCAAGAAGATCAACGCCGGCACGCGCGACATGCTGATCACCGCCGTGTCCGACATGACGCGGCGCAGCCGCGCGGTGCGCGTCGTCGCCTTCGGCAAGGACGCCTCGAACGTCATCAGTTTCCTCGCGTCGGCGCAGCGCCAGGGCGCCTACGAAGTGATCCCGCAGTACGACATCAAGGGCTCGGTGTCGCAGTTCGACGAGAACGTGATCCGCAACCAGAAGGATGTCGGCGTCGGCTTCCAGCCGTTCATCAATCTCGGCATCGCCCGCGATGCCGCGTCGTCGATCCTGGGCCTGGACCTGAGCGTGCTGACGACCGACAACATGTCGATCCTGCCCGGCGTCACGTCGCGCAATTCGGTGGTGATCCTCAAGGAAGGCAAGGGGCTTGACGCGGACGCGGCGTATCACAAGTTCGGCGTCAACTTCAGCATGACCCTGAGCAAGGCGGAAGGCCAGTCGCAGGCCTTGCGCGGCCTGGTCGAGCTGGCCGTCGTCGAGCTGGTCGGCAAGCTGACCAAGACCCCCTACTGGAGCTGCCTGGGCGCCGATGCGCGGGCGAACGACGAGGTCCGCCAGGAAATCGCCGACTGGTATTTCGCGATGGCGGCGAGCCAGGTCGAGATCGTTGCGTACTTCCAGAACCAGTTGCGCCGGCGCGCCTTTTACGACGGCCCGATCGACGGCCAGTTCAACGTCGCGCTCGACGAGGCCATTTCCAACTACCGCACGGCGCTGGGCATGAGCCACGAGGCGCTGATCGACGAACCTTTCTTCACCGCCTTCCTGGGCGCCGACCACACGAAGATCCCCGCCCCGCCGAAGCCGGCGAGCGTGCCCCCGCCGGCGCCGCCTGCGGCGCAGGCGGCGCCGAGCCCGGCCGCGCCCGCCTCCGGACCGCTGGTGCTGGCGCTGTCGGCGGCGAACAACCAGACGCGGTTCACACGCGGCGAAGCGTTCAGCCTCACGGTGCGGCCGACGCGCGACGCCCATGTCTACTGCTATCTGCAGGACGAGACCGCCCGCATCACGCGCTTCTATCCGAACCGCTTCGCCAAGGATTCGCTGGTGTCGGCAGCCAAGCCGCTCGAGTTGCCCGGTGCGATGCGCTTCCAGCTGGTGATGAACGCCAAAGGCGTGAACGAGACGATCGCCTGTTTCGCCACCCAGCGCGACGTCATGGCCGAGTTGCCGAAGGGCGTGGTCGGAACCGACTTCGAGCCGCTCTCGGCGGCCACGATGGACCAGATCCAGAAGGCTTTCATCAACGCAACGGGCGGCGCGCTGGCCCAGGAGACCTTCCATGTTCAAGCCAGGTAAGGCCACCAGGCTGCGTATCGCACGGCTTGCCCTGTGGGCTCCGATCTGCGCACTGGCCGGCGTGACGACAACCGACACCCCCCAGCCGGCCAAGCCGCCGGCGGTGGAGAAGGCGAGCAAAGCATCGGGCAACTACCAGATTCGTTGCTGGCAGTTCGGGCGCTTGCTGTTCGAGGAGAACCACGTCGCACTGCCGGCCGACAACGCCCAGTACGGCGTCAAGATGGCCGGCACCGACCGCAAGGGCCAGCCGATCTTCGTGGCCGAGACGAGGAACTCCACCTGTCTGATCCGCAGCGCGGTCGATGAACGCGTGTGGCCCGCGGCCCCGCGCTGAAGGTTGGGCCGACCATGATCTCGCGACGCGAACTGCTGCTGGGCACGGCGCTCGCCCCGCTGGCCGCGGCGCCATGGCGGCGCGCTTACGGTGCCGCCACTGCGACCGAGTCGCGGGCCGTGAGCGGCTTCGACGAGGTGAGCTGGGAAGCCGCCGGCGAACTGCTGATCGAACAGACCAAGCGCGAGCACCTGAGCGTCGAGGCCGAGCCGGCGGTGTTGTCGAAGGTCGTCGCCGAGGTGCGACAACGCCGGCTGCACATCGGGTTTGCGCCCGGCCGCATCGAAACGCAGCTGCCGATCCGTTTTCGGCTCGAGGTGAAGTCGCTGGTCGTGCTGGAAACGCGCGGCGCCGGCGAGATCCGCATCGGCCCCCTGACTGCGAGCGGCCTGTCACTGCTGCTGGCCGGCAGCGAGAACCTGCACCTGGCGCGCTTGAACGCGCGCACGCTCGTCGTCCGGCTGGACGGCTCGGGAGAGATCGTGATCGGCGGCGGCGAAGTGCAGTCGCAGCGCGTCGTGCTCGCCGGCTCGGGCAACTATTCGGCACTGGCGCTGGCCAGCCGGCAGGCCGATGTGGCCATCGACGGCAGCGGCAACATCCAGGTCAGCGCCAGCGAGCGCCTGGCCGCCCGGATCGCCGGCGCCGGCAATGTGGACTACCGGGGCGACGCCCAGGTGTCGACGTCGGTGACCGGTGCCGGGTCGGTGCGGCGGGCGGACCCGAACAAAACTTGAACCTCCCGCGGCGGCGGGGCAACTCATTGGGGAGTCCAGCCCCTTCGAGGAAAACACCATGTCACACCGCCTGCTTCTCGCGTCTCTTGTCGTTGCCCTCAGTGCCGG
>JBGQEX010000259.1:0-5704 GCA_041496605.1 Piscinibacter sp.
CGCCGTCGCCGGTTGTGTCGCGTTCGCCATCGCGCGCAGCTTCACCGCGCTGACGATGGCGCGGGCGCTGATCGGCGTGGGTGTCAGTGCCTGTCTGATGGCGCCGATGACGACGTTTCGCCACCGCTTCAGCGACACCGCGCAGATGCGCGCCAACTCCTGGATGCTGATGACCGGCTCACTCGGCATGGTGGCGTCGACGCTGCCGGTGCAGTGGCTGCTGCCGACACTCGGCTGGCGCGGGCTGTTCTGGGCCCTGGCGATGCTGTTCGGCGCGGCGATCGCGACCATCGCCTGGCTGGTGCCGCACGATGCGCCGCTGCACGCGGGTGAGGGTGGCACGGGCATGTCCGGTCCGGCCATGCCGGAACGTGGTGGCTACGCCGCCGTGTTCCGGCATCCGACCTTCCTGCGCTTCGCGCCGATGGGATTCTTCCAATATGGCGGCATGGTCGCGATCCAGTCCTTGTGGGCGGGACCGTGGCTGTCACAGGTGTGCGGTTTCACTCCGCAGCAGGCGGCGCGAGGCCTGTTCGGCATCAACGTGGCGATGCTGGCGACCTTCATGACCTGGGGCGTCGTGGTGCCGCGCCTGTATGCACACGGCTGGACGGCGCACAAGCTGATCGCCCGCGGCATTCCGGTGTGCCTGGTGGTCCTGGCGCTGTCGGTGGCCCTGGGTCGCCATGCCACGGCCTGGGCGTGGGGACTGTTCTGCGTAACCAGCACCTTCGTGTCGCTGTCGCAGCCGGTCATCGGGCTCGCCTTCCCCAGCGCGCTGGCGGGCCGCGCGCTGTCGGCCTACAACCTGGTCATCTTCGTCGGTGTCTTCCTGCTGCAGTGGGGCATCGGCCTGGCGGTAGACACCTTCAAGACCATCGGCTGGACGACCGAGTCGTCCTTTCAAGGGGCTTTTGCGTTACTGGCAGTGTGCTGCACGCTGTCGTATGTGTGGTTTTTGCGCTGCGACGACAGCGTTGCGGCGGAGGGCCCGAAACCCGCACCCCTTAACTGCCGATAATCGCAAACCATGCCGGGACTTCTCATCATTGCCCATGCGCCCCTCGCGTCATCGCTGAGGGCCGTGGCGGGGCATACCTTCCCGGACTGCATCGGGCTGCTCGAAGCGCTGGATGTGCCGCCCGACATGCCGATCGAGGAAATCGAGTCGCGTGCACGCGAGCTGCTGACTCGGGTGCGCAACCCCGAGGCGTTGATCTTCACCGACGTGTTCGGTGCGACGCCGTGCAACGTGGCGCAGCGACTGGCCAGCAGCGTCGACGGTGCACAGGTGAAGGTGGTCGCCGGCGTCAACGTGCCGATGCTGTGGCGCTCACTGTGTTACGCCGACGAGCCGCTGGACATGCTGGTTGCCCGCGCGGTGGCCGGCGCGACACAGGGGGTGATGCAGGTGGCCACCTCGCGCCCGCAGAATCAAGCGTTTAAACCGGGTGCGAATGATCAAAGCGAACATCACCATCAGCAATAAGCTCGGTCTGCATGCCCGGGCATCGGCCAAGCTGACCAAGCTGGCCAGCAGCTTTCGCAGCGACGTGTTCATGAGCCGCAACGGCCGCCGCGTCAACGCCAAGAGCATCATGGGGGTGATGATGCTGGCCGCCGGAATGGGCGCTGACGTCGAGATCGAGATCGACGGTGAAGATGAGCTGGCCGCGATGAACGCGCTGACACTGCTCATCAACGACAGGTTCGGCGAAGGCGAATAGGCGTCGCACTGCGGTGCGGTTCAAGCGCCGAGAAAGTGCTTGCGGTAGCGCGGCGGCAGGTCGTTGATGCGCATCAGCATCGGCAGGTCGGCGGTGTTGAAGTCGGGGTCCCAGGCCGGCGGCCCCAGCACCTTGGCGCCGCAGCGCAGGTAGCCCTTGATCAGCGCCGGCGCCTCGACCTCGAGGTCGCGTTGGAGCTCTTCGACCGGTAGCGGCAAACGGGGCCTCACCTGCCATTCGATCGGCGCGAGATGCGTCTGGCGCAATTGTTCCCACAAGCTGGCCGCGACGTGCCCACCGTCGCGCATGCTGACGCTGGCGCAGCCGATCATCGTGTCCAGCTTGTTGCGCACCATGAATTCGGCGAGCGCTCCCCACAGCGCCAGGATGGCGCCGCCAGAGCGCCACGCCGGGTGCACACAGGAGCGCCCCAGTTCCACCATCTTGGGGCGAAGCGGGCGCAGTCGCGTCAAGTCGAACTCGGTTTCGCTGTAGAGCCCGCCGACGCGCTGCGCTGCGGCGGGGGTGAGCACACGGTAGGTGCCGATCACCGGACCGGGCTCTTCGCCGCTGCCCAGCGCGCGCACCAGCAGGTGTTCACAGTAGGCATCGAACATGTCGACATCGTGTTCCGGCGGCGACCCTTGCGGCACCGACAGGCGGGCTCCCATTTCGGTAGCGAAAACGAGGTATCTCAGATGCTGGGCTTGCCGAACGTCATCGTCATCGCGAGCCCAAACCACTTCAAACCGAGCCTTTTCATGGCCGGAAGCGTGGGCGGTCGCTGAGCTTTCTGGAAGTGACCTCCGAGGCGCGGCGGGCGCGCGCAATTCTGACAGCGGCATCGTCGGCAAGGGCAGTTCCCTCATGGCGTTCTCCGTGGTGACGCCTCGGATGGTCACGAGCGGCTGTGACGCGGTCGTGAACTGCCGGTGACGGGGTTGTGACAGCGCCTTCCGGCGAGCCGAGAAACCGGATGCCACCGGGGCGCGGCGCTGCTAGCATCGACGCATGAGTTTTCAGGTCTTTGGATTGCCGGTCTCACGCGGCGTCGCCATCGGGCGGGCCGTGCTGGTCGCGTCCAGCCGGGTCGATGTCGCGCACTATTTCATCGACGAGTCTCGCGTCGACAGCGAAATCGCGCGCATGCGCGCCGCCCGCGACGCCGTGGCCGGAGAGTTGACCGCGCTCAAGCGCGATTTGCCCGGCGATGCGCCCGCCGAGTTGCCGGCCTTGCTCGACGTGCACCTGATGCTATTGCACGACGAGGCCCTGACCGGCGCCACCAAGCAGTGGATCCGCGAACGGCACTACAACGCCGAATGGGCACTGTCGGCCCAGCTCGAGGTGTTGGCGCGCCAGTTCGACGAGATGGAAGACGACTACCTGCGCGAGCGCAAAGCCGACCTCGAGCAGGTGGTCGAGAGGTTGTTGCGTGCCATGAGCCGCGGGCCGTCGAACTCGTTTGCTCCGGCACGCGGTGCCGCGCCCGACGCACGCGATTTCGCTGGTGAAGACCCACTGGTGCTGATCGCCAACGACATCGCCCCGGCCGACATGCTGCAATTCAAGCGCAGCGTATTCACCGGCTTCATCACCGATGTGGGCGGCAAGACCTCGCACACCGCCATCGTGGCCCGCAGCCTGGACATTCCCGCCGTTGTCGGCGCCCGCGAGGCCAGTCGCATCATCCGGCAGGACGACTGGGTCGTCATCGATGGTGACGCCGGCATCGTGATCGTGAACCCCTCACCGATCGTGCTCGAGGAGTACCGCTTCCGCCAGCGCCAGAGCGAACTCGAGCGCGCCCGGCTGTCGCGGCTGCGCCATACGCCGGCGGTCACGCTAGATGGTGAGCGCGTCGAGCTGCTGGCGAACATCGAGCTGCCCGGGGACGCCCTGGCGGCGCTCGAGGCCGGGGCGGTCGGTGTCGGCCTGTTCCGCAGCGAATTCCTGTTCATGAATCGGGGCGGCGAGCTGCCGGGTGAAGACGAGCAGTTTGAAGCCTATCGCGCTGCCGTCGAAGCGATGAAAGGCTTGCCGGTCACGATTCGCACCGTGGATATCGGGGCCGACAAGCCGATGGAGCGCATGTCCGTCAGCGAACTGCGCCACGAGCATGCGCTGAACCCGGCGCTCGGGCTGCGCGCGATTCGCTGGAGCCTGTCCGAGCCGGGTATGTTCCGACAGCAGTTGCGCGCCATCCTGCGTGCCAGCGCCTACGGCAAGGTGCGGCTGCTGATCCCGATGGTCGCTCACCTGAGCGAGGCGCGGCAGACGCTCGAGGCGCTGGCTCGCGCCAGGCTGCAGCTGACCGAGGCTGGCAAACCCTTCACCCACGTCGAAGTCGGCGCCATGGTCGAAGTTCCCGCCGCCGCTCTGGCGCTGCCCAACTTTCTGCGTTTGTTCGACTTCGTCTCTATTGGCACCAACGATCTGATCCAGTACACCTTGGCTATCGACCGCTCCGACGAGGCGGTGGCACACCTGTACGACCCGTGGCATCCGGCGGTTCTTGCCTTGGTCGCACAGACCATTGCGCAAGCGCGCGCCGCGGGCAAGGGGGTCAGCGTCTGCGGCGAGATGGCCGGGGACCCTGCTTTCACCGAGCTGTTGCTCGCCATGGGATTGCGCAGCTTCTCAATGCATCCGTCGCAGATCGCGTCCGTGAAGCAGCGCGTCTTGCGCACTGATGCCCAGCGCTGGGCCGGGCGTATCGAGCAGGTGTTGCGCGCCGACGACCCGCAAGCGGCTTGTGCCGAGGTGCATCGGGTTCTGGCAAACGCGCCGGCAGCGCCGGCAGCCGTGACGGCCTGAGCATTCGACGCGTCCCGTTTGCGGAGCGTTGCGAAAAGGTGCTATAGTGGCCGACTTCGCTGAACACGGCGGATGCCGCTAACAAGCAGTAGCCAGCTCACCGTCAGCGAAGCGCGAGAAAGCCGAGTGTTTGACAGGGATTAAAAAAACATGTCAGAATCGCTCTCTCAGCTGATAACTGCAAGTTGATCAGCAAATGCCGCAAGGCAAGCTCTTTAAAAACTAACAGCCGATAAGCGTGGGCGTTTGAAGGCGAGTGCCAAGAGGCTTGTGAGCAATCGCAAGACTCGAGGTCTACTGGACCTTAAACGCTCACTGAAGTGAAGTTCACTTCAATTCTTTGAGCAAACATTCAAGATCGAACTGAAGAGTTTGATCCTGGCTCAGATTGAACGCTGGCGGCATGCCTTACACATGCAAGTCGAACGGCAGCACGGGAGCAATCCTGGTGGCGAGTGGCGAACGGGTGAGTAATACATCGGAACGTGCCCAGTTGTGGGGGATAGCCCGGCGAAAGCCGGATTAATACCGCATACGACCTACGGGTGAAAGCGGGGGATCGCAAGACCTCGCGCTATTGGAGCGGCCGATGTCAGATTAGGTAGTTGGTGGGGTAAAAGCCTACCAAGCCGACGATCTGTAGCTGGTCTGAGAGGACGACCAGCCACACTGGGACTGAGACACGGCCCAGACTCCTACGGGAGGCAGCAGTGGGGAATTTTGGACAATGGGCGAAAGCCTGATCCAGCCATGCCGCGTGAGTGAAGAAGGCCTTCGGGTTGTAAAGCTCTTTCGGCAGGAACGAAATGGTTCGTGCTAATACCACGGATTGATGACGGTACCTGAAGAAGAAGCACCGGCTAACTACGTGCCAGCAGCCGCGGTAATACGTAGGGTGCAGGCGTTAATCGGAATTACTGGGCGTAAAGCGTGCGCAGGCGGTTTCTTAAGTCAGATGTGAAAGCCCCGGGCTTAACCTGGGAACTGCGTTTGAAACTGGGAGACTTGAGTGTGGCAGAGGGGGGTGGAATTCCACGTGTAGCAGTGAAATGCGTAGATATGTGGAGGAACACCGATGGCGAAGGCAGCCCCCTGGGTTAACACTGACGCTCATGCACGAAAGCGTGGGGAGCAAACAGGATTAGATACCCTGGTAGTCC
>JBGQEX010000260.1:0-5687 GCA_041496605.1 Piscinibacter sp.
GGGAAAGGCGTTCATCGAGGCGCTGAAGATCTTTTCGCACCTGGCGAACGTCGGCGACTGCCGCTCGCTGGTGATCCACCCGGCGTCGACGACCCATTTCCGCATGGACGACGCCGCACTCGCCCAGGCCGGCGTCACGCCCGGAACGATCCGCCTTTCGATCGGGCTCGAAGACCCGGATGACCTGATCGACGACCTAAAGCGTGCGCTGAAGGCCGCACAGAGGGCGGTTGCCTGATGGAGCTGAACGTCGACGGCCGCACGGCCTATGCCTACACCGGCGGCAAGCCCTTCGATCCGACGCTGCCCTGCGTCGTCTTCATCCACGGCGCTCTGCACGACCACAGCGTGTGGACCCTGCTCGCGCGCTGGGTTGCGCACCATGGCCACTCGGCGTTGGCGATCGACCAGCCTGGCCACGGGCGCAACGCGGGGCCGGTGCTGCCCAGCATTGAAGCGCTCGCCCACTGGACCCTGGCCTTGCTCGATGCGGCCGACGTGCAGCACGCCGCGCTCGTGGGCCACAGCATGGGCTCGCTGATCGCGCTGGAGGCAGCGGGGTCCGCCCAAGCCGCCCCACGTGTCAGCCGTCTCGTGATGGTCGGCACGGCGTATCCGATGAAGGTCTCGGACGCGCTGTTGGCGACGGCGCGCGATGCGCCGCTGACGGCGATCGACATGGTCAATGCGTTCTCGTTCTCGACCACCGCGGCCAAGCCGTCGTACCCGGGCCCCGGAACCTGGCTGCACGGTTCGAATCGCGTGCTGATGCGGCGCATGCAGGCAGGCCAGCATGACTGCAATCTGTTCCAGCACGACTTCGAGGTCTGCAACCGCTATGCCCATGGCATGGAAGCGGCCGCCCAGGTGCACTGCCCGGTGACCCTCATCCTCGGCGCGCAAGACCAGATGACCGCGCCCAAAGCGGCGCGCGAGATCGCGGCGGCGCTGAAGGCCCGGGTGGTCACGCTGCCCGGCGGGCATTCCCTGATGCAGGAGCTGCCCGACGAGGTGTTGAATGTCCTGCGCAGTGCATTGGCATGAATCGCGCAAGAGGCGCTCGATGAACACCGTCAGCACCGCCACCGATCCGAAGTCGTTCAGGAGCTTCGCGGAGTTCTACCCGTTCTACCTTGGTGAGCACAGCAACCGCGTCTGCCGCCGGCTGCATTTCGTCGGCTCCACGCTCGCGCTCGTGTGCCTGGCCACTGCCTTCGGCCGGGCTCAGCCCCAGTACCTGCTGTACGGCCTGCTGTGTGGCTACGGCTTCGCCTGGATCGGGCACTTCGTGTTCGAGAAGAACAAGCCGGCATCGTTCAAGCGCCCGCTGTACAGCTTCATGGGCGACTGGGTGATGTACAAGGACATCTGGATCGGGCGCATTCCGTTCTGAGAATCTGACACCACCAGACGCCGGCGACCCCGATGACCGCGAGCGACATGCAGGAGGCGCAACGCCTCTCCCACAGCGAACGGCTGGTCGATGCGATCGATCTGCCGATCGGCCGCTGGGATGCGCAGAGCCGCCTGGTGTTCTGCAATACGCCCTACCTTGCCTGGGCCCAACGTACACGTGACCAGCTGCTCGGCCGCAGCTTGCGCGAGCTGTACGGCGACGAAGCGTGGCAACGCGCCGAACCGGCGTTCCGCGAGGCCTTCCAGGGCCGCACGGTGCACTACGAGCGCCGCCTGTCGCACGGCTACCAGTCGGCGCGCTGGGCACGCATCCAGGTGTTTCCGGACGTCGATCCGAGCGGCCGGGTAGAAGGTGTCTTCACCATCGCCTTCGACATCCATGAAGACGTGGTCGCGCGCGAGGCGCTCGAGGCCGCACGCGAGCGGCTGGACCGCTTCACCGAAAACATTCCCTACCCGCTGACCTATGTCGACCGCGACCATGTGCTGCGTTTCGTCAACAAGGCCTATTGCGACGCCACCGGGCAGACGCCCGACCAGCTGCTCGGCCGCCATATCGGCGAGGTGCGCGGCCCCAAGCGCTGGGCCGAACATGCGCCATTCTTCGAGCGCGCGATGAAGGGGCAGACGGTGCAGTACACGCGCCTGGTCGATCGCCTGCCGCAAGGGCCGCGCTGGCTGCGCACCAGCTACGTGCCCGACTTCGATGCGCGGCGCCAGGTGCGCGGCCTGTACACGGTGACCATCGACGTGCACGAGCTGACGATGGCGCAGGAACGGCTCAAGCGCAGCGTCGAGCGCGACGCGCTCACCGACGTGCTGAGCCGGCGAACCATGATGGACCGCATCGAGGCGGCCCTGCTCGATGCCTTGGCGACACCGGTCGCACTGTTCTTCGTCGACCTCGACGGCTTCAAGAACGTCAACGATCGGCTCGGCCACCGCGAAGGCGACAAGCTGCTCGTCGACGTGGCCGCAGCCTTGCAAGCGGCGGTGCGCGCCGAAGACGCGGTCGGGCGATTCGGCGGTGACGAATTCCTGGTGCTGGCCCCGGTGCGCGACGCGGCCGGCGCACAGGCATTGGCGCTGCACATGCTTGCGGCCGTACGCGATGCGACCTTGCCACTCGGCCTGTCGCCACTCATCAGCGCGAGCATCGGCTATGCGTTGGCACCCGCCGATTCGCAGCACCCGATGAAGCTGCTGCAACTCGCCGACGACGCGATGTATGCGGCCAAGCACCTGGGCAAGAACCGGGTGATGCACTGCGCCAGCGCGCAGGCGGTGACGATGCCGTAGCGCGGCCGTGGGCGCGGCGGTACGTCAGTGCTCGAGCAGCTCACGCAGTGTCATGGCATCGAAGCCGGCTCGACGCCAGAACACACCCATCGCCGGTGACCGATCGAGCAGCAGCAAGGACAGCAGCGGCGCCGCCGGAGTGAGCGCCGGGTCGCTCAACAGCACATAGCGTGCGCTGCCGGCCTCGTCGAGGCGGCCGACCCAGTCGATTCCAACCAGCGCATCGAGAATCGGGTCGGTCTGCAGCGGGTCGGCGCGCAATGCTTGCGCCATGTCTTCGGAGCGCAGGCCGTGCTTGGCGCCGTCGCGCGCGGCAGCCAGCGTGCGCAACACTGCCACCGCCAGTTGGAAGCGCGCGCCCGGCATGTCGGGGCGGCGCACCGCGTGCATCTGCAGGCTCGGCGCATAGGCCGCGATCACAGCGCCCAGCAGCACGATGACCCAGCCGAGGTAGATCCACACCAGGAAGATCGGCACGGTTGCAAATGCGCCATAGACCATCGCATAGGTCGGCACTTGCCGCAGGTACCAGGCGAGCAGGCGCTTGGCCAACTCGAAGCCGACCGCGACGAACAGTCCACCGGCGAGCGCGTGGCGCCATCTCACGTGCGTGTTGGGCACGTAGTGAAACAGGCCCGCCATGCCGGCGGCCAGCAGCAGGAACTCCAAGGCCTCGAGCAGCAGCTCGACTCCGCCCGGCAGCGACCCGACGATTCCCTTGGACGCCGAGATCGCATAGGAGGTGATGGTCAGGCTCACGCCGAGCAGCAGCGGCCCGAGCGTCACCGCACCCCAGTACACCAGCACGCGCTGCGCGATCGGACGCGGCGTGCGCACGCGCCAGATCGAGTTCAGCGTGCGATCGATGGTGAGGATCAGCGCGAGTGCGGTGAACAGCAGGAACACCAGGCCCACGGTGCCGAGCCGGTTCGCCTTGTTGGCGAACTGCGTCAGCGCCGAAAGCACCGGCTTCGCAATGCTGTCGGGCACCAGCGACTGCAGGAAGTACTTTTCCAGCGCCCCTTGGAAGGTGGAGAACATCGGAAACGCCGAGAACAACGCGAGCATCACCGTGACCAGCGGCACCAGCGAAATCAGCGTCGTGAACGTGAGGCTGCTCGCCGTGATGCCGAGCCGGTCTTCGCGAAAGCGCTGCAAAAGTGTCTTCAGCGTGTCGAGCCAGGGCCAGGTCTGCAGCGTCTGCAGCGCGCGAGCCACATGCAGTTGCCAGGTGTTGCGAAGGGTCGTCGAGAAATTCATTGCTGGCATCATAGCCAGCGATGAACGACGCACCCGCCCTGCCCGCCGCTGTTGTCTGGACCCGCGCCATCGCGGTCGCGAGCCTGCTCGCGCTGATCGTGCTCGGCATGATGTGGGAGCTGTGGCTCGCGCCCACCGGCAACCGCACGCTGGTGCTGAAGGTGCTGCCGCTGGCCGTACCGCTGGCCGGCCTACTGAAGAACCGCATGTACACCTATCGCTGGGTCAGCCTGCTGGTGTGGGTCTATTTCACCGAGGGTGTCGTGCGCGCGACCAGTGACAGCGGATCCAGCGCGGTGCTGGCGAGCATCGAAGTCGTGCTGTGCGTGGCCTTGTTCGCTGCCTGTGCGACGCATGTGCGCTGGCGCCTGCGCAGTGCGAAGGAGGCGGCGCAGTGAGCCTGCTGGACGACCTGGTACGCGCAGTCGGCGAGCGCCATGTACTGACTGACGGCGACTTGTCCGCGTGGGAGATCGACTGGCGTCGCCGCTACCACGGACGCGCGTTGGCCGTGGTGCGCCCGGGTTCGACCAACGAGGTGGCGGCCGTCGTGCAAGCCTGCTCGGCGCACGGCGTCGGTATCGTTCCGCAAGGCGGCAACACGGGCATGGTGGGCGGGTCGGTGCCCGATGCGAGCGGCACGCAGCTGCTGCTCAGCCTGACCCGGATGAACCGCATCCGCGCCGTGGACGTCGCCAACCTCACGATGACGGTGGACGCCGGCTGCGTGCTGCAGACGGTACAGGAAGCCGCTGCCGCGCAGGGCCTGCTTTATCCGCTGAGCCTGGCCGCCGAAGGCAGTTGCACGCTCGGCGGCAACCTTGCCACGAACGCCGGCGGAACGCAGGTGCTGCGCTATGGCAATGCGCGCGACCTGTGCCTGGGGATCGAAGTGGTGACCGCTGCGGGCGAGGTGTGGGACGGCCTGTCGGGATTGCGCAAGGACAACACCGGCTACGACCTGCGTGACCTATTCATCGGCAGCGAAGGAACGCTCGGCATCATCACAGGGGCCACGTTGAAACTGTATCCGCGGCCAGCCGCCGTGATGACTGCGCTGGCCGCCCTGCCCACACTCGACGCAGCAGTGCGCCTGTTGCAGCGCGCACAGGCGCGGCTGGGCGCGGGCCTGACCGGCTTCGAAGTCATGGGCGAGTTTGCGCTGGGCCTGGTTCGGCAGCACTTCCCGCAGCTCGCGCAACCGCTTCCGCCGGCGCCGTGGATGGTGCTGCTGGAGCAGGCCGACACCGAGGGCGAGTCGCATGCGCGCGCGCTGTTCGAGGGTTTGCTCGAATCGGCGCTCGAGGCCGGCGAGATCAGCGATGCGGCTGTCGCGGAAAGCCTGGAGCAGTCGCACGCGATGTGGCACCTGCGCGAGTCGATTCCGCTCGCGCAGGCCGAAGAGGGTCTCAACGTCAAGCACGACATCGCATTGCCGGTGTCGCGCATCCCGGCCTTCGTGTCCAGCACCGACGCGGCCCTGCGCGCCGCGTTCAGGGGCGTGCGCCTGGTCAACTTCGGACACCTGGGCGACGGCAACCTGCATTACAACGTGCAGGCGCCGCACGGCGTGGCGCCGGCCGAGTTCCTGTGTGCCAACGAGGCTGCGGTCAACACGATCGTCTATGACGCCGTCATCGCCCACGGCGGGTCGATTTCCGCCGAGCATGGCATCGGTGCGCTCAAGCGCGACGAGCTGGCGGCGCGAAAAC
>JBGQEX010000261.1:0-5679 GCA_041496605.1 Piscinibacter sp.
CGCAAGCGTGCTGCGCCATCTCTACCCCGAGAAGCGCAACTACTTCTCGTCGGAAATGCCGATGACCGAGACGGCGATCGACAGCGGCTTCACGCGTGATGTCTATGTCTCGCTCGGCGAGCCGCTCGACGGCAACGGCGCCGCCTCGGCCTGGAGCGTGCGCGTGTACTACAAGCCCTTCGTCGACTGGATCTGGGGTGGGTGCCTGTTGATGGCCTTCGGTGGTGTGCTCGCGGCGAGCGACCGGCGCTACCGGCTCAAGCAGCGTCGCCCGGTGGTGCATGGAGTTCCTGCATGAAGCGTTTCCTGATTCCGCTGGCGCTGTTCCTGGTGCTGGTGGTGTTCCTGGCCGTCGGGCTGAACCGCGACCCGCACGAGGTGCCGTCGCCGCTGGTCGGCAAGGCGGCGCCGGCGTTCTCGCTGCCGCAACTCGACAGCGACGCGACCCAGGCGGCCAAGGCCTTCGCGCCGCGCGACATGCTCGGCAAGGTGTGGCTGCTCAACGTGTGGGCCTCGTGGTGCGTGTCGTGCCGCCAGGAACACCCGGTGCTGCTCGACTTCGCGAAGTCCGGCGTCGCGCCGCTCGTCGGACTCGACTACAAGGACACACGCGCCGATGCGCGTCGCTGGCTGGTCGAGATGGGCAACCCCTATGTGTTGTCGGCCGTGGACGCCGATGGCCGCGTCGGCATCGACTACGGTGTCTACGGCGTGCCCGAGACCTATGTGATCGACAAGGTCGGCGCCATCCGCTTCAAGCAGATCGGGCCGGTGACGCCCGAGGTGTTGCAGGCCAAGATCCTGCCCTTGATCCGGGAGTTGCAGCGATGAGATGGCTGGGCATCTGGATGCTGGCCTGGGCGGCCCTGGTGGCGCAGGCCAAGGAGGCGACGCCGCTGGCCGAAGACGAAGCGGTTGAGCAGCGGCTCATCGCCATCGCCGACGAATTGCGCTGCCTGGTGTGCCAGAACGAGTCGCTGGCCGGCTCGCGCGCCGACCTGGCGCAAGACCTGCGTCGCGAGATCCGCGGGTTGATCAAGCAGGGCAAGACCGACAAGGAAATCATGGAATTCCTGGTCAGCCGCTATGGCGACTTCGTGCGCTACCGCCCGCCGCTGAAGCCGACCACCTGGCTGTTGTGGGGCGGGCCGTTCGCCCTGGGGGGCGCCGGCCTGGTGGGCCTGGTGCTGTTCCTGCGCCGGCGCCGCGTGCCCGACGCAACGCTGTCGGTCGAGGAGCAGAGCAAGGCGGCCGCGCTGCTGGCGGGGGACCAATGATGGGGGCCTTCTTGTTTGCCGCCGTCGCACTGGTGTGCCTGACCGTGCTGCTGCTGCTGCGGCCGTGGCAACGCCGGCGTAACGACGAGGTGGCGACGACGCGCGAGATCAACGCGGGCATCTACCGCGACCAGCTGAGCGAACTTGAACGCGACCTCGCGGCCGGAACGATCGCCAGTGCCGACTATGAACCGGCGCGGGCGGAATTGCAGCGTCGCTTGCTCGACGACACGGCGCTCGCCGACGTGCCGCTGGCGCAGAGCGTGCGCAACCAGCACACGGCAATGATCCTGGCGTTCGCCGTTCCCCTGCTCGCCACGGCCTTGTATGCCTGGCTCGGCACGCCGGCGGCATTGCAGCCGGGCGCGGCAGCCCCCCGGCACCAGGTCACCGCCGACGAGATCGACCAGATGCTGAACGCGCTGGCCGCGCGGCTCGCGAAGAACCCCAACGACCCCAAAGGCTGGGCCATGCTGGCACGTTCGTATCGCGCCCTCGGTCGGTTCGGCGAATCGCAAAACGCCTTCGCGCGCATCGGCGACAGCTTGAACCGCGACCCGGTGCTGCTGGCCGAATACGCCGACGTGATGGCCGCCAGCACCGGCGGCAAGCTCGAAGGCAAGCCGCTCGAACTGGTGATGACCGCGCTCAAGCTGGATCCGGACAACGGCATGGCCTTGTCGCTGGCGGCCACCGCCGCCTACAAGCGCCGCGACTTCCCGCAAGCGAGCATCCACTGGGAACGCCTGCTGAAGCAGTTGCCGCCCGAGTCCGACGACGCAAAATGGCTGGTCAAGACGCTGGCCGAGATCCGCGACCCGAACGCGAAGGCGCCGTCGGCCGCCGCGGCGACTGCTGCGCCGGTGGCAGTTGTCGCCGCAGGCGCCACCGTCAGCGGCAGCGTGAGCCTGGCGCCTGCGCTGGCGTCCAAGACGCTGCCCACCGACACGGTGTTCGTGTTCGCCCGTGCCGCCGAAGGCCCGCGCATGCCGCTCGCCGTGCAGCGGGCTCGGGTGGCCGACTTGCCGTTGAACTTCAAGCTCGACGACTCGATGGCCGTGAGCCCGCAGTACAAGCTGTCGAGCGCGTCGAAATTGCGCATCGAGGCGCGCATCTCGCGCAGCGGTGACGCCACGCCGGCGGCGGGTGACCTGATCGGTGCCAGCGAGACGATCCAACTCGGCGCGGCCAACGTGTCGCTGCGGATCGATCAGGTTCGGCCCTGAGGCTGTGCTGAGCCGAGTCGCTGGGTGCGCGTAGCACGGCCCGCCACATGGTGATCTCCACCGATTGGCAGGCAGCCATCGTCGACCTCGACGGAACGATGATCGACACCCTCGGCGACTTCGTCTTCGTGTTGAACGAGACATTGACGGCGCTGCGTCTGCCGAACGTGGATCGCACGTTCGTCGAACGCACGGTCGGCAAAGGCTCGGAACACCTGATCCGCAGCACGCTGACGGAGGTGGGTGCGGCGCCGGCGCTCTACGACGAGGCCTGGGCGCGCTATCAGCATCACTATGCGCGGGTCAACGGCGACCATGCCGAGGTGTTTGCCGGCGTGAACGAGGGCCTGCTGCGCATGCGGGAATGCGGCATGAAGCTGGCCTGCTTGACCAACAAGCCGACTGCGTTTGCGCGCGTGTTGCTGCGCCGAAAGGGGCTCGAGGCGTACTTCTCGGTGGTCTACGGCGGCGACGCGTTCGAGCGCCGCAAGCCCGACCCGCTGCCCTTGCTCAAGGCCTGCGAGGCCTTGGGCAGCGAGCCGGCGTGCACGCTGATGGTGGGCGACTCCAGCAACGACGCGCTGGCCGCGCGCGCCGCGGGTTGTCCGGTGGTGCTGGTGACCTACGGCTACAACCACGGCGAGCCGATTCGCGCGGTCGATGCCGACGCCTTCGTCGATCGCCTCGACGAACTGCCGCTCAGCTGTTGAACGGGTCTCGCGCGGCGGCGCTCCTGCCCAGCAGGGCGTCCTTCAGTTGCGAGTCGGCGGGTGACTTGCCGAGCCAGATCCGCATCAGCGCGTTGAAGAACTCGGGCTCCTTGATCGGCTCGGCCAGCGTCTTGCCGTTGACGAGCAGCGTCACGCCGGTGCCGGGAACGAAGTCGATCGAGAACGAATCGCCGCTGGACAGTCGCTTGCGCTGCGCAAAGATCTCGCCCATCTTGATGATGCCGGGGATCACCTTGGCGAACTCCTCGTGCGAGGTGTTTTGCTCCATGCCCTTGGTGAACAGCTTGCCCAACTCGTTGCCGTCGATGTCGCGCAGCATCACGATGTGCAGGCGGCGCGGCCCGTTGGTGGCCAGCACCGCTTCGGGGGTAGCGGCCTTGGTGCCGAGATACAAGCCCGCGGTGTACACCTTGAACACGGCCTTGTAGCGCACGCCGGCGCCGTTGAGCTGCAGCTTCGCATTGGCCAATTGCAGCGAGTTGTCGTACTTCACGCCGGCGACCTCAGTGGTCTGCGCGCGGGCGGTGAGCGGCAGGGCCAGGCTGCCGGCGAGAAGGGCAAGAACGCTCAAGCGACGGATCACGACGCATCTCCTGTGACGGTGGACCGGTGGGTCCGAAAAAGTCACGGAGTGTGACTTCGCACGACCGTGCTTGTCCATTCACAAAGTCACGATCCCGCTTCGCAGCCCATCCGAGACCTGCGCCCTGCTACACTTTTCGCATGTTCACACCGCGCAAACAAACCAAGGGGTCGCACGACCGGGGAGCATGGCCCTGGCGGGGCCTGTCCAAGCGCGCCTGAGCGCGCACAGGTTTGTTTCGCCGCGGGCTGCGGCTCATTCAAAGAGCATGCCCTTCGGCTCCACCGGTGACGCTCGAGTCACCGAACTTTCCGACATCGCATCACCCTGTGGACACCACCTGTCCACGCCGGGCTGTGGAGGGCCCAGAACGTGATCACCGAACTTGAATTCAAGAGCGTCGCCGGGCAAGGCTACAACCGCATTCCGCTGATCGCGGAAGCCTTCGCCGACCTGGAAACCCCGCTGTCGCTGTACCTGAAGCTGGCCTATGGTTCGGGCGGCGGCAAGCACAGCTTCCTGCTCGAATCGGTGGTGGGCGGCGAGCGCTTCGGGCGCTATTCGTTCATCGGGCTGCCGGCGCGCACGCTGCTGCGTGCGACCGGTTTCAAGAGCGAACTGGTCACCGACGGCGTGGTGGTCGAAACGCACGACGGCAACCCACTCGACTTCATCGCCGAGTACCAACAGCGCTTCAAGGTCGCGCTGCGTCCGGGGCTGCCGCGCTTTTGCGGCGGGCTGGCCGGCTACTTCGGCTACGACGCGGTGCGCTTCATCGAGCCCAAGCTCGCCAAGACGCACAAAAGCGGCGGCATCGACACGCCCGACATCCTGTTGCTGCAATGCGAAGAGCTGGCGGTCATCGACAACCTTTCGGGCCGGCTTTACCTGATCGTCTACGCCAACCCGGCCGAACCCGAGGCGTTCCACAAGGCCAAGCGTCGCTTGGCCGAGCTGGCCGACAAGCTCAAGTACAGCGTCACCGCGCCGGCCGTCAAGCGCGGCCCGGCGCATGGCGTGGAGCGCGAGTTCGCGAAGGACGATTACCTGGCCGCGGTGCTGAAAGCCAAGGAGTACATCGCCGCCGGCGACATGATGCAGGTGCAGGTCGGCCAGCGGCTGCGCAAGCGCTACACCGAGTCGCCGTTGAGCCTGTACCGCGCGCTGCGCTCGCTGAACCCGTCGCCGTACATGTACTTCTACGACATGGGCGACTTCCAGATCGTCGGGGCGTCGCCCGAGATCCTGGTGCGCCAGGAACACACGCCCGAAGGCGACAAGGTGACGATCCGCCCGTTGGCCGGCACGCGACCGCGCGGCGCCACGCCGGAGCAGGACAAGGTGCTGGAAGCGGAACTCTCCGCCGACCCGAAGGAGCGCGCCGAGCACCTGATGCTGATCGACCTGGCGCGCAACGACATCGGCCGCATCGCCAAGACCGGCAGCGTGAAGGTGACCGAGGCCTTTGTCGTCGAACGCTATTCGCATGTGATGCACATCGTCAGCAACGTCGAAGGGCTGTTGAAGGACGGCATGACGAGCCTCGATGTGCTGAAAGCCACCTTCCCCGCCGGCACACTGACCGGTGCGCCGAAAATCCGTGCGATGGAAATCATCGACGAGCTGGAGCCGGTCAAGCGCGGCATCTACGGCGGCGCCTGCGGCTACCTGAGTTTTGCCGGCGACATGGACGTGGCGATCGCCATTCGCACCGGCATCGTCAAGGACCAGACCTTGTATGTTCAGGCGGCAGCGGGCATCGTGGCCGACTCGGTGCCCGAGCTGGAATGGAAGGAAACCGAGGCCAAGGCGCGGGCCCTGATCCGCGCAGCCGAATTGGTTGAGGAGGGCTTCTGAGATGC